>CAYSSY010000004.1:24654-48128 GCA_964434055.1 uncultured Gammaproteobacteria bacterium | reverse complement strand
AGATCAAATTCTGCGTTGGTTAAATTGCATCGTCCCTTGCCGGTAATCAATAACTTAATACCGAGCCGGTCATTTTTTTCCAAAAGCAAAACTTTAGCTCCCTTTTCACCGGCGCGTCCGGCAGCCAGCAAACCAGCCGGACCACCACCAATAACTATTAAATCATAGATCATAAGTTTATTTTCTCATTCTTTTAGGCTATTAGTCAAAAAAACTGCTTTTTAGGCAGTTTTATTAAATAAACTTTATTTTTTACTTAATTAAAGAACCTTGACCGTGACCAGAAACAACCTTTAACAATTCCTTATTTTGCCACTTAAAGACATAAATTGGTAAATTATTTTTTTGCGCCAAAGCAACTGCCCCATTATCCAGCACTTGTAATTTTTCTTTCAGATATTGACTGTAACTTAAGTGACTATATTTTTTAGCGTGTTTATTTTTTATAGGGTCAGTGTTATAAATACCGTCAACTTTAGTGCCTTTCAATAAAATATCAGCCTGCATTTCTATGGCGCGCTTAACTGCCGCTGTATCCGTGGTCACATAAGGTTTACCAGTACCACCGGCAAAAATTATTAAATCTTTTGAGCTAAGGTTAGCCCTACTCAGCTTGGTCTCCATACCGGCCACTTTAAGCGGTAAAGCAGAAATAATTTTCGCTGGACACTTTATTTTTAGCAGCGCATCTCTTAAAGCCAGACAATTAATAATTGTTGCGACCATACCCATATAATGACCGGTGACTTCCTGAATTTCTCTTTTTCTAATTTGCCGTCCGCGGAAAATATTACCGCCACCAACAACTACGCCAATTTTAAAACCGTGTCTGTTTACAGCTGCTATATGATGCGCGACATCTGCAACTTTTTTTAAATTAATTGACTGTTTTAAATCGGAAAATAATTCGCCCGAAATTTTTAGCAAAATTTTTTTCATAAAAATAAAACCCACTTATTCAGTGGGTATAATCTATAAGCTAAATCTGATAATTTTTTTAACTTCAATTTTTTCGCCTAACTTAGCCGTCTTCTCATTAATCAAATCTTCAATGGTTTTTTTATCATCCTTAATAAATTTCTGTTTCACTAGACAAACGTCTTCATAATATTTATTGAGTTTGCCCTCGATAATTTTATTCCACATTTCTTCGGGCTTACCTTCATTCTTCAACTGCTCTTTTATAATCTCGGTCTCCTTTTCCAAGACATCAGTCGGTACGTCAGCCGGAATTATATAAGGCGGATTCATGGCAGCTACCTGCATCGCTATATCATGCGCTAATTCTTTAAATTCGCTGTTACGGGCAACAAAATCTGTCTCACAGGCGATAATAATCATTGAGCCGACTTTGCCGGTGGCGTGCATATAAGCTTCAACTAAACCATCATTCGCAACACGTTCTTCTTGTTTCTTCTGAGCAACTTTAGCGCCCTTTTTCCTTAAAATCTCTAAAGCCTTTTGTTCATCACCACCAGTCTCTTGAAGCGCCTTTTGACAATCAACCATACCAACACCGGTCATTGATCTTAATTTTTGAATAAGAGCTGCATCAATCATATATAGTAAATTTTACTTAATAATTAAGAAAGTTCTTATTATTTGTTAGCTTCGTCATTCGCTTGGCTTTTCTTAGAAAACTCAGCCTGACCTTCTTTAATTGCCTCGGCTACCAAACGCGTTACCAACTCAATTGACTTAACGGCATCATCATTACCTGGAATAACATAATCAATATTTTTAGCATCAATATTTGAATCGCAAATGGCAATTGTTGGTACGTTTCTTCTCTTAGCTTCCTTAACCCCAGTTAGTTCGTCCTTGGCATCAATTAAATAAAGAGCATCCGGTACCCGGCTCATATTTCTAATTCCGCCAATAGTTGATAACAATTTTTCTTTTTCAATGGAAAATTTCAGCCGTTCTTTCTTGGTAAACTTTTTTTCATAATCTGGGTCAGTTTCTTGTCTTTCTAAAAAATCAAGCTTCTCAACCAATTTATGTAAAACCTTAAAATTAGTAAAGGTTCCACCTAACCAATGACCGGAAATATAAGGCATATTAGTTTCTTGGGCGTATTTTTTGACAATATCACGCCCCTGTTTCTTTGTCCCTAAAAATAAAATCACGCCGCCTTTACTAGCGACTTCTTTGATAAAATCTAAAGCTCTTTGCAACTCATTCTGGGTTTTTTCCAGATCGAATATGTGAACCGTGTTACGCACGGTATAGATATATTTTTCCATGGAAGGGTGCCTTTTGGCTGTTTGGTGACCAAAATGCATGCCGCTCTTAAGCAGCTCTTCCAATGTTGGAATAGTTGGCATATTTTTTTCCTTTTATCTTCTACCACCTTTAACTTAAGCTAAATTAGTCAATTAAACTTAAGCAGGAAATTTTATTTTAAGCGGTATGAGTGATTTAATTAATTATTTTAATTAAAAATATTATAGCAGACGCATTATTTTTTGGCAAGAGCCAATAATAACTGAATATGAAAAAGCGTTTAGCTGGTAATGGTGGCTGTATGCCATTCCTGTATTGTCCTAAATATAAACAAAATTTCTTTCTCCTCTAAATCCTGATAAATCGGTATTTCTACTAAGTGTTTCTTTAAATAAACCAGTGTTGGATAACTGTTCTCCTCTTTTAAAAAGGGAAAATCTTGCCACCACAATCCGGCGCCAATGCCAGCTTGCTGTAGATGAGTCACCACCTGATGATTATTTTTCACTAAAACCGGCAAGAAAAGAGGTACTGTTCCTTCTACTAACGGCGCTAATAATAGTTTAATATCAGGCATAGCCTTGTTGATCATTTGCACCAAGTGCTCATAGTTTTGACGCCTCCGACTAATAATTTCCGAGTAATTTAAACGTCTGATCACAAATTCAGAAATCTGGCTCATGCCCCAATTGGCCTTAGCCTCATCAAAAGCGAGAATACCGGCTGATACCTTTTCCACACCTATTTTCTGTAAACGGGGTTGTAAAATACGGCGGAACAACCAACGCAATAAATCCCGTACCGGCACCCAAAAACTAAATCTTAAAGACCAGTTTTCCATAATCAAACTGCCAAGTTCAATAAGTGTAGAATAAAACGATTTTGGCGGCTCCGGACGCCGAGGTAGAGCTAACTTTTCGTTATTAACAACCAGTACCCCGCCATTAGGGATGGGTAACGACTTGCGCAATGAAAAAATTGACACATCACCAAAGCTGCCCAAATATTTATTATGATAACTAGACAAAAAAGATAAAGCGCAATCTTCAATTAAATACAAATTATGAAACTTGCTAAATTCTAAAACTTCCTGAAAATTTGCAGCCACAAAACCCCACATATGAATTAAATAAAGCGCTTTGGTCTTATTTGAGATGAGTGTTCTTAAAGATTCGAGCGGTACGCTTAAATCTTTAGCTAAATCGTAATACTTTATCACAATGCCTTTTTTTACAAATGGTTGATATTCTACGCCTGAGTTATAAGCTGGCATTAAAATTTCATCACCAGCCCTTAAATTCAACACTTCGATTGCGGCATTGACTGCGTTCCTGGCTAAATAATAAAAAACAGAGCGCTGGTTGTTTAACGGAAAAGGCAATCTATCTACTGGTTGTGATTTCTTAAAAAAATTAAAAACATTTAATGTTGGGAAATGTGGAATAACCATGTTAACAATTTTAACAAAAAAGTTAATAAGTTATGATGTCTTTCTGATTATCATTATCAATGTCACTTAAAAAAAATTGTATACCTTGTCTTTCTCTTTTATCTTTGGCAAAAAATCCAGATAACGGTTGACCAGCAGCATTAAAAATCCTTATGTGCGGTCCACCGCCACGACCGGCGCCAGTTACGATTTCTGCTTTGCCGTCACCATTAACATCACCGACCGAAACACTTACACCACCGCGAAATTTTTTGTCATAAGCAAAAAAACCAGGATTCAGCAATCGACCATCACTGCTATAAATCTTTATGTGCGGTCCACCGCCACGACCGGCGCCAGTTACAATTTCAATCGTACCATCACCGTTTAAATCGCCTGACGCTAAATTAATTAAACCATTAAAATTGGGGTAAACTTTAATTCTTTTGGTGACTTGATTTAAGCTATTATAAAAAGTAATGTAACCGTTACTGCTGACAACTTTTTCCGCCCGACCGTCTTGATCTAGATCATAACTGATATTACTAAACTCGGGTATTTTTTGATTAAAACTTGTATTATCACTAACAATTGTTTGACCTAGCCAATCAAAAAATTTAAATTGTTTATATTCATTTAAACGTAACAAAATTAATCCATCTTCATGGGGCAGAAAAACACTGCTGACCGTCTGCCCGTTGTTTATAATTATGTCTTGTCGACCGGCAATTTTCTTAAAATTTTCTTCTAACTCTATCCTTTGAGCGACATTTGACATATTGATTAAAACAATGCCTTTTGTAAAATCGCGCCGCCAAATACCTGCGGTAAAATTTTTATCATCAGAATTTGATAAATTATAAGCGTCATTAATGGGCATGCCTAAATCTACATCGTACTCATCATACCAAGCATATTGTGAAGGATCTTGATCACCATAATTAAAAGCAAAATAACCGTCATTAAGCAAGGCTGAAACCAAGCCAAAACGTAACCAGCGATAATCTTTGAAGTTGCCGGTGTTATTGGTACTCGAACCTAAAATAACAATTTGCGGTTTATTAGCTCTAACCATTAAATCGGCATACTGCTTCATGGAACCACACCAATAATCGTCCCAATACGTTGGAAAATTTTCAAAATAGCGCCCATTGGTATATTGATAATAGGCGGTACCGCCGTTGCCGATGATTATTTTATCAGAACCAAGCTTTTCTCTGAGTAACTTAAGCATTTTTGACATGCCTTGAAACCATTGTTCTTCAAGCCAGGGTTGGTTATCTTTTTGGTAATCGCCATTAATATCAATGTCACCATGATTAATAAAAGCTACTTTTTCGAAGAGATTATCCAAAAAAACACCATCCCAATAACCAGTGGCCATGATTTCTTTTTGTAAAAAATCAGGTAAATAAGTATTCAAGCGTTGGTTATTAATTTGTGGCGCTTGTTCGCTCATGTTAAGCGCCCAATTTCCTGGCCAAAAAGAAATAGGTGTGCCTTGACTGTCTCTCAACCACCAGCTGTCTGATAAATTACTTTTAAATTTATGCCATGGACCGTTTACTGATTCCAAACCTTGATAGCGTTCAATAGGAAAATCTGAAGCTGAAAGATAAGCTAAAATTTTTACCTCCGGGTTTAGACTCCTAATAATCTTAAAAACTTCGGGACTGGTATCCTGAACCTGCATTCCAAAGATCAACAAGTCAAAGCGGGCCAGCTCACGGGCTTCAGCGGCAGTGATCGGGCTTTTTAAAAAATAATTTGCTAATTTAGGATAATTGCTAGTCTGATTTGAAATCTGACTAAAAACAATATTTGGCAAACTTAGACCCAAATAAATTATAAAAAAATAAAAGACAAATTTTAATTTACTAATCATAAATATTAAATTGGTTAAATAAGTTGTTGATATAGTTTAATTAAATGCTGATAATAATTCTCTGAATTATAATCGCGTTCAACTATATTTTTCGCTTTTTCACCTAAACGTAAAAAAACTTCCTTATTAGAGAACACTTGGTCAAGTAATTCGCTGAGTTTTTTTTCATCATGACTCTCAAACATATAACCAGTTTCTCCTTCTGTGACGATTTCCGGGAGTGCTCCCTCTCTGGTAGTAATGACTGGCTTACCAAAACGATAGGCTTCCAAGACTGACAAACCGAATGTTTCAGGCACTAATGATGGAATAACTACAGCTAAACATCCTTCCAAAAGCTCATTTATTTTACCATCTTTCGGATAAGAAATAAATTCAATACGACTGGTCAATTTTAAATTAGCCGCCAATAAACGATACTTTTCTAACTCGCCGGAGCCAATTACTTTTAATCTAACTTTTTGCTGTGTTTTAATTAATGCCTGAAAAAGTGTGTCTAAACCTTTTTCTGATGATAAACGTCCCATATAAGCAACAAATAATTCCCGCTCATTTTTCGCAGGCACATGATTCTGGCCAGCTTTATTTGATTCAATAAAATGAGGTAATATGATAATTTTATTTTTTTGATAACCAGCTGTGATTAAACGATTAGCTAAATAAGCACTAGGCACAATATAAAAATCAACATACTTTCTGTAATAACCTATCAACTGATGAAAGTAAAACTCTAACACACACACCAATGAAGCAAGTACTGAATTCTTTATGCATTTTTTATAAATACACTGCCAAAAATTATGATCCTGGCCGCAAATTTGGCCTCGGGCGTTCTTTAAATAATAATTAGGCGCAACCAGCTTATGATCATGCACTGTCATGATCACCGGCAAACCAAACTTTTTAAAGATCGGTAAAATAGAGGGCGAGATTTGGTGATATATATTATGGAAGTGAACTAAATCTGGTTTTTCTTCCATAATCAGCGTTCTTATTTTACGCCGCGCTTCAAATGAATAAAAAAATCTAAAAATTGTTTTAATTGCTGACCAGTGCCAACCAATCTTTTCAGTTTCTACACGAGAAATAAAATATTTTTTATAAGGTGTATCAAAATTATTTTTATCAACCATAGCTAAAGGCACCACTTGATGGCCATGATCTTCCAATAATTTCTTTAAATCAAAAAAATGACGTTCTGCCCCGCCCTTGGGATAATAAAATTTATTAATCATTAAAATCTTCATTTTGATTGAAAATAATTAATAACATCATCAATTATTCCAGAAACTCTAACTTTAAACATAAACATAGGTTCATCAAAAACAACAATTCTTCTTAACTGCCAGATATCATCGCTCTTTCCAATCGTCCCCTCTTCAATGGTAAAAGCAGCCTGGTAACCGGCTTTTTTAACCTGTTCGAGGTTGGCGTTGGTATAATCTTGATATTTGCCATAAGGGTAAGCAAAATAGTCAACCGTCTTACCTATTAACGATTGAATTTTTTTCTTAGATAAAGAAATTTCAATTTCAGCCTGCTCTGATTTTAATTCAGACAAATGTGGGTGTGATAAAGTATGAGACTCAACATTCAAACCACGTCCTACCAAATCATTCAGATCATAATGATTAAGATAAGAGTTTTGACCAACTAAATTAAAGGCCAGAAAGAGAGTTGGTTTAATATTAGCTTGCTGAAAAATCAGCCAGGCATCTTTTAAACCGCAATCTCCATCATCAATGGTTACAGCGATACGACTTCGGTGAGAAATATTAAAATCAGTCATCAAAGCTTTAAGAGTAACGGGCTGATAACATTTATTCAGATAATTAAGCTGTTTTTTTAAGGTCACTAAGCTGACAGACAAAACCGAATTTTTAAATTCTTTATCAAAACGATGATAACAAATTATCCGATATCTTCCGGGTGTTAATACTCGATAAATAGTTGATAAACCAGAATAATAAACAACAAAAAAAATAATTTTTTTTATTAATTCTTTCATATTAAAAAAAGAAACATTTAAAATAGTGATAAAATAATCCTAAAATTTTTATTTTTTTTAGTCGAATGCGAAAATTGAACCATTTCTCCCAAAAAACAAAAGTTAACTTATTGGGATATAAATTAAGTGTTTGGTTCTTATTACGAATATTAATATAGTTTTCTTTGTATGTCTCACCGCCCCTTAAAAAATCATAAACATTTGCTTCAAGCTTACCGGCACTGATAACTTTTTCTAATAATATCAGGCCCGGAGAATAGCGCGCATAGGTTCGATCAAAGGCCGGCAAATAACGAGCGTAGACATTATTATAAAGAAAATTAATATCTAAAGCGACAGTTTTTTTATTAATGGTCAAAACCCATAAACGTAGCAATCCTTGATTTAAAAATTCACTACATAATTCTCTAAAAAAATCTTGGTAGGCATGGTGATTAAAAAAACGCAAATAACCCTTTTGAAGAGCACGTTTTTGAAAAAGCATAAAAAAATCAGCTAATCTCAAATCAAGTTCTTCTGAATCTTTAATCCAATACATATTTATCTCACCTAAACGATTAAGCTTTTTTATTTTTTGTTTCGTATCACGTTTATTAATAAACTGATCAAGTTGGGTTAAAGAAAAATCAGCATAATTCAGTTGATAACAGTCATCTCCCTGATAAACACTTTTATACGGATAAGCTATTTGGTGCCAACTGCCACTTAACAAACTCTTAGTCGGCACATCTTTAAAACTGATCACTACTTTCTCACTCTGGCAATAATCAAGAATTTTTTGCCAAATTAGTTGATAAATAACGCTCTGGTGTTTTTGATCAATAATAAAATCACAATAATCAGCTTCTGGGGTACCTATAAATGTTAATTCTTTTCTGATGAAAAATTTAAAATACTTTTTTCTTTTAATCATCAATGGTGCCAGGGCTACTAAATTATCTGAACAGCTAACCGTCAAAACAAAAAGTTCTTGTTTTGCGCCAAAATTACGCCACCAGGTTTTACACCAAGTAAAAGTGTTAAAAATATAATTAACCTCAGAACGTTTAATTAAATCAGCCCAACTTTTCTCTAAGGCAGCAACTTCTAACCAATTTCTATAAATTTTTATTTCATAATTATTATCCATATATTATATCACTTATCTCTTAAATAAATTGGCAATTAAAATCTTTAAAGCAATCAAAACAGAAATTAGATATCCGGCCAATTTTCTTTCTCTGAAATGTTTCTGCCAATAATAACACCAGCTTTTTTTAATAATCATCGCCTTTTTTTTAAAACTACTATCTTTTAAAGAATGACTTAAATCATGCTCAACTTTTGCTGCTGGTAAATAGTAAATTTGGTAACCAGCCTGCGTTAAACGTAAACAGTAATCAATATCTTCAAGATATAAAAAGAAATTTTCATCAAAATAGCCAACAGTCTTAATTAATTCTTTTTTAAAAAGCCAGCAACCACCGCCCAACCAATCAACTTTTTTATTTTTAAAAAAATTTTTCTTATTCCAAATATTAAAAGCTTGATACATACCACCCGGAAAAATTTTTTCTAACTTTGTTAAATGAAAAAACGCTCGTCTAAAATTTGGCAGCCGGCCGAAAGACGACTGAATTTGACCGTTCGGAAAGATAAACTGCGGACCTACCAAGCCAACTTTCAAGTGGCAATCTATAAAATTTAACATTAATTCAACAGCTCCTAATCTAATAAAGGCATCGGGATTAAGTAATAAAATAAATTTCCCATTAATTATTTTAAGACCTTGATTAACAGCATGAGCAAAACCATAATTTTCTTGATTCCTAATTAAATCAACTTTTAAATTATTACTTTGGTCCTGAAAAAATTCTGACACTAATTCACATGTTTTATCATGGGAATTATTATCAACAATTATCAACTCAGACTGATAATTTTTAGTCGCTTGCAAAAGCATTCTTAAACAACGCTCAATGGTTCTTTCATTATTATAAGTAATAATTATTGTACTTAAAGTCATAAAATTAATTATTACCTGTTTTAATTAACTTAAAAAGTGCGGTCGTTAACCCTAAAAACAACCAAAAAAATAGACTAATCATATTAGAACTAAAATATAAAGAAAAAATAATCGCTACTAACTGAACAGCAAAAAAACCTATTAACCATAAACCAATGGCTGACAATTTCTGGTCATGATTTTTATAAATTCTAACAAGCATCTGAAAATTAATAAATATAATCATAAAAAAAGAAACAATACCCAAAATTCCAAACTGCATAATAATGCCAACTAAATCATTGTGCATGGTACGGACTTCAATAATTTGTTCCCAATTCCTGAAAGTGAATCTAATCTTGCCACCTAAACCAATGCCCAGCCACGGACTTTTAAGAAACTCCTGCCAGCCTTGACCTGAAACAGCCAGTCGCCAGCCGAAAGAACTTTCTATTTTATCATCATCTAACTCAAAAAGTGTTTGTGAACGACTAAAAAAACTGTTTAAGTAATAATTATCGGTTAATCTCGCTTCACTGCCAACAAGCGCATTGAACCAATACCACAACGCCAAAACCAATATAATTATCAAAAATAAAAATAAAACAAATTTAAATAATTTCTTACGAACTAATTTTTTTAGTAGAATTAAAAAAATAATTAAACCGACTAAAAAACCCATCCATAGATGTCGAAACATACCACCCATAAAACCGGCAATCTGAACCAACAAAATAAACGGCAAAAATTTCATCAATATATTTTTTCTCTTTAGGTCCTGAAATATATATTCTTGTTTCAACCAGAATGCAAAGCCTAAAAAAAAGACTGTGACTAAATATGCGGCATGAGGCGCGGCAACCAATCTAACACCGGGTGTGATATCAGACCATAAGCCATGGCCAGTAGCATAGCCAAAAAATACAAAAAAAGTCAAAAACAGACCACAAATTAAAATTAATCTTACTAAATATAAAATCTTATCTTTTTGATTAAAGATTAAAACCGCTAAAAAATAAAAAATGGCGTAGAAAAAATTCTTCAATGTTGCTAAACCGAGACCTATATCCAAATCCAGATCAATCAGACTTCTTAAAAAACCAAAAATAGCAATGAGCAAAAAAATGGCAACACTCTGAGATAACTTATTCTGCGTCAAAATTTTAAAATTATAATTTCGGCGATTTCTAATAATTCCTAAAACAGTTGCCAGAATTAAAAAATCTAAGAGGTAAATTTTTATTTCCCGGCCGGCAAAAAATATCGGCGCCCAGGTAAAAAAACGTTCAACAATAAAAGTAGCAATAACTATTATATAAATACCAATGTCTGGTTTTTTAAATATAACTAAATAATTAATTACAACTGCCAAGAGGAACAAGGGCAAATAATAATAACCAAAGGAAAAAGGCACGGAAAAAAGCAGAATAAAAAACAAGCCTGTTATAGTCAAAAAAATATCTTGTTGTTTGCTAATTATTGTTTTAAATTTCATAAATAACATAAACAAATAGAGTTTTATGAATTTTTTTTAACTGAAAAGTATAACATATTTTTATAAAAATGTCAAGACTATTAACCACAATTAACTTCTTTAAAAATCCGATAGAAAAAATAAGTAAAAAAAAGGCCTATTTTAAGCCTTAATCTTAATAATTAAAATAATATTAATAAAAGGCTAAGGCGAAAGCCAACGCCAATGTAAATAACCATCATTCCAATCACTCCAAACAGCAAAAGCTCGATTGCCAACCGCAGTCACATAACCATCTCCGGTGTTTATTGCACTACCAGAAATATTTGTATAATCTCTGACTTTTGTATTATTTGTTGTATTGAGGATGCCATAATATTGACTTAATGGCCAATTGGTTCTGTAACCACTATAATCAATTTCGTCTCCATGTTCTTGAGGTGATGTTGCTAAAAGATAAAGATAGCCACTATTATCAATATCAATACTATCAATATGAAACTGATTGCCACAGAAAGCTTCTACGCTAGAAGAACCCCTAAAAACTGCATGACAAACATAATTACCACCGCCAGGATTGTCTGGAACGGCAACATAAAATTCAGTCCCAGAACGCCCGGCAACATCTCCGTCGCTCTCGTTGCATCGGCCGACTAAACTGGCAACACGATGGCAACTATTGGCATCGCACTCGCCATAGCCACAGTAAGACGATCCGCCTGATAAAGAAACAATTGCCCGGCCATTGCCAAGGCTGTCAATATTCCCCCGGTATTTGCTGCATTCTTGAGGAACCATAGTCATTGTCCGCCAAGAAGACGAAATATTATTATCGTTTGCCTTACGGAAAACCACATAATCATTTAACTTTTCGCCACCAGCACAATCTCCAAATCTACGCCTCATTGTGATCCAAACATTATTCTGATCAACAGCAATTTTACATTGTCTTCTTTCCCCTCCATAAGGTGTCTCTTCAAACACAACACTGCTCCAGGTGCCGCCATTTGGCAAATAACTGTAGTAAACCTTAGTCGCTGCCCCTTGGTTAGCAACACTGGGATTAATGGCTGTCCAAACTATATGTAATGTATCTTGATTGTCAATAGCCACATCAGGTCGACCACGATAGCGTGTATCAATCTGATAACCTGCCGGCAAAGATTCACTGCCGGTTAAAATATAAGGACTGCCCCAAGTCTGAGAAGCAACGTCATAACGCATATAATAAATAGCATTCTTACAGCCACAATTGTAATTGTTAATATATATTAGATAGACATTACCTTGACTGTCAGTCGCCACTGACGGTCGATAAGCATAAAGAGTATTTGGAATGGCATCAGTACTGGGACTAGTTAAAGTAGGCGCCAATACTGGCTGACAACCCGTTGGCTGTGGTGGTGTTGGACAATCGTTAGGGCAACTACTAGCATTCTCACTGGCATCACAAAAACAATTATTATTACACAACGGACAATCGTTCGGACAGTTAGCGTTTGTTTCTGTGGGTGAATCACAATGGCCATCATTGTTACAAATTTCCGAGCAGCACCCAGTCGTCACTGTCCCCCAGCAACTCAATAGTAAAGCAACATCAGAAATATCAATTATTGAATCACCTCTGTTTTGAAGTACTGGATCGCAGGGTGCAACATCAACGCTTCTAGTGGCAGAATTAGCTGGTATGGTTACGCTTAGATTAGAAACCTTGGCCCAGAAAGATAACATAATGCCAAAATCTTTAATATCAACAAGATTATCATGATTAAAGTCAGAACTTAAAGTTGTTCCCGGCGGTAAGGACGGACAATCTCCAGAGCAGTTTGCAGAAGTCTCGCCCAAACTAGCTTCGCAAGTACCATTGTTGTTGCAGTTTGGATTTGATGGACAATCGTTGGGGCAATTAGCTGTGGTCTCAGTTGGTGCATCGCAAGTACCGTCATTATTACAGACCGGCGGTGTTGAACCAACCGTGACTGTTACCTGAGCTGAAGCAGTATTGTTAGCTGCATCAGTTACTGTCACAGTATAGGTGGTAGTAACTGCTGGCGTGACTGTGATTGTACTGCCTGTCTGGCTGTTACTCCACTGATAAGTATAAGGTGTGGTGCCATTGCTGGCCGTCGCGGTCAAAGTTGAGTTGTTGCCAACCTGAATACTAGCTGGATTAGCACTGGCTGTCACAGTCAGGGTTGGTGTTGGCGCTGAAGGACAATCTGAACTCGCGTTATTGTAGGTTAAGCTCTGTACATGGCAGAGCAGTGCTAAATAATAGTTGGCTTCATTGGTAAAGCCTACCTGACTGCCCGGATCCCAGCCAAAAGAGTAAGCGCTGGTATTGCTATGATTATGATAATAGTAATATTGATTGTAAGGCCACCAATGCAGACCCCAGGAAGAACGATTTTGGAAAAGCCCGGTTGCTGAATCCTTATCAATCTGCAAGTAATCATTATTTAAATAAATTGTGTCTGGTTGAGTGCCAGTACGCCATGAATTATAAGCATCTTTACGATGCTGACCGGTGGCAGGACTGTTGTTGTCATCCTCATTCATAATAATCGGTCCAGTCACAACAGTGCTGTTAATAAAATTATTATTAATAACACTCACCTCCTGGCTGGGGTCCGTATTATTACCATGAAAAATTATCAAATCTGAACCATTAATAATTGAATCACCAACATTACTTAAATTTGAGCGCAAAGAACCTGAAGCGGAAACTGGTAAACGATGGTTAGCATTAATTAAAGAATTTTTTGCTCTAGTCACTAAAGCAGAAATATTGTCATGAATCAATGGATTCATACCGCTATGATTGTGCTCATTAGCTATTTCAATAATCACATTACGATAACCCCGGTTAATTAGCCAGTCAGTCATATTATCGACAGCTGCTTCGACACTGCTTAAACTAGTAAATATATCATCTTGAACCTGATAAAAATATGAGACAATGACAATCATACCGCGACTATTTGCAGCCTCAATAACTTGAGCTAAGCGACTGAGCCAACCGCTGTCTAATGAACCACTAGCGCTAAAACCGCTCATTTGACCAGCTGGCACTGTATAACCGGGCGCGCCACCCTGCATACCAACCGTGACAGCTAAAATGCCATGGCTTTTTAAAAAAGACAGCGAATCAATAAAATCATTGGTATTAGCTTCTGGCTGAAAAGCTGGCATACCAGAAGCTACTGGTCCAGCAACAATGGCATTAATCAGACGTGCATTCATTAATTTACCTTGAGCTAATGAACGATATTGAGAGCCGCTATAGGTTGGTTGCCAAGTTGCCCCATTATCAGTGCTGACATAAAACCAACGAGGATTGCGGCCACCCCCCAAGATGGCGCCAGTGGAAATCCAGGTACCGCCACTCTGAGCAATTCTAACTGTATATTCACCAGCGACCTGACTGATATCACCGGCACTGAGATAAAAATAAAAAGCATCACTCACTAATTGAGTAATGCCAAAAAAGTTAAGGATACCAAAAGAGGTTACAATAAATAACAGAATCAATAAAGGCAACAAAAACTTAATTTTTCTTTGTTTTGGTTGAGAATTATTCAAGTTAGGTAGCATGAAAAACCCGCTATGATATTTATAGATATTATTATACCATAAAAATTAAAAAAAGGGAATAAAATATTCCCCTTCACGTAGTATTAACTACGTGGTTATGCGCTTGATTTCCAAAACTTTAAATGTCTTGGTTATATTCTTTGGCAAAACAACTTGAGCGGTTTCACCAACTTTTTTTCTCAATAGTGCTTTGGCGACTGGCGAATCACATGAAACCCAACTAAAATCACTATCTGGATTGTGAAACACATCAAATGTACTGAGCATTAAAAAAGAAAATCGCTCACTTGTGTGCAAATCTTCAACCAAAACCTCTGTTCCAAAAGAAACATTGGTTAGGTCTATTTCGGTGTCCGGGTCCTCAATAAAATGTGGATCTGCCCAGGTGGGCAAACTTTTTCCCTTATCCCGCATGGCATCTAATGTTTTTTTCAACAAAAATACTTCTGAACCATTTAACTTACTCATCACTCACCTCACACTGTTTTGAATTGTTGTCAATAATAAAAGGAACTACAAAAGGAACAAATAATGCTTAATTATATTTATTTCCAAAAATAATGTCAATCATAAAAAAACACCTCACAAAACATGAAGTGTTTCCTTGTTTTAAAAAATCAAGCTCTAAAACATCAAATCTTCTTCAGCCCGTTTATATTCATGGATTTCGCTTTTATCAAACCAAAGATTAATTTCATTATCAGCCTCAGCTGGAGTTTCTGAAGCATGCATTATGTTATGAATCGCCCGATTTTCAACATTAGCAATAATTGGGGAATCAACGGAATAATCTCCCCTAACCGTACCCATATCGGCCTTAATCGGCAAAGTATGGCCGGCAATCTTTCTGACCATATTAATAGCGTGGATGCCTTGAACAACTATGGCGACAACTGGGCCAGAAGTTAAATAATCTATTAAACCAACTTTTACTTTCTCACCAATATCCTTTTTATCTTTAGTCCCCATATATTCCATGGGGTCAAGCTTATATTCGTCAAAAGTGGTAAGACCCTTTTCTCCCAACCGCATCACCCACTCATCAGTGTGCGGCAGATGTTTCATGGCAATTTCCTTAGTCGGCCATACCATTTTCATGGCGATCACCTTTAATCCCCGCTGTTCTAAACGCTGAATAATTTCACCGATCAATCCCCTTTTAACGCCATCTGGTTTGACTAAAACTAATGTTTTTTCTTCTTTGATGTTTTTTATTGACATAATTGCTTAATTATTAGTTAATTAGTCCTCGCTTTTGATTATTCTACTACGCTCTGCCAAAAAAATCAAGCATTTTAAAAATTATCCACAGGTCATTTTTCAAAAATTAAAAAAAATGGTATAATATAAGCAATTAAAATTATGCTCCTAAGTTATGTTTTTTTTCAAAAAAAATAAAAAAGGCTTTACTTTGGTTGAATTAATTGTGGTCATAGCCATAATTGGCGTTTTAGCGGCTACCGGCATTAGTTCCTATACCCGGGCGAGACTATTAGCACGGGACAGTGAGAGACACGGCAACATTAACCAAATAAGGCTGGCACTAGAACTCTATTTTAATGATAATAAAACATACCCCCAATCAGCTTGCGACAACGGTAATCCAACTATTGCTGGTTGGCAGGCGCTCTCCGGCGCTCAAGGTTTAACTGCGACCATTGATGGCGAAGGACCATGGGTAATTTTAATGCCTCAAGACCCATTAAATACAACGGCTGATAATTTTGTCTACAAATACTGCAGTGATGTAACAACTGAATATAAAATGAGTTATAAAACTGAAGCTGACGGCGTTGTTCATTTAATTACTAAAAGCGGTTTAGAAAATCAATAACTTAAATCGATTATAAGGTAAAATAATCATCATGTCTAACTCAAACTTCACGCAAAAAATTTCCCCTTGGCTTGGTATTATTTTTATAATCTTATTGGCCACATCAGCTTGGTTAATTATTGATAAATACTCTGGAAAAAATGAGTCTGCTACCCCTGAGGCGAATGAAAATCAAAACAACCAAAAAATTGAAATTCGGTCCTATACTGGGATAGTAAAAAACGCTGATGATAAAAAAATAATTTTTGAGGCAAAAAAAGCAAACAACAATCTAACTGAAGATAAAACTTTAACTGCTTTGATTTCGGAAAAAACACTTTTCAATGTGTTAAAGATACCGAAACTCATGCCTACTGACAACAGTCCGATTATTCTTGCTAATGTGCCGACGACTATTAAGAGCGTCAAAGTGGGCGCAGAAATAACTGTTACCAGCCAAGAAAACATAAAAGATATGGAGGAATTCGAAGTAAGTAGGGTTGATATTATAACAGTATCAAAATAATTCATGACAATAAAAAAATAGGCCTTATGGCCTGTTTTTTTATTTTAATAAATTAACCAACTCCGTTTTTCTAACTCAATTTTTCTCTGCTGCTCCTGATATCTGCCGATCACATTAATAAATAAACCGATTGGTAATAAACTTGTGCCACTTGGAGAAATAGACAAAGTTAAAGTACCGCCACTCTCATTAATAGCCCTTATTTTATAGTTATCAACCGGATCCAAGGTACCGGTACTTGGAATTTGGACGCTTAAATTTGCGTCTTCAGACTGTACCAAATTTGATTCTCCGTCTATGTATCGCGCCACAATTCTCCCTCCGGCTCCTGACCAGACAAAATTCACTACATCTGGATACAGAAAGCAACTACCGACCGCTGGGCACCCGGTAACATTAAAATCCAACTCAAAAGATTGATTATCAGCTAAAATAACTTTCAAAGGATTAGAAGCACTAATATTAAGATCACTTCCATCAACACAGACATTATAAGTTGTTCCCTGACACTGATGGGGTGCTTGGGTGTTTTGGGTTAATGTGCGTGTCCAGCTTCCCTGTGATGAGCTTAATGAACCATTGCCATTTAATCCATCGACGGTCAACAATTTTTCAACTGGATACAAAGCTCTTTCAACTGCACTTTCCGCTGCAAAATAAGCAATTTCTGACTGGCCAATCTCACGCGAACTTTTGCCGACTGTCATGGTGATTTCAGAAACAGCGACAACGACCACCATTAATGTACTCAAAATCAAAACTGACATTAAAAGAGTGATGCCTGAATTGTTGTCTCGAATAATCATAAATATTTTTTTAAAAACCACCAATTCTTTGAGGAATAGTTTGTTGAATAATAATTTGTGGCGTATTAGGTACATTATTGGCAGCAATTGTCATAGCCATGGTAACCCGTGGTTGTTCAGACGGGGCGGCAGAAACGGAAAAAGGGTTGGTTGTCGGCACAATGACAAAGTTTAAATTCTGAATATCAATTCTTTCAGATGGTATCGGCACAGAAGCGGTCGCGCTGACGACATATAAATTCTGATTGCTGACTAAGAATAAATAATGAGTGCCATCTGGATCGACCAAAGCTAGACGTGACTCATTGGCAAGCATTCCCCCATTATCTTCATAGTATTGGTAATCAATGCTAGAAAACCTGATTTTTTTGGCCAAAGCCGTGACAATTAACTGAGCTTCTTGCTGCGCCTGGCTTAAAGCTATTGTTTGTCGGCTGGCACGTAAAGCAGAAATATAAATTCCAATTATTGCCACTGAAAAAATGGCAAAAATGCCGACCGAAACCAACATTTCAATAAGTGTAAAACCTGAATTGTTGTTTTTATTTTTCAAAATGATTTCTGACTTAATTATTTTAAAAATTAACGCCAATCTGTCAAATAAGTTTCTAATTGATACTGATGAATACGACCGCGCTCTTCCCAACTAACCATTGATAGCACCCGCTTTTCTGTGGATGAGACGGGTAAAACCTTAACCAGGCGCTTATAATCAGTCCTAGTTCCGCTGGAATGATTATATACACCACTTGTATTTAAATACAGACGACACTGCTCACAATAATTAATTTGATAATAAACATTAACTGTTGTGTCTAAATTAAAGTTGCTTAAACTATCAACAACAAAATTTGTTTCCTGACTTGGCAAAGCACTTAATCCTTCTGTGTCTCTTATGGTTCTTACAATCTCTAGACCTTCACGAGCTAAACTAACCATAACTAAAGATTGCTCTGAGGCTTGAGAAAACCTTAAACTCGAAGTGGATAAAGTTAAACTGGCAACGATACCAATCACAAGAATATTCAAAGCGATAATCGTTTCAATTAAAGTTACTCCGAATTGATTTTTTATTCTATTTTTTTTATTTAACATTTTTTCCAAATTAAGCTATTCAACATTAATTTGACCGGAAACACGATTAATTGTTACTGTTTTAGAATTTAGAGAAACTTTATGTTGCAAAACTACCGATGCTGTATCAGGAACGGTTTGATCATTAAAAAATATCTGCGCTAAAGGAGGCACAAAAACAATATCAGTCGTGCTGTTTGGCGTAACATCTTGCACTATTAAATTCTGATCCAAATTATAATTACCATCCATGTTTTGATCACCGGTATTATAAATATGATTGCCATCAAGGTCAGCAAAAAAAATATAGCCGCAACTGTTTGTGCATTCACTAAAGTGAACGCCATAGCCACCAACCGGCCTGACACCGCCAATCAGCTGACCGGTCAAAGCCCAAATCTGAGCTTTTCTAATAATAGAAACGACTTTTTCAGTATTATAATCAAGCGTGGTTTTAATTGTAAAGTTGCGATAATTAGCGAGTAACACTAAAGACAATGACAACATTACAGCCAAAACCACCAACATTTCAAAAATAGTAAAACCTTTTCTATTCAAAGAAAGTTTGAATAAAAAAAACTTCAAGGAAAAAATTTGTTTTTTTACACTAGTTAAGCGCAATAACATTTATAAAAAATTAGTCACTTAAAAAGTTAAAGAAAAGTACCAGTGCAAAATTTCAAAACCATAAAAAAGAGAGAGCAGCGTGCCCAAGGTTAAAAATGGAGCAAAAGGTATTTCAGCCTTCCAATGCTTGTTTTTAAACATAACCAGACCAATACTGACAATTGAACCAATTACATAGGCTAAAAATAAGGCAACAACAACATTTGGCCAGCCCAGCATCGCACCCATTAAAGCACCGAGCCTGATATCCCCTCCACCAATCCAACGACCCCTCGAAATTAAGAATTGAATAAGAAAAAATACACTTCCTATTATACTAGAAATTAATAAATTGATAAAGCTGAAACCGCAGGCCAGATTAAATAATATTGCAAGAATTATGCTGGGCAAGCTGATTTGATCAGGAATTATACGATATTTGAGATCGTAGATGAAAATAATAGCTAAAATAAGAATAAAAAACCAATTTCTGACCAATTTGACGAGAATAATGCTTGGATAGTCATGAAAGTTTACTAAAAAATTGTCAAAAATAATTTTTTCTTGGCTAAAAGTCAAAAAGAAAGCAGTCAAAAACAAAACAGCAATTACCAATTCTACTATGGGGTACTGCCAGCTGATCTTCTTGTGACAAAAACGACATTTCCCTTTCAACAAAATAAAACTCAAAATTGGTATATTATCGTACCAAAAAATTTGTTTTTGACATTTCGGACAACAAGATCGGCCTTTAAAAAATTGCCGACCGCTTTTCATTCTCAAAATTACCACATTAATAAAAGAACCCAAACATAAACCAATTCCGAAAATCAAAATAGCTGTCAAAAAAAACATAGAAAAAAATTAATTTTTAGAACTTAAATAATTAGCGCGGTGTTTCACAAAAATTTCATATTCATCACTTAACGGATGGTTATCTAATTGAATAGCCTTGATAAGATTATGACTACTGTCTTTATTTAAACCATGCTCCAGCTGCCAAGCTGCTAAGGCATAATAATAATCAGCAAAATAATCTTGAGCAGCATAATTATTTAAAAATTTATCTTGAATCGGATTGATGTATTGACCACGGAACTCCAGATTATCTGGTGCCTCAGCTTTATTGAAAAGCTGATAAACTAAACCATTGGAACGGCTCGTCAAATTATAATTATAACGCTCATCTGGTAAAAACGTGGTAAAAACTTGTTTTTTTAATTCTTGATTTAAGTTAAAACAGAGATCAATAAATATTTGTTGCCGTTCCTCAGCTGTTTTACCAAGATAAATTTTTTCTCCGTCCGGATAAAATAAAGAACAATCATTAACTAAAGTAATATCCGGGCGATAAGATTCAACATGACGCAAATACCATGATGCAAAAAGTCGACTATCGTGCGATAGACCTTGATTGCCAATAACTAAAATGGCGTTCTTGGGCAGACTGTCAAAGACACTTCTGATCCATTGATCTGGTAAATGAAAATCACGATAATTATTGACTTGAAAGTTACTAATAAAAACGGAAATTACAAGCAATAATACTCCGAGCCAAAAAATGCAGCGTAACCAAATTTTATCTAAAAACAATAAAATAAAATGTAAGCCAACAGCCAGCCATAAAGCCAAGACCAAATAACTCGGCAGATAATAAACACGGTAAAAATACTCTATTTCTTGACCCCAGCCATAAGAACGCAAAAAAATAATCAACAAACTTTGGCTCAAAAAAATATTTAATGACATGAATGAAACAGCCCAATACCTCTTATAAAATAACCTGCCTAATCCAATAAAACCGATAAAGACTAAGGGTAAAGTAAAGTTAACTGCTAAATCTTGAAAAAAAGTCTGAACGAGTAGAATTTTACCGCGGGCAAAAAGCTGCAAATCATTATACTCGCTTCTTAATAAGTGATCCTTGAAATTAGACCAGTTCTCAGGATTGCCCCAATCAAGTGCAGGATTTTGCGCCGAACGCCACGGCAAATAGATGTAAACTGAAAAACCAATGATAAACAAAACTAAACTGAATAAATATAAACGCTTGTTTTTTAAAAAAACAGCTTTAGTTGAATATAAAAAAATTTTTATTTTTTTTCCAAAAGATAATTCTAATTTATCACGGCTCTCTGTATAAATATCTGAAAAAATAACTATTAAAAACAATCCCGGAACGGCTAAAGCGCTCACTAAATGATTAGTCAAACTCAAACCGCTAAAAAAGCTAAGTAAATAAAGGCTGGTTGAATCTTTTAAATACCACCAGCGTAAAAAAAATAAAATTATTAGGGAAAATAAAAAAACATGAAGACTGTAGACTTCAGCAACAATAGCCTGAAACCAAAAAGTGAGAGTAAATCCAAAAAGTAAAGCTACGAGAAAAGAAATTAATTCTCGACAATCTGAATTAATAAAATTAAAAAAAACAGTTTCTTTTTGTTTTTTATCGTTAGTTGCACTTATTAAGTGCAAAACATTCTTGATCAAATAAAATAAAACAACGTTAGTCAAAGCGGCAAAAAAAGCAGACATTAAATTAATTCTCCATGGCAATGAGCCAAAAGGTATGTGTGAAAAGAAGTGACCAAGAAGTGTATATAAAGGATAACCAGAGGGATGGGCGATGCCCAAAGTTGAAGCAACAGTAATAAATTCCGGTGAATCTTCCAAACCAATGCCTGGTTGTAGAGTTACCAGATAAGTCACGAAGGTTAAACCAAAAATTATAACCGGTAGAATTACTTTTTTGAATCTTTTGAAAAAAAGCATTTACCAAAAAACAAAATAATAAAATAACAGGTTATTATAGTCAGTACTATGACAATGAAATACAAACCATAATAAAAAAACTTAGGCCTATAATTTAATTTTATCAGATATTCTCCGGCTGGTAAACTTAAGGCTTGAAAAACAAAATTAGCTCTTACAATTTCGTGTGGCTGATCATTTACTAATGCCTGCCAGCCGGGATAATAACTATTACTAATGACAATAAACCCAGCCTGATTTAAGCTGGCTTTAAATATCAACTCACGGTTATGCCACTCAATTATTTCAACTCGAGAGTTTTGTCTATTGGCTACTGCTACAGGCAAACCATGCTCTAAAATAACCGTCTCCTCTGGGTTAAAAGTATCTTTGGCTAAAGTCTGCAAAATTTCATCTTCTTGTTTTAAAACCAAACTATTGGTGACAAACCAAACTCGTGGCAGATAATTATTGTTCAGATAAATTCTGGCTGGCAAAAAATTTGTATCTAAATCAACTTTTTTCACAAGAGTCAGATGATTATTTTCTAACTCAAAATACGATGTCAGATACTTTATGTTTAAGAGACTAATGACTTTTATAAAACTATCATTTAATTTTAAATGATGGCTTTGAGGAAATTGATTTAAACTATCGTTATTTGAATAAACTATCCCTTCTAAAAAGTCTTGCAACCGGGAAGAGCGCGACAGGTTCAGCCCAATTTTATTGAATGGCTGGTCTAAATCATATAAAAGATTTTGATTAGCAGGAATTATTTCTCTTTGACTAAAAATGGCTTCGGTATTATTAGAAAGCCAACCCTGAGCTTGATTAAGGGCTGTATTAAAAGCAATAGTAACCCCCAAAGGATAGATACGAAATAATTCTTGGTCTTGTTGAAGGTAATCGACCATTTTTGGATTTTGTTCCATTTTTTTTTCTGGCCAAAAAGCATGATAACTATAAAAAAAATAGCTTAAATCTATAAAAATTATCAATAAAAGAAAAAAATAAATTTTCCCCTGAAACTTTAGATTCTTAATCTTGTTACTAAAATAAAACCAGCCATACCCGGCCAATAAAGCCAACGACAATTCAACCCCAATTAAAAAACGATTAGGCACTCTGACAACTCTAATATATTCAATGACATGTGACAAAAAAAACCATAAAGTTTTATAAAAAAATGAATATCGTCCAAGAATAAAAATAAAAAAAACAAAAATCAAAATGGAAAAAATTTTTATGTTATTATTTTTTTTAAAATAAAGCAGTGCTAGGAAAACAAAAAA
>CAYSSY010000004.1:8114-24644 GCA_964434055.1 uncultured Gammaproteobacteria bacterium | reverse complement strand
GGCACCAAACCGATATAAGCTATATTTTCCCACCACAAACCAAAACGCTGGCTTATATCTTCAAAATTATAAAGATAAGTATTATGCGCGGGATTACCATGTATAAAAGGAAAGATAAAAGTCAGTAAATTCCTTGGGTGCCAGGGATAGGCAGTAGCCGTTTCATAATTGAAACTTTCCATGCGGTTTGAGTGACCAATTAATTCAATGGTTAAAAAAAGCTGAGGCGCAGCCACTGTGATTCCGACAAAAAAAATTATTAGCCAGAAAAAAATAACCCGCATCACAACTTTTAAAAAAAATTCCGTCCGATTGTTAGCAAATATTTCCCTCAAGATGTGATAACCACCGACAATAATACATGAAAACAAAGCTATTTGGACATGACCAGCTAATAGTTGCAGACCGAAAACTAAACCAGCGTATATTACGTATCGGAAACTTTTTTTCTGACAAAACTTTTCAATAAAATACATTAACAGTGGTAACCAAGAAGCACTATTCACCATGTTAACGTGCTTTAAATGAGCCATAAAAAATCCGGATAAACCAAAAACTAATCCGGAAATTAAGGCTGATCTTTTATCTAAGCTCAAAAGTCTAGCCAAAATATAAGTAAAAAAAGAAGCCAAAAAAACATGTAAAACCAAACTTATTTTAAATGCCCATATAAAATCAAAAAAATAATAAAGCAACAAATTTAATGGATACAACCCCCCTAATTGACCTTCACTTAATAATGGGAAACCGCTGGCTATTTCATCGCTCCAAAAAGGCAACTCCCCTACTTTAATTAACTGACTATAGTAATATCTTTGCGCATAATTAAAATCCAGAAGATCACTTCCGCCCAAATCAGACGAGTAAGGCAATTTATTCAAAAAAATAACAGGCAAGAAATAAATAATCACTAATATTATAATAATGATTACCGGCCAATTTTTTTTAAACATGTTTATTATTAAATTAATGGATTGTCTGCCAAACATATTTTAGTGTTCTAAAGAAAAAATAAAAAACAAGCAAAAAATAAGAAGCAAAAGTTATTTTTTTACCTAACTCGTAATAAGTTGATTTATAAATCAAAACAATATTGTGTTCGCCAGCCGGCACCAGCAACCCCTGAAAAACATAATTGGCGCGATAAATTTTAACTGGTTTATCATCGATAAAAGCCTGCCAGCCGGGATAAAAAGAATTAGCGATAACTAAAAAATTTTCTGCATCCTGAGATAATTCTAGTCTAATGCGGCCATTATTCCATTCCTTAATATTTACCCGGCCAGGTGATTTTTGTAATGAATCTGCTAAAACTAATTCTTCTTCAACTAAAGCTTGGTTATTAAAATTAAAACCTGAATGATAAAAATTCCTGAGCATTTTAAGATCACCAAAAAAAGAACCGTCAGTCGCACTAAATCTGACTTGTGGCACTAAATAAGCTCGCGCTTGCCAAAAATTGTTTTTATAAATTTTTACCGGCAAAGTCAAGCCACGCGCATCAATTTCTTTCACTAATTCTAAATTTTCATTTCTTAAATTAAAGAAAGACAATAAATATTTAACATTAAGCATGCCCTGAATTTTTAAATAATTGTCACTTAAGTTCACTATATTGCCCTTGGGATAATCCATTGTGGCCGGCAAATAACCGTAACCCAGTGATTCAAGGATGATATTGAGTCGATAATTTCTTCTAATCTGCAAACCAGAATTAATACTCACAGTATCTAAACCGTATAGAGAATTAATATCCGGTTCTAATAATTCTCGATTTAAAAAAATCCAATCATGATTTTTATGCCAACCTTGATATTGATGGAGCATTGAGAGATAACCATAACCTGAACCGTAAGTCTGGACTCTAAAAAGACTGGTATCTTTCTTTAGAAATTGACTGCTTTCAGTTTCTGCAGAAACTTTTGTACTGTCTAAAAATGTGTTATAACGATAACCATAAATAAATAAATCAACAATAACAAAAAATATAAAAAAACAGACTAGACTAAGGTAGATATATCTCAGTTTAATTTTTTTAGATAAATAAACTTTTAGGTTTTCAAATGACCAACCAGCTAATATGGAACCACAGAACACGATTAATAAAATAATTCTTGTTTGATAACGAAATAAACTTAAACCCGGTAAAACCGTCAAGAAATATCGAATAATAAAAACGCGATTAAAAAGTAAAATAATCAATAAAACGAACAGCAAAATAAAGAAAAAAAGATAATACCGCTTAAACTCGGCTCTATACCAGCGCCGCCAATAATAAAAAATACCCAGAAAAATCAATAAAACTGGAAAAAAACCAAAATAACCATTATTTTGCCAAGGCATGCCAACCAGAGCATGGTTTTCGAAATAAGTGCCTTGAGATTGGTTACCAAAAAAATAAGGAAACAAAAAAGTTAAAACATTTTTTGGATGATAAAGAAAAAAATCAAAAATTTCCTCAACATGACCGCTTTGCCGCCAAGAATTCTGAGCTAATTCAATTGTTGGCAGAAGTTGAATGGCCAACAAACAAAAGCCAAATAAAACTATCAAAATAAAGATAATAATTTTTTTAATTTTAATGAAGAATGCAACTGGTAGAAAAAATAAACGCCAAACAAAAAATAAACTAACAACTAATAAACAATAATACATAATCTGAAATTGACCACCAATGCCAATCACAAGTGATAAGAAGGCTAAAACATAAAACTTGTTTTTTTGAAAATAAAGCTCACAAATTAAAAAATACCAAGGCAATAAAGTTGCCGTTTCAATAACACTGATTAACTGCAGATGAGTGACAAAAAAACCACTTAAAATAAAAGTAACAGCTGAGAGAAAAGAAGTCGGTCGCGATAATTTAATTAACCGACAAAAAAAATACATTCCCCAAGCACCTAAAACAAAATGTATAATTAGCAGCCAATTAAAAGCACTAATAAATGGCAAAAATTTAAAGAAAAAAAACTGCAACGGATAAAAGAAATGAATTTGGCTCTCGGCAATTAAAGGAAAGCCTAAAGCCAAAGAATCAGACCACCAGGGCATACTTCCGGTATTAATACCTTTATATGCCATGGCCCTGATCGGCAAACTAAATTCTGTCATATCAGAACCGATATAAGCGCCACTATAAGGAATTTTATCGGCACTAACGCTCGGCCAAAAATAGGCTAAAATTATTACTGACAACAAAACTATAAAAAAAATATCACGTTTCTTTCTTTTAAAAAAAATAAGAATATTTTTAAACATAGTTTAAATAAAAACCTCCTCTTAATAATATCAAGAGGAGGTTAATTTTTCCATGAGCAACTATTATAAACCGGCCGGGGTGGCAGAATGAGTGCCTGCTGTTAAACCACCGGTCGTGGCCCCTAAACAGAAAGAAATACCGTAACTGGTACAAGCAGTCGTACACGCTCCGGCTGCATTACAGCAGTTAGCTGGTGAAGCTGTATAAGTATACCCAGTAATAGTACCACATGTGCCATCATTAGATGGTGTTGGGTAAGTCGGGTAAGTCGCCATATAGGTCGAGAATGCCGGTGAACCAAAGGTCGAACCAGGAACACTTGAGCTGGCACCTGGATAGCTGTTGTTATCATTATAAAAAAGTTCTAAAGCTGTTTGAATTTGTTTGACATCAGCAACTCTCTTGGCATCTCTTGATTTTTGTCTGGCATTGTTTAAGGCCACCACTGCCAATGTCGCTAACAACCCAATAATGGCAATAACGACTAACAATTCAATTAAGGTAAAACCTTTTTTGTTTCTCATAATTGTTAAATTAATGTTATTTTTTGATTTATTATTATTCCAGATTAATAATCCGGAATAAATCTGATCAGATTTATCGCCTTTTTAGTCGACCTTTTAAAAAATAATTATCCACAATATTTATTATAGCATAAAATAGCTGATTTGACCAAATTTTAAAGTCATAAACCCAGGATGATCAGAACTATTTTAAGCCGAATTTCTCTAAAAACTACTGGCCATATTATACATCGGCATAATAATAGCCGCTACCATAATACCCACAGCAATACCCAAAACAACCATAATTATTGGCTCCAAAAGAGACACTAAGTTAGTAACAATATTATCTACTTCACGCGAGTAAAAATCAGCTAACTTATCTAAAATAACCGTCAATTTTCCGGTCTGTTCCCCAACACTGATCATCTGAGAAAACATAATTGGCATATCTTTGGAGGCACCAAAAACACTCGTCATGGGCCGTCCGTCCCTAACTTCCTTTATAGTCTTACCTAAAATATCCTGAAAAACAGAATTACCCACCACATCAGAAACTATCTCTAATGCTTGGGTTAAGGGCACGCCGCCAGTCATTAATGTTGCTAGTGATCGACTCATTCTAACCATGTAAATTCTTTTAAAAAGTTTGCCAAAAACAGGCAATTTTAATCTTAAAAAATCCCAATTATGTTTACCGCCGGAAGTTTTAAGGTAGAAACGTAATCCAAAAAATATGGCAAGAATTATCACCACTAAAATATACCAGTAATTCTTCATAAAATCGCTGGTACCGATCAATAAACGCGTAGACAACGGCAGTTCACCGCCAGATTCCTTTAAAACATCGGTTAACTTGGGAATAACAAAAACCATCATCACTGCACCAACAACCAGTAAACCGCTCACAATAAAAATCGGGTAAATCATTGCTCCTTTAATCTTGCTGATCAAGTCATAATCTTTTTCCTGTTCTTCAGCTAAATAGTTTAAAACCTCATCAAGTCGACCTGAAGTTTCTCCTGAACGGACCATGGCTACAAAAAAATTAGAAAATATCTTTGGATAATGTGACAAACTTTGAGATAATTTTTCACCACCCTCAACATCATCCGCAATCTCTGAAATCGCTTTTTTAAAAAGTGGGTTGGTTGTTTGTTTAACTAATATTCTAAGCGATTGGACTAAAGGTAAGTTAGCGCTAACCATAACTGACAATTGACGGGAGAAAACCACTAAATCTTTGGTCTTAACACGTTCTAAAAAATCTAATTCTATGTGAAGCAGTGATTCTTTTTTTCTCTCTTCTAAAGAAAAGACCTCATATCCCTTTTCTTCAATCAATTCTACAGCTGTTTCCTCGGTCGGCGCTTCAATAATACCTTCAATAATTTCATTCTTAGAATTTTTAGCCTTATAATTAAGCAACATAATAAAAAAAATATTTCATCTAATACTAATTAACATCTAACTTTAAAATAATTTACCTCTTGACGAGCGAAGCAAAATTATCCCTATCTAAAGATTCTTTTGCTGCATCGTCAAAATCAACCTTACCACTAATTACTAAATCAGCCAGACTTTGATCGAGAGAAACCATGCCCTCTTGTCTTGAAGTCGGAATAACACTAAGAAGTTGATAAAATCTTCCCTCACGGATGATTGAAGCCACTGCCTGATTTGCAATCATAATTTCCCAAGCTAAAACTGTACCGCCACCAACTTTAGGTAACATCTTTAGAATAATTACCCCCTCCAATAAATCGGCCAGTGAATGAAGAATACGATCTTTTTCCTCAGTTGGAAATAAATCAATTATTTTTTCTAAAATTTTCTGAACCGATTCGCCATCCATAACCAGAAACACTAAACGCCCCCCTTCGATTAGTTCAATTAAGGCTTTAACTTCAGCAACTGTTTCTAGACGACTGATAAAAACAATATCCGCATCAATATCATATAAATCCCTAATAGCTTCTAAAAATGAGCCTGTATCATTGCCAACTTCTCTTTGTTCAATCACACTTTTATTACTGCTTAGCAAATATTCGACGGGTTTTTCAATGGTAATAATATGGCGGTTCTCGTTCTGATTTATGTGTTCCAAAAATGAAACAGCCAAAGTTGTCTTACCAGAACCATAAGAGCCACCAATAATAACCAGACCTCTTCTTAATTCTGACAAATTAACAACTGACTTTGGCAAGTGATAATCAGCCAGCGCCGGTATCGAAAAAGATACATAACTCACCTCAACACTAGGAAAACCTCGCTGATAAAAAATATCAATTCTGAATCTCATTTCTTCATTAAAATCTTTAACTACTGACAGATATTTATCATTTGTCAATATCATTTTCTCCTTCTCGTTTAGAATGCTGTCTAAAAAAGAGCCCAAAAGAGAAGGGGTCACTACTTCAAAATCATCAAGTATTACCAGACGTTGATCAATTTTTAATGTTGGCAAATTGCCTACAGTTAATATTAAATCAGAAGCCTTAGAGGTAATAGCCTTGGTTAATAATTTTTGGAAAAATAAATCAATTTGTACTGCCATAACTTTTTATTTTTTTCTTAAATCATAATAAATTATTCCTTCGTGACTCTGGAAACTTCTTCCATGGAAGTTATTCCCTGCAAAGCCTTGATAACCCCATCCTCTAATAAAGTTAATAAGCCTTGTTTTTTGAAAACAGTTTTTAAATCCTCCCATCTTGCCTCATAAATCACCTTTTTAATCTCTTCATTAACCGCCAAAACCTCGGCAATTGCCAGTCGGCCACTATAGCCAGTATTACCACACTTGGGACAGCCTTTACCAATAAAAGTCTTAATTTCTTTGAGATTTCTAAGATCTTCAGGTAAACTTTCTTTTGGAATACCAGCTAAAACTTTCTCTAAATCCTTTTTTAGTGTTTCTGGTAGATTATCTTCAGTCTTACAATATTTACATAATTTTCTTACCAAACGCTGAGCGACAATAATATTTACGGTTGAGGTAATTAAAAATGGTTCGACCTGCATATCGATTAATCTTGGCACAGCGCCAAAAGCATCATTTGTATGTAAAGTAGAAAGAACAACATGCCCCGTTAAACCAGCATGAATCGCGAGCTCAGCCGTCTCATTATCGCGGATTTCTCCAACCATGATGACATTTGGGTCTTGACGTAAAATAGAACGCAAGCCTGAAGCAAAAGTATAGCCGATGTCTGGGTTAACCTGCGACTGATTAACTCCAGAAATATAATATTCTATCGGGTCCTCTAAAGTCACGATGTTAACAGAATCTTTATTTAAAATATTTAAAACCGAATAAAGGGTGGTTGATTTACCAGAACCGGTCGGGCCTGTTACCAGTAAAATGCCATGGGGTTTATTGATATTTTCCTTAATTAGGTCATAATTCTTCCCGACAAACCCCAAATCATTAAGATCAATCACTCCTTTTGAGGTATCGAGAATTCTCATGACAACTTTCTCGTTCTGATTCAAAGGAAAGGTGGAAATTCTAAAATCAATATTTCTATTAGAAACGCTGATTCTTATGCGACCATCTTGAGGTAATCTGGTTTCATCAATCTTAAGATTGGCTAAAACTTTAATTCTAGAAACTACTGCTGAATGAATATACTTTGGTAAAACAAGCGAGGTCTGCAATACACCATCGATACGATAGCGGATACGAGATGAATTTTCTCCCGGTTCAATATGAATATCAGAAGCACGCCCATCGACAGCATGTTTTAAAATAACAGAAACCATTTTAGATACCGGGGCTGACTTAATAACTTCTTCAACCTCTGCCGCTTCCTCATTTTTAGTCTTATACTCAAATTTACCCTTTGCAATACTCAAGGCCTCTTTAACTTCAACGCCAAGGGCTGAAAATTGATCAAAAACTTTTTTATATGAAGTTGGGCTGACTAGATAAAATTCTGGACTAAAATCTCCGGACTGACTGACCAAAAACTTAACTGCTTCCTGAGCCTTAAAATTCATCGGATCAATAACACCAACATGAATTTGTTTATCTCTCTTTAAAAAAGCAATTACCTGATAATTTTCAGCTATATCCTTAGGAATAATTTTTAAAATCTCGCTTGGTACTTTAAGCGAGGTCAAATCCATGTAGGGCAAATTAAAAATCTTCGCCTTAACTTTAGTATACTCCTCTTCATCAACCAACCGTTCGCGAATAATGAGATCATCGATGCTTTTAAAACCATCCTCCTTGTTTAAACGTTCATAAACATCAGCCTTGATAAAATCACTGTCTTTTAGCTGTTCTAGAAGTTGTGTTTTAAATCCTTCAACCTTCATATTTAAATAATTCTTTTAAAAAATTATTCCTCATTTAAACTATTTAAATTATTACTTTGGGGTTGGAGAAAAGGATTAACCCTTCCTTTAACTAAAACGTTAACTGGCCAACTTCCAATTTTCTTTAAATTAATAAATAAATCATTCTCAAGAATACTCAAAGAAATTCTACCAGCGCCAAGATTAGAGACCGTGTTACCAAAATTAACTTCTGCTGGTTGAACCATAATTTCTATTTGACTATCGGAACCAACCGGACCAAAAATTCTCTTGGCTAGATAAAAATTAAAAAAAATCGCGAAAGCTAAAACACTAATTAAAATAATCAGCATCTTTTTGGTATTATTTTTTTTTGCTGTAATTAACATAAAAAATTAAATGCCCAAATAATAAGCTTCTAATACAAGATTCATTGAACCATCTTTTGGACTAAAAGAGAGATGATCAATTCTTAAAAGACGCAAATTATTCTCAAGACTTTCAACCAAATTCTTTAAATTAACATAACCACCGCCTTTATAAGATACAGTAATAATTGCCTTCCTAATAACAGAAACTGCCGCCTCAGACTCCGTCTGGTCTGCTGTTTGAGCAACTTCACCATCTTTAGCGGCTACTGACGGTTGAAAATTCGTTCTTGCCTTTTTACTGGTATCTTCCTGAACGCTTAAGGCAACCAGTTTTAAATTGTTGCTCAATCCCAGAGCCTCAAAATTGACAAATAAGCTCGGTATGTCAATTTTACTAGGTAAGGCCTCTTCTATTTTTTTTAAATCAATAGCAGATATTTTACTAATTTTTTGGTTATAGTTTTCTACTGTAGTTAAACGACCGCTTAGATCATTTATATCAACCGCAAGTTGTTTAGCTTCTTTCTTAGTTGAAGAAATATCCTTATATGTTTTCTGAAAAAATAAAAAATAATACAAAAAAGGCAACACAACCATAACAATAATCAATATTGAATTCAAATATTTTTCCAGATAACCGTTAGTTTTTAAAGTTTTTTTTCTCAAAATCAGCATAATTAAAATTTACTTTTTATTACTCACCACTTGCTGCAATAAAAGAAATTTTTTCTCAACTATTAGCTGCAGTGTAAAACTGATGAATTTTTGCTCACCAATAGTATTATCGGAATTGTCTTCTTTATTAAAACTTAAACCAGATACTGTTACGGTCTTGACAACACCTTCAGCTTCCTGAAAAACAACTATCTGTTGAGCCAAAGAATCAATATCAGTCGCTTTAGCTTGCAGAGTAACTGCTCCATCATTATTATTAATATCTAAATTATCATAATATACATTCGGAACCGTGTTGTCTTCTAAGAATTTAAAGAACAGAGTCCATTCTTCCCTGCCGGCCAAAATTTTCTCTAATTCAGAAATTTTTTGTTTAAAAAGACTTATATTTTTTTTACCCGCTTCTGCTTTCTTTAAAGCAATAGTTAAACGATCTCTCTCTTCTCGCAAAGAGTTAGTCTTGTTGGTCTCACTGTTACTCCAAAAGAGCAAACCAATGCTTAAAAAAACCAAAAAAGCAGCCTCACATATCGCACCAACTGTAATACTACGCAACCTTTTTCTTTTAATAATTCGTTCACCTTCGATAGCAGGTAATAAATTAACCTCTAGGTTGCTTTTTTCTGGTTCTTCTGGGGTTTTACTTTTACTTATTTTTTCTAAATAATTTTTGTCTTTTTTAAGAACAGGCTTGTCTGGTTCTTTTGGTTTTATTAATGGCAAACTTTCTTTTTTCTTATCAATCTCAATCGGTGGCGCTTTTTTAATGGTCGGTTTAGAGAAATCACTTTTAAACAAGTTTTGTAAAGATTTTTTAAGCGAACCAAAATAATTCACTTGTTCTTTTTTAACAGGTTGACCGCTGGTTAAAACAGATTTTGGCTGTTCTTTCTTTAAAGCAGAGGTTTTTTTAAGTTCCTTGAGTTCTTGATTCTTTAAATCTTTAGGTAACAGATTAATATCCTTATCATTTTCTGCTTCCTTCTTCTTTTTATTTTCTTGCTGTTCAATAGCTTCAAACATAATTTGTGTTAATTATAAAGTAATATAAAATATTAATCTATTTCTCGTAAAGCTAGACCAATGGAGACCGCAAAACGAGCGCCAATAGATTGTAAGATTGGTTGTAATTCTTTAGGGTAAATAACTCGTGCCCAAGGATCACCACGATAAATCTTTATGTTTAAAAGCTTGGACAGAAACTCATCAATTTTAGGTAAATAACTCGAACCGCCAGTTAAAATTATTTTCTCGACATCGCCACTCTCTCTTTGAGATAAATAAAGATCGAGGCTATACTTAACTTCATTTATCAAGGGTGTTAAGCTGGATTGAATTATTTCTGGAATACTCTGTTCTGAACTCAGAGAAAAACCAATATCTCTCTTAAATTGCTCAGCTCGATCTGTGGTAACGTGTAAATGGTTGACAATTGCTTGAGTAATATTCAACCCACCGACATCAACGCTTCTATTCAAAACGGGAATACCTTTTTCGCTAACCGTAATATCAGAAGAAATATCACCCATATCGACAATCATAATCGGAGTCGGGTCGTGCCCAACAAGAGCCCGTTCAATCGCAAAACTCTCTGTTTCTAAGCTTAATAATTCGAGTTCCGCAGAACGAAAAATCCTTAAATAACGTTCAACTAAATTTTTAGGCGCAGCCGTCAAAAGAACCCTAATGTTGCCCCGACTTTTAACTTGATCAACGGCATATTTGGCATCAAAAGTTTTTTCATTTTTTTCTTCGGTTTTAATCAAGTTGTTTTCTTCTTGAATATTATTTTCTTTGGGCGGTAAAATCGGACTCCCAGCCTCTTGGGTCTTATTTTTCTCTTTATCCTTAAAACTGCCTTTATTCTCATCAACAATTTTCCAATCCAACACCATCTCCTCAATTGGCATAGGAACAAACTTTTTTGCCTCCCAGTGAACCGCTTGATCCAAATCTTTATGGTTCATCTTTGGCAAACTGATAATTGAAGAAAAAACTGCAAAATTTGGCAAGGCTGCCACAGCTTTTTTTGAAGTTATTTTTGATTTTTTAAGAATATCCTTAATTATTTCCACGACTTTTATCTGTTTTTCTTCTGAGGCATCGCGCACAATATCGCACGGGCTATCAACGTAACCATAAGTAACAAGTTTTGGTTTGCCGCCTTCTTGTTTTAATTCAACTATCTTAACGCTGGAATTACCAATATCCACGCCGATATATCCAGTTTTAGCACTAAATAGACCCATAGATTTTTATATTTTTAAAAATTATTATTTATATTATAACAAATTTTATCATTTTCTCCTAATTAGTTCTGACAAGCGGGATTATTTGCCGTTCCCCAGCAAGACAACAATCGCCCAATATCATTAATATTAATAAGTGCGTCTGGCGCTGAAACCGGCGCCATATCTAAATTTTTTGATTGCGTGCAATTTGGATGCTGATAAGCATTAAGATTGCTGGTTTTAAGCCAAAAAGACAATAAAATACCTAAATCTTTGACATCAACCATGCCGTCACAATTCAAATCGGCAATTGACGATGGCGGGGTATAACAAATATTAGCGCCATCAATCATCCTAAAATAAATACTATATGGTTCTGGTGGTATTGCATATTCAAAAGCAGTGATGATCCCTTGGTTTAAAGCAGCGGCTGACTGCGGATTTGTTCCTTTAGAACCTTGGCGCGATCTGGTAGTCATGGCCGGCTCACCAGCAGCAACTAGTGTGGTTTCATTAACAACTTCAGTGGGAACGCCCGGAGTATTGTTGTTCATTTTGGTGTAATAAGCAATCGGCCATCTGACATCATGACATTCATTAGGCATACATTCTGTGGTGCAATTTTGCACAATGCCTTCGTGCTTTAAACAAACCTCGGGCGACGTACATTGAGTATCTGACTGACACGGAGTGTTGCTATTGGGCGGGCTGCCGGCTGGTGGATTATTCAAACCACAATTTCCATCAAGGGAAACCTCACAATATGACGTCATGCGATTTAATGAGTCATTTCTGTTTCTGTAACCAGTCCAGGTAATATAAGGTGTATTGGTCTTGTCAACCACAAGATCGGTCATCAGAAAATCTCCATCAATGGCTGCTGGTCCTACTTCATTCGGCGTATTGTTAAAAATTAAGCTAGCATTTTCTAAACGATTATTACCTGAGGTGAAAAATAAACCACTTCCCCACGCTCCTTGACCAACGCCATAAACCCGGTTGCCAGTAGCTTCAGCAGCAATATCAGAAAAATTGCTGGCATAACTAGAAATTTGATGAATGTCTTCAATCGCGCCCGAAGCTTGGTTGCGCCGAGCATAATACAAACCTCTATCATTTCTATTTGGAGTGTCAAAAGCGGCCCATTGAAAATGAATGTCACCATCACCATCAAATGCCAAACCGCCATTACTCAATTTTACCCCATTGGTAACCAAACGAGCATTTTGTGAAAGATAAGAAAACGGCCCACTGTCCGCATTAAAATCAACGTAAGCCACTTTCCAACCACCGGTGACACAGTCAGAAAAAGAAACAAATACTTGATTGTTTTGATTAACTATTATTCTTGGCTTATCAATTCTTTGATCCATTGTGACTAAAGTTGTGCCACCAGTGCCGAACTGCCAATTACCGGTAGCCGTCAATTTATTGTAACCAATGGCGTCCCAACCCGAATTGCCTACGATTTGATAAACGACATGCGGCAGGTTGTTGTGATCAACCGCAATCCGACTGCCCCAACCGTTGCCGATTACAGTCTCTGAGGAAATACCATTACTGCAGTCCCAGGAACGATAACAAATATTATGACAACTGCTATTGTCGTAATCGGGATAAAAACTGCTGCCACCGGTACAATTGCAATCATAAGAAATATGAACCTTGCCGGTTCCGTCCATTGCCACTGCCGGTGTTCTGCCGGTGCCCATTTTACACAAAGAATTATCGGCATTACACCATTCAAAACCCGTGTAAACTTCTATTTGGCAAGTGCTCGAGCAACCATCACCGCTGGTTGTGTTGCCGTCATCACAACCCTCACCAGTATCAGTTGTGCCATTACCGCAAACGCCACCTCCACCGACCGAGACTGTAACCTGAGCAGTAGTGCTGGCTCCAGCAGCGTCAGTCACAGTAACTGTGTAGTTAGTTGTGGCGCTTGGACTAACCATGATAGTCGCGCCTGTTTGCCCGTTGTTCCAGTGATAAGTGTATGGCGCTGTACCGCCGGTAGCACTTGCTGTCAAAGTAGAGTTGCTACCAACAGAAATCGTTGAGGGACTGGCTGAAGCACTGGCCGTCAATGGACTGGGTGGTGCTGAACCAACAGTTACTGTCACTTGAGCAGTAGCTGTAGTACCAGAAGCATCGGTCACGGTAACAGTATAGTTTGTGGTCACGGTTGGCGTCACAGTGATACTATTACCAGCATTGCCACCCGGATTCCAACTATAACTATAAGGAGCTGTCCCGCCCATAACTGTGGCGGTTAAAATTGAACTGTTACCAGTGGTAATTGAATTGGGATTGGCTGTCGCTGTCACAGTCAGGGCTGCACCTGGGGAGCAAGTACTCAAGTTGACATTACCCAAAGAAACAAGAACACTTTGTTGAGGTCCTAAATCATCAATCATACTCACTTGGCTATTATTCAAAAAAGACATGCCTTGGCGGTTATGAAAAGTCCATCCAGCGGCATGCGCTTGGCAGGCTTGAGTCAAAGCAGTGACAAAATGACTACCAGTGCTGTCATCTGGATAAGCTTGTTCTTCTTGGAGATAGACCGGCAGATTAAGACCTTGGCTTGCCAGATGGTCTTTGATTGCTTCGGTCCTAATTTGAGTTTGACTGTACCAATCGCTTGTCCGGCTTAAATGCGGAGCAATTAAATTAACACCAGCTGAAACTTCGGCATCAATATTAGCAGTGTCATCTAAGTGACCGCCGGTGCTGGAAACTGTGACAATCCGATCAGAATCATAATTTTTTATAGTAGTGATCAGTTGACCAACCTGACTGTGACAAAGGAAAAAAACCGCTGCCAGTATGATTATGCTCATTACAAACATCAAACAAGACGTTGGTATAGGAGCTTAAGGCTTGAGTAATATTAACAGCCGCTGACAGAAATTCACTAAAATTATTATCATATGAATTGACGGTGCCAGTACCATAAAACCACGGGTTAGTATCACCAATTGTTACATCAACAATTATGCCACGTTCACCGGCTAATTGAATCACTCGTCTTAATTTGTTAATAGCTGAAGTGTTTAAACTGCCATCAAGATTAAAAACTGTACTGTTGCGGGGTGCCGGTATATACGGCGGACTGCTTGATTCTTCGTTATTTTGCCAGCTCCAATCAGCCCACACTCTGATCAAATTAAAGTGATTGTCTCGCAAAAAATTAAGATCCTCAATCAAAACAGTCTCTGACGGATAATTAATAGCGTCAAAATAACTAACGCCTCTTAAAAAGGTTGGGGTGCCATTAATAGTAAAACGATCTCCTTGAATACCCAAAAGCGGCAAACTGGCTTGGGCAATCCTAACTGTATATTCCCCAGCTACCTGACCGCTCAGCGGATAGTAAAAAAGTTTAGAAAGCTCTTGAGTCAAACCAGAATAAACAGCCAATAAAGTACTAAGGGCAATAAAAATAACAATGAGAAAAGTGGCCTTGGATAAAATCAATAATTTTGACCGCCACATAAGCTAATTAATTTATTAATTAGAGTAATTAAGGATTGGTTTTAACTAAAACTGCATACATACTGCAAGTATTATCTGGACATTGATTACCGCCGAGAGTCACCGCACCAGCTGGCACGGTACTTTGATAAACATTAAGGTTAACTGGCAAATCTGAAACACCAATCTGTAAACCAGTATTAGTCCACGAAGACAGCCAAGACGGCACTGGTGAAATACGTGAATCATAGGCCACATAAACAGTTAAATCTTCGCAAGCGGTAAAATTCATAAAAGCGTTACCATTAGAAAACTTATCATCATTTGCAGTCTTAATCCAAGTCAAACCAGCTAAATCTCCAGGAATACTGGTTACGGTATAAGTTCGATCAATGTAATATTCACTACCAACATTGATATTGTTGGCAATCTGGTATGTCGGTGGATTTATGGTTTGAACCGGATCACCAGTAGCTGATCCACCCCAACACGATGTCTGACCGGGTCCGGGTTTGCCCCAGCAACCTAAAAGAATACCAATATCAAAGATATCAACCACACTGTCCGGCCGCAAATCTAAATCTTTAACATCAGCGACACCGGGATATTGATAACTATTAATATTTTGCGCTGATGTTTTAAGCCAATAAGAAAGCATTATTCCAAAATCTCTGACATTAACATCGCAATCGCAATTATAGTCAGGCAAAAGTTCGTAACAACCACAGTTGCAAGTTAAGCCAGATGTACCGGTACAACTCACTCCAATCGGACCAATACTCATATAATCAGAGGTTAACGTATTTAATGAACGATTCATTAAGGCCACCTTAGAAATATTATAATTCTGATTATCGGTCCAGGCAGCAAGCTGCGTAGTGCCATTATAAATAGTGTAGATGTTACCCTGCTTGACAACTTTCAAAACTCTAATGTTGTCAATCAAATTCTGGTCGCTCACCAAAACATATTCAATCGGATTAGCATTATCACAATTGGGCGCTGACAGAGGATTGGGTGTGCTACTAACAGTCCCGTCACCATAATAATATATTTCCAAAAAGCGTGGACAAGGACTGCCGGCAGAACAATTCAAAGCAGGTAAACCGTCTGGACTTGTTTTGCCTGTTCCGCCAGTAACCCAACTGACGGGATGTAAAGCAATGGCAAAATTGCGACAATCGACAGGATCACCTTGAATAAAAAGAAGAATAATTTCATCTTCTGGGCCCGAGCGTTCAACATTTAGTTCCCAATCGGTTGTGTTTAAAGTATCATTGGTAATTATGCCAGAGGTCGGATTATCAAGCGAACCAGTGGGCACAGAAATACTCATGTGTGTGGTATCGGGAAAAATGATTGTTTTTTGCGGACTGCCTTTGAAATGAAAGGGCGTAAAATCTGATAAGGCGTTATTTTCAAAATGATCAAAAACCTGACAAGTCGAAGGAGGTGCTGCTGGACAATCAGCCGGACAATTAGCTGTTGTTTCAGTAGGGGCGTCGCAGGTACCATTGTTGTTGCAAACTGGTGGCGGTGGAGGTGGAGGTGGTGTTACTGAGTTACCCGTAAACTCAAACTTAACAGCGTCTGCCAAAACCGGACCGTCCGCACCAGTGGCTGAAATTCTAACATAACTATTAGTACCTTGCGGAAAAATATGTGTACCTAATAAATTCCATTGACCAGCATTCATTCTTTGATTAATGGTC
>CAYSSY010000004.1:0-8104 GCA_964434055.1 uncultured Gammaproteobacteria bacterium | reverse complement strand
ATTCTAACAAAACTATAAAAACAATTACCAAAAAAAACTCTAAAAAAAAAAATACAATCAAAACAATTCATTCATTGATTAATGGTACCGCTCGCTGCCACTGTCCCCCCAATATTTACCTCATAGGGTACATTAGTTGCTTCATTATCGCCGCCGCTTGAACCATCCCAGCCATGCCATTCATAAACTCGGTATTCACCACCAATACCAATAGTCGGACGGAAAGTGGCCCTGGCATTAGCATCAGAAGTAACAAAATACCCCGCTCCTTCACTGGACAAAGAAACATCATCCTGATCCCATTGAGAATAATAAGGATTATTGGCATTAACCGCAGGGTGATCGTTCCAACTGCCAGTTACTTCAACAGGCGAACTGCCGGGTGAAGTATCATTATTATTAAAATTACCAACCACAATATCAGCGACAGCATAATAATTAGCACTGTTAACTAGAATAACGCCATCACCAGTATTATCCTGGCCGTCATGACCACCATTATTTGTGCCATCTAAAGCAATGGGGTTTGCATCTGTTAATTCCGTACCATTATTAAAGCTGGTGTTCTGTCCACCGTAAAATCGATAATAAGGCCCGGCATAGCCGGCCAAACCACTAAGATCACTAGCTGTGAGCGATACTGGTGCCAGAGTGTGGTTAACAACCACCGCTCCATTGGTGAAAAAACGAACATATGGACAGCGACCGTTGGTACTGTTGCATTTATTAGCTATGCGAATTGGTGCGCCTAATGGATAACCTAACTCAACCTTATATTCATCATAAACATAAGTAAAAAAGAAATGTGGTCCGGCTGCATGGCCATAATAGCCCGGCCCCATAGTATTCATTGCTAGACCCAGACGCATTTCTTGGTATCTATTTTTGTAGCTTGCATATTTTGTAGCTGTCCACGTGGTTGAACCATCAATACAAACCACAAATTTATCGGATGAATCCCATTTTCTTAAAGCGTCAAAATATAATTGCCAATCATACAAACCCTTCATGCCTTTTTCAACCACAAAACCGTTATGCCAACTAATAACCTCGTCTGGCGGAATAACACCATAACCATCATTTGAAATTACATAATCAACGCCAGTCCGGCTTTTCTCTTCATTAAATAAACTATGGACACCGTCATACCAAATAGTATTTCTACCAGCTAAACCATACTGTGTCTCGTCGGCCTGCCAATTCATATCAAAATCCGTATACTCAAATGAATAATTATTCGGTAAAAGGGTCTGGGTGTCATACCAAACACCATCAAAATGAGAAGCGTCAGTCAAGTTATTGCCGGCATATTTATTATCCAGATAATAATCAATAGCGTTATCGCCACCATAAGGATTAACAGCAGTCACATTCGGACTCCAACCGCGGATCTTAATTGGTATCCTAATATATTCATGAGCAGAATGATTACCGCCAATACCCCCAACTGCTTCTAAAGTATAGTTAGCTTCATCAACAGAGCCATAAGAGATTCGATCGGGTGAATAACTAATAACACCGGTTTGTCTATTTGGCCCAACAATAAAAACAGAGGAGCCAACCGTGCCATAAGGATAGGTGCCACTGCCCGGCGGATCTTCCCAACGCGGAAAACCAGTACCATCGGTATTCTCTAATGGCACATCAACTGACGTGCCATTTATGTCTGAAGATAACTGAGGATCTAATGAACGAAAAATATGATAACCAAAACTACTTTCATTAGACGGAAAATTACCATCATCAAAACCACCCCAAGTGCCAAATTTCAAAATGTTCGGATTAACACTTTCTGCGGCCTGAACACAAAAAGCCGCATCACCGCTTATTTTAGCCATATTAAATTGGCTGTATAAATCTTGACAACCGGTAAAATGAGATTCATTGGCCGGGTATCCAACAACCGTTCTAGGATAAGACGGATTTGACTTAGACCCGCCAACTTGCGCGATTCTGACTGTATATTCCCCCGCCACCAAACCTGCTGGCTGATAGTAAAAAAGTTTAGAAAGTTCCTGAGTAATACCAGAATAAATAGCGATGACTGTGCTTAAAAATATAAAAGCTACAATTAAGGAAAAAAATTTAAGCTGTTTAATCATATATTTTTACAATAAAAAAACACGCTCAACAGGTTATTGTTATTACCAATGGTACTTTGAGCGTATTTTTTCTGCTATTAACCATGATAATTGGATAATAATAAACATTTTTATTATACCATAAAATAGCTAAACTGAACAGAAAAATATTGCATTTCTAAATAAAATATATTATTATATAGATAATTAATAAAGATTATCAAAAAAATCGGGAGAAATAAGCTAAAATTTCTCGCTGATTAATTAAGGTTAATTATGAATATTATTCTTTTCGTAATTTTGGGGGCAATTGTCTTGGCGGTTCTCTGGCTGATTGGCGTCTATAACGGGCTGGTTAAATTAAATATGCGGGTCAAAGAGGCTTGGTCAGATATTGATGTCCAATTAAAAAGACGGCATGATTTAATCCCTAACTTAGTGGAAACGGTTAAGGGTTATGCCAAACACGAAAAAGAAGTTTTTGAAAATGTAACGCTGGCGCGTACGGCTGCTTTGAACGCTAATACTCCTCAGGAAAAAGCTCAAGCTGAAAATGCTTTGTCCGGGACCTTAAAATCACTCTTTGCAGTTGCCGAAAGCTACCCCGATCTAAAGGCCTCAACTAATTTTGCCAAACTTCAAGATGAATTGTCGGATACCGAAAATAAAATCCAGGCCTCACGCCGCTTTTACAACGGCAATGTCAGAGATTTCAATACCAAAATTCAGGTCTTCCCGAATAATATGGTGGCTGGCATGCTGAAATTTCAGGCTTATGAATTTTTTGAAATTGATGACGCGACAGAAAGAAAAAACGTTGACGTCAAATTTTAATTTAATAAATTATTAAACGACTAACGACAAACGGCCGGCAGCCAACTCAGGTTGTTAGTCGCAAAATTGTTAGTCGTCATTTTTTATGTATAACCAAATTGACTCTAATAAAAGGAAGACAAACATCTTAATGTTATTGTTTTTTGTCTTCATAGTTTTTTTGGGCTGGTTCTTTAGCACTCTCTATCAAGACTTCGGCTATTCGCCGATTATTTTTGCCGTGATGGTGTCATTGATCATGACACTGATCAGTTACTATTCTGGGGATAAAATTGCCCTGTTCAGTGCCGGCGCTAAAGGACCAATCACCCAAAACGACAACCCATATGTTTACCGCCTGGTAGAAAACTTGTGTTTAACTGTTGGCTTGCCGATACCAAAAATTTATGTAATTCCCGACCCAGCCATGAACGCTTTTGCCTGTGGTCGCGATCCGAAGCACTCCTCGATCGCCTTAACCCAAGGGATTATTGATAATTTGGAAAACGAAGAACTGGAAGGTGTTATTGCCCACGAACTATCACACATCAAAAATTATGATATTAGGTTAGCCACGGTCATTATTGTTCTGGTTGGTGCGGTCTCGCTTCTAAGCGATTGGCTCTGGCGAGGCCGGATACATTCTAGTAACTCCAATAGTCGCAATAGTATGTCAGGGATTCTTTTTATTGTTGGTCTAATCTTTGCTATCCTGTCACCGTTAATTGCTAAATTAATTCAACTGGCGGTTTCCCGGAAAAGAGAATTTCTGGCCGACGCCTCTGGCGCCTTAATGACGCGCTACCCGGAAGGTTTGGCTAAGGCACTAGAAAAAATATCCTTATCAAATATACCAGTCAAAAAAGTAACCAATGCCACTGCCCATCTTTTCATTGCCAGTCCTTTGAAGGGTAAAAAAATTATCGGGCTCATGGCTACCCATCCGCCAATTGACGAACGTATAAAAATTTTAAGATCTATGGCTTAATTTATGAGTTTTATAAGTAACAAATTATCAGCACACTACCAAGAAACGCTAGCGCGCGCCCAATTTTTAGCCGACAAAAATAAAGAATCGCACATCACGCCGCAGCATATTTTCTTAAGTCTAACACAACAAAAAGGTTCACTAGCCGCTGAAATTCTAAATAAAATCGACTTACCTTCAAAACAGGAAGAAAAAAATTCTGGGGATAGTGAAAATTTAAAAAATAAAGAAATGATTTTCTCGCCCGCTGCGAAGAAAATTATTGAAAAATCTGTTTTGCTGGCCGCACAAGCTAATCATAAATATGTTGGCACTGAACATCTCTTGTTAAGCATTCTGGACAGTAATCTCCTGGAGATAGATAATATCTTTAAAAACAGCAATATAAAAAAGAATGATCTTGTGAAGCACTTAAAAATCGTGATGAAAAATACTTCGCGCTTTCCTGACATTTCAGAAGCTCTATCCTTAATTCAAGAAATGTCAGCGAATGAAAAAGAAAAACAAACTAACAAAAAGAACAAAAACAATATTCTTGATTATTTTGGCACTGAATTAACTAATGCAAAAATTCAAAACAACCTCGACCCAGTCATCGGCCGTGATCAAGAAATAACAAGAATTATTCAAATTTTATCAAGACGAACAAAAAATAACCCGGTGCTGCTAGGCGAGCCGGGCGTGGGCAAAACCGCCATTATTGACGGTCTGGCAAAAAAAATTGTTCAGGGTGATGTACCAGATATTTTAATCGGCAAAAAAATTTATTCTCTCGACTTACCACTTTTAATCTCTGGCACTGTCTACCGTGGCGAATTTGAAGCCAGACTCCGACAAGTTATTGATGAGGTAAAAAAATCGCCGGAAATTATTCTCTTTATTGATGAAATCCATAACATTATTGGCGCCGGTTCGGTCCAAGGTTCGATGGATGCTGCAAATATTTTAAAACCAGCCTTGGCAAGAGGTGAAATCAGATGTATCGGCGCTACCACATTTGAGGATTTTAAAAAACATATCGAACCAGATCCTGCCTTGGTCAGACGTTTTCAGCCGGTTTTGATAAAAGAACCTTCAACTGAAGAATCCATCCAAATTTTAAAAGGTCTAAAAAAAACTTATGAAAAACACCACGGTGTACTTATTTCCGACGAAGCAATAATTAGTGCTGTCCTGCTTTCCGATCGTTATCTGCCAGAAAAATTTCTTCCAGACAAAGCGATTGACCTGATTGACGAAACTGCGGCTAAAATAAAAATTCGTTATAAAAAGAATGACCATTCAAGGGAAATTAGCAGTCTAAAAAATAAAATTGCCGAAAAAGAAGAAAATAAAATTGAAGCTGTTAGACTAGAAAGGTTCTCTGACGCCTTAAATCTAAAGGAAGAAATTAATGAACTTTTAAATGAACAGCGAAAACTGGAAAATAAAAGAACAGAGACAGCGACAACTTGGCTGGGCGAAGTTTCAGAAAAAGATATTAAAAAAATCATTGAAGAAATGACCAATATTCCTCTCGATGATTTGGTAGACGAAGAACGACAACGTTTCCTTGGTTTAGAAAATAAACTATCGGAAAGAATTAAGGGTCAAGGCATGGCTATAAAAACAATCAGCTCTTTTATTAAAAGAGCACGCGCCGGCCTTTCTGGACGCGAAAGACCTTTGGGCTCTTTTATTTTCATTGGTCCTTCTGGTGTTGGCAAAACTGAAACTGCTAAGATATTGGCGGAAACAGTCTTTGGTAGTGCCCGCAACCTAATTCGGATTGATATGAGTGAATTTTCTGAGGGCTTTAATGTCTCACGCTTAATTGGCTCACCAGCCGGTTATGTCGGCTATAAAGAAGGCGGCAGACTGACTGAAGCGGTGCGGCGGCAACCATATTCTGTGGTTTTATTTGATGAAATTGAAAAGGCTCATCCAGAAGTTTATAATCTCCTTCTCCAAGTCTTAGAAAATGGCCATCTAACTGACGCTACGGGACGAACAGTTAATTTTAAAAACACTTTGATTATCTTAACCTCAAATCTCGGTCAAGAAAATTTTTCAGAGTTCAAACAGCTTGGTTTTGAAGAAAATAAAAAAACAATAAATAACCGCGAAACTCACCTAATTGAAGCGGAAAAAAATATTATAAAAAAAGTCGAACAAGTTCTCAAACCGGAATTTGTTAATCGGCTGGATAAAATCATTGTTTTTAATCCATTAACTCTTAACAACATCATTGAAATAGTAAAAATTGAACTTGAAAAATTAGCGCGCAGTTTAAATGAGCAAAAAATAATTTTAAAATGGGCCAAAGAAGTCGAAACTTTCCTGGCAAAACTAGCTTATAAGCCTAATTTGGGTGCTCGAGCAGTGCGTAAAACTATTCAAGAAATAATTGAAGATCCTTTAGCAGACAAGATTCTAAATAGAGAACTGTTAAAAAATAAAATAATTAGTCTAAAATTAAAAAATAAAAAAATAATTTTTAACTAAATAAGATCCTCTTTAAAAGAGGATTTTTGTTTAATGATTACAAGTCAAATAAAAAAATTCATTCTTGATATTCTTTTTCCAATTGAATGCTTGTTGTGTCATCAAGAAGGACTGTGGCTGTGTAAAAACTGCTTTGAGCGAATGCCCTTAGAAAATGGCTACCAGTGTTTGGTCTGCGGCAAAAACACTTTTCAGGGTTTAAGTCATCAGGACTGTAGCCACCACTCCCCAATCACTGGTTTAGTAGTTGGCTTAAAATGGAAAAACGATTTTACTAAAAACTTAATTCATAAATTCAAGTTCTCTTCACTCAAAGAACTGTCGGTGCCTCTAGCTGAGTTATTGATAAAAAAAATTGAGTCATCACCACTTTTTAAAACCTGGCTGGAAAAAAATCAACCTTTGATTGTGCCGATACCACTTCATGAAAAAAGATTATTAGAACGCGGTTTTAATCAAGCTGAATTATTAGCATCAGAAATAGCTTCTAATTATAACTTAATATTAAAAAATGAAATCTTATTGAGAACCAAAAATACGAAACCACAAACAACATTAAATGCCAAAAAACGTTTAGTTAACCTGGAAAATGCTTTTACTTTGAATGATACCGAGGCAATAAAAAACAAAAACATCATCTTAATTGATGACGTTGCGACCACTGGCGCCACGCTGAACGCTGCTGCTCAAGTCTTGAAAAAAGCTGGCGCTTTAGTTATTTGGGTAGCGGTACTGGCCAGGGGTTAATAACTATATTTATTGTATATTTTTAACCTGTAAAACGTCTAAAATTAACGATTATTGATAAAAGTCTATAGAAATTGAGGAGAATTTATAGGATAAGCCGGAATAGTTTGAAGTTCCACAATTGGGCATTGTTACTTCTCAAGCGCTTTCCTTAATTCACTTATAACCGCTTTTTCCCAGTACTTCATCGAATACCAGCGAATAAGCGGCGTGGCAACTGCACGTAGCCAGGTCTTATGAATTGAAACATGGTAGGTGTAATCAATTAAGGTTCCTTCGGATACTTGGGAAAGTCGCATCTCTTCATGTCCGGAAGTTCCCAATTTAAAATTATCATTGTCTGAAATAAAGCCTTTCTGGGGGATAATTTGTGTTTTCATTTTTACCGGAAATTTTTTGCCGAATGATTTGACCATGGCCTCCATTTCCACATAATTTCCTGCTCGTTTCTTCACCTCTATTGATTCGGCAACCTTCGGGAAATAGTTAGGCCATTTCTCAAAGTTGGTCATCATTCTGAAGACCTCTTCAACAGGTGCTTTAATGAGCCACTCGCTATGAAGTGTAATTTCTTTCATATGTGTAATTAGAAATTGTCTTGGAGCAGAGAAAGAGATTTGGGGCCTGGGTGCCCGTCAATATGCCACAGGCATATTAACGTCATCTCGGCCGGCACCTTGCTTGGCCTCATTCGCACCCTTCAAATCCTCAATTATTCTTGAGTCACTTTTGGCGCCATTTAATAATGGCTTCAAAAGCGAATCGGAGAGGAAGGGATTTGAACCCTTGATATGGCTTTACAACCATATAACAGGTTAGCAACCTGCCGCCTTCAACCACTCGGCCACCTCTCCATGAAATTAAAATGTAGAATTTAGATTATAGAATTGACGAACAAACAAATTTTTACTTTATTAAAGTTCCTTGGTGAAAAAATATTTTCCAATCACTACCTTCTTTTCTCCAAAGCGAAGTTCTTAAGAAAGTTCTC
>CAYSSY010000003.1:0-78077 GCA_964434055.1 uncultured Gammaproteobacteria bacterium | reverse complement strand
CGATAATACCGCCGGCATTGTCAGCGATTGGTCCAAAAGTATCCATGGCTAAAATATAAGCAGCGGTCGCTAACATACCCATAGTAGCAACAGCAGTACCGAAAAGACCAGCCTCTGGGAATCCAGAATGCTCGCCTAAATAGTAGGCACCTAAAATTGCTGCCGAGATAGTGATAACCGGTAAGGCGGTGCATTCTAAACCAACAGCGATACCCGTAATAATATTAGTGGCTGGTCCAGTTTTACTAGCTTCAGCAATTGATTTTACCGGGCGGTATTTATATTCTGTGTAGTACTGAGTAATGTAGACAAAAGCCACCGAAGCGAGCACCCCAATAATACCGCAGCCAACAAAATAAAGCCAAGCAGATGGCGCCCGATCGCTATAAAGTAGCAAACGGCTAGCAGCAGCGAAACCAATCATCGCCAAAAACGCGGCAACATAATAACCACGATTGAGAGATTTCATTGGATCTTCATTATCCTTTACTTTAACAATCATAATTCCGACGATAGAAGCAATAATCCCCAAAGCTCTCGCGACCAAAGGAAACATCATCACGCCGACTACCCACGCCGGACTAACACCAGGTACCTTTAGTGCCATAACAGCACCCAAAATCATAGCACCGATATTTTCAGCCGCAGTTGATTCAAATAAATCAGCGCCTCTACCAGCGCAATCACCAACATTATCACCAACCAAATCAGCAATAACCGCTGGATTTCGTGGATCATCTTCAGGAATACCCGCTTCAACTTTGCCAACTAAATCAGCACCAACATCAGCCGCTTTGGTATAAATTCCACCACCAAGTTGCGAAAAAAGTGCAACAAAGGAGGCACCGAAACCATAGCCGACGATGAGAAAAGGTATGCGATGCGGTTCCACACCAGAGATTAACTTTACGAGGAGATAGAGGCCAGCTACGCCCAACAAACTCATCGCTACAACCATTAATCCGGAGACAGCACCACCGCGCAGGGCAATGCGAAGGCCCTCGTTAATATTTTTCATAGTGCCGGCCGCTGTGCGTATGTTAGTGCGAATACTAATCCACATACCAATATAACCGGCAATTAGAGAGCAAACAGCACCTAAGACAAAGGATAAAGCAATCCAAAAAGCTAAAGTGAGTGATGAATCAACTGGATCAAAAGCGCGATGTGAACGGATAAATCCATAACCCACAAAAAGAATAACAACAAATATTCCGGCTAACAAACCGATAGTTTTAAATTGCCTTCTGAGAAATGCTTCCGCCCCCTCTTTAATGGCGTTAGAGATATCTTGCATAGCACTGGTGCCGGTATCCTTTTTTAAAACCCAGCGCGCCAGTAAATATGCGACAACCAGTCCCAAGACGCTAATACCCAGAACTAGTCCTAAAAGAAGTTCTTCACTCATATAAATAAAAAAATTAATTAGTTATTAATTAATGGTTAGACTTGTGAATATTTAAAAATATTATAGCCCGATGTCATTATTTTGGCAAGAGAGTTTTTTGATTTATTAAGTATTTTTTATAATTGATGTTTTAAATCTATCAGGGAAGAAAGGTTTTAGGCGGATAATTTTTGGAGTTAACTGAAGTGTTTTTAGAGCTTGTGGCAGATTGGCAGTGAATGAATTTTGGTCGTAACCCAAAGCGATAATATCGGGCTTTATTTTTTTTATTATGTAATAGGGATTCTTTAAATTACCCATAACCACTCGATCAACGTAGTTATTTTTTTTAAGATTATTTTTTCTTTCTCGCTCTGTTTGAGTCGGCTTAAAACCTTTTATTTTTTTTACTGTTTGTTCTCGTGCCACCACCACAATTAAAAAATTACCAAGTTTTTTTGCTTGCTTTAAAAAATATTTATGGCCTGGATGTAGGAGATCAAAGGTGCCAAATACTAGAACAGTTTTCATATTTTGTAACAATTTTTAATTTCCAATTTAGCAATTTTCAATTATTTATTATTTTTAAATATTAGTTATTGAAAATTAGAAATTGATAATTGAAAATTTAAATTACATATTTTTCCCAATTATCTTTATTAAGTTTTTCCAGGTTTATTGCCTGCTCCAATTTAAATTCTCCAATTTTAGTGCGTGTCAATTTTTCAAGATAAGCGCCACAGCCAAGTTTTTGACCGATGTCATGAGCTAGTGAACGGATGTAAGTGCCAGAGGAACAACTAACAACAAACGACAAACGAACATCGACTGGCGACCATTTGATATCACAAATTTTATAAATTTTTATTTTAACAGGTTGCCTTTCGATTTCCAGACCGCGCCGCGCTAATCGATAAAGCCTGCGGCCGTTAATTTTTTTTGCTGAAAACATGGGTGGAATCTGTTTTTGTTCACCGATGAAGGTATTTAAAATTCCATTGATGTTATCAGTTGTCAGTTGTAAGTCATTTATCGTGAGTTGTTTGTCGTCAGCTGTCTCTTGTATTTTTCCAGTCATATCATAACTATCACTCACCGCACCCAACTTTAAAGTGGCAAGATATTCTTTATCCAGTCCGACAAATTTGGAAATTTTCTTTGTTGATTCACGCCCAACAGCTACCAAGAGGAGACCATCAGCAAAAGGGTCTAAAGTTCCAGCATGACCAATTTTTGTTTCACCGGTTATTCGCCGCAGTTGATCAACAATATCATGAGACGTCGGACCACTTGGTTTATTTATTAATATAAATGACATAATTTGACTTTAACTTTTAAATTAGTTAAATTATTTGAATATAACCGGCAATTTTCCATTGGCAACTAACTTGATGTGAAGGAGGTCTCATGAACATCTTCGTGTTTCTTGATAAAAAAGAGGGAATTTTTTACCCTTATTTATCAAATGCGGGAGATGTACCCAAAAAAGCAATCATCGATGCGGCCAAAAACCACAACAAAAACCAGTCGCAAGCAAAAGCAGAAACAGACAAATTTATTCATGTGCCTGCTGAGGCAGATTTAGAACTCATTGCGGTTATTCATGACAAAGGATTACCGGGTTTGGTGGCTGGAGCTAACATCCTTAATGGGAGTACTGTTATTTTTTGTGCCCCCAAAGATGAAACAAATCAGCCAGAGTTCAAGGTTCTTGATTAACTTGCTTTTTTAAAGGTTCAACCAGAACCTTTTTTTAATTTTTCAATCTCATCTCGTAAATCTGCGGCTTTTTCAAATTCTAAATTTTTTGCTGCCAGCTCCATCTGTTCAGTTAAATCATTGACGATATGACGTATTTCTTCAGCCGAAGCACTTTTTATTTTATTAATAAGTGTCAGTCGTTGGTTATTTGTTAGTTGTCTTTTATCAGTAGTTGCTTTGAATCTTAACTCCTTGATTTCTTTCTGGATACTTTCGGGAGTGATTTTATTTTTTTTATTATAGTCTTGTTGTATTTTTCTGCGTCTCTTAGTTTCTTCAATTGCTCTTTTCATTGAACCGGTGATACGATCGGCATACATGATAACATGACCATCAATATGTCTAGCCGCCCGACCCATAGTTTGAATTAGAGCCGTGTCTGATCTGAGATAGCCTTCCTTATCAGCATCAAGAATGGCAATTAAAGAAACTTCAGGCAAATCCAAACCTTCACGCAGTAGATTAATGCCAACTAGCACATCATATTTTCCAAGGCGTAAATCTTGGATAATTTCTATTCGTTCAAAAGTTTCAACTTCTGAGTGTAAATAATAAGCTTTAAGGCCAATTTCTTGGAGATGGTTAGCCAAATCCTCGGAGAGTCTTTTTGTTAGAGTTGTCACCAAAACCCGTTGATTTTTTTTGATTCGTTGACGAATTTGCTCAATCAGATCATCTATTTGGTTTTTTGTTGGTTTAATTTCGATATCCGGGTCGAGTAGTCCGGTCGGACGGACTAATTGTTCAACAACATTTTTTGATTTTGTCAGCTCCCAATCCTGCGGTGTGGCTGAGACATAAATTGTTTGGCTGGTTCGTTCTAAAAATTCTTTAAAATTTAATGGTCTATTATCCAAGGCAGAAGGTAGACGAAATCCAAAGTCAATGAGTGTTTTTTTTCTGGCCTGATCGCCGGCGTACATGCCTCTAATTTGTGGGATAGTCATGTGTGATTCGTCGATGAAAAGCAAATAGTTTTCCGGAAAGAAATCAAGTAGCGTGTAAGGTGGTTCTCCAATTTTGCGGCCATCAAAGTAACGGGAGTAGTTTTCAATACCATTGCAATAGCCAGTTTGTTCCATCATTTCCAAATCATAGATTGTTCTTTCTTCCAATCGCTGAGCCTCCAAGAGTTTTTTCTTTTTTTTCAAGTCTTGAAGGCGTATTCTTAAATCATTCTTAATATCTCGCAGAGCTTTTTTAAAGTTTTCAGCCGGTGCTAGATAATGGCTGGCCGGGAAAACAGTTGTTCCTTCCAGGTTAGTTATTTTTTTACCAGTTAGATAGTTGGTCAGGCTGATATTTTCAATGGTCTGACCAAAGAATTCAATGCGCGTGACTTCATCTAGAGCATATGGCTGATAAATATCCAAAGTGTCACCCTTTAGACGATATCGTCCGCGAAAAAAATCATAATCATTGCGCGTATAACGTAATTTGTTGAGTTGCCTGGCCAACTGAGCCATGGCTATTTTTTGTCCGATTTTAATTTCTAAACTCTCAGCTTTGTACTCGCTTGGCGATCCGAGTCCGTAAATACAGGAGACTGAAGCAACAATGATAACATCTGAACGTGAAAGCAGCGCCTGAGTTGAGGCATGTCGCAGGCGGTCAATTTCTTCATTTAAAGATGTTTCTTTTTCAATATAGGTATCACTTTGAGGAATATAAGCTTCTGGCTGGTAATAGTCATAATATGACACAAAATAATTTACTGCATTTTTCGGAAAAAAATCTTTAAATTCTTCTGCCAGTTGTGCCGCTAGCGTTTTATTATGCGAGATAATTAAGGTTGGTCGCTGAACTTGAGCAATAATATTAGCCATGGTAAAAGTTTTACCAGAGCCAGTTACACCTAAAAGCGTTTGGTCGTGTAAATTATTTTTTAAGCCTTGAACGAGTTCGGTGATTGCTTGCGGCTGGTCACCTTTCGGCGAAAATTTGGCTTGTAATTTAAACTGAGGCATAAATGTTTCTATATTAAATCAGGGAAGTTTGAAATAATCCCGTCGACTTTAATGTTTTTCAGCCATTTAATTTCTTCAATATTATTCGGCGGGAAAGCATTAATTTTTATTTTATGGCGATGAGCGCGTTTAACTAGATCTTCATCTATAAATTTGTAATAAATGTTGACATTTTCTGCTTTGATAATTTTTGCGGCGGCCACAAAGAAATTTTTAACAAAAAAATGTTTTAAATAATTGTAAATATCAAAAGAAATAGCAGTTTCGATTTTTGGTTCTCTTATTTTTATTGAGGCTAATAAATGATGATAAGTGGAAGCAGCGATGATATTTTTTTGCGCCTGGTAGCGGCGAATAAGTTCTAAAAAAGCATTAGCACAGTTAGGAGATTTCAAGTCAACCATTATTTTAACTCGGTGTTGATAACGTCCCAATACTTCAGCCAAAGTCGGAATTGATTCGCCTTGTCCCGCGTCAAGTTTTTTTAATTCTTGTAATGTTAACTTTGAAACACTGCCCTTTCCATTGGTTGTTTTATCAACGGTTTTATCATGGATTACAACTAGCTGTCCACTATGACACAATCTAGTGTCACATTCAATATAGTCGACTTTAAGTTCACATGCTTTATCAAAAGCTGCCAGTGTGTTTTGTGGTTTATAACCAGAAGCTCCACGATGGGCAATTTTTATAACCGTCATAATTTATATTAAATATTTTTTTTCGCCAATTATTTAGCAATTATATTATAGCTGATTTGGTTGGATATTAAAATTGAAAATAACCCAAGGATCTGTTAAAATTAAACTATGATTAAAGTTTAATTTTTTCAAAAAATGATTTCCTATCTAAAAGGTCAGATTAAAAATAAGAATCAACGTTCATTAACTCTTGATATTAATAATATCGGTTATGAAATTTTTCTGCCTTTGTCATTTTTAGAACGCTTGAAAATTGGGGAAGTTAAGGAGTTCTTTTGTCATTTACATGTCAGACAGGATGTGATGGAACTTTATGGCTTTGAAACAATTGAAGAAAAAAATTTTTTTGAGTTGTTAATAACTATTTCAGGTGTTGGTCCAAAATCAGCGCTTCAGGTACTGACGATTGCGAAAATCAATGAAATTAAAAAGGCAATTGTTCACGGCGATCCAACCCTATTGCGCAAGGTTTCTGGTATTGGACAAAAGACGGCTGATCGTATCATTGTCGAGCTTAAAGATAAGTTAGAAAATTTGGCGTTAAGTGAGCAGGATATTAAGAGTATTAATGATGATCACGGTGTCTTTGAAGCTCTGCAAGGTTTGGGTTATTCGGAAAGAGAAGTACGTGAAGTTATGAGAAGAATTTCAACTAACTTAACCGACGAGAATGAAACAATCAAGCAGGCCCTAAAAATGTTAGGTAAAAGGTAATTTTTTAAAAAACAAGTCTTAAAAATGCTTGTTTTTATTTTTTAAAAAATAATCACTATCTATATCCCCGCCTTAGTCTGTTAATTGATTTTCAAGGGTTAAAATGTTAGATTAGTAATATGGAAATTAGAGAAATTAATGACGAAAATTTTCAAAAAAAATGGGATAAATTTGTGATGGAGAATTCTTCCCCATCTTCTTTTTTGCAAAGTTGGACATGGGGTAAGTTTCGTCAGTCCTTAGGGGAAAAAGTTAAGTATTACACTATTTATAGCACGAAAACATTATTCAATAATAAGAATATTGGTCAAGCAGAATTAGTTGCGACTGCCTTAATAATCAAAAAGAAATTGCCCTTAGCTAGATACTATTGGGAGTGTCCGCGTGGGCCGGTAATCTTAAATTCAATATCAAAAAATGAAGACAAAAAAGAAATACTCGAGTCGTTAGTAGGAGAAATTAATAAGACAGCTAAGCAGGAGCAAATTATTTTTTTTAGAATTGAGCCACCATATGATGAGCATGATTTACAGGTTATGATTCCTGGCCTAATGACACCACAAATTTTAGTTCATTCTAAAAATCCAAACACTACCTTGCTTCTTGATTTAACAAAATCAGAAGAAGAAATTTTAGCAGACATGCACCATAAGTGCAGATATAATATAAGATTGGCGGAAAAAAAAGGGGTTATCGTTAAATCACCAATTTCAAATTCTAAATCCCAAATTGATAATTTTTATAATTTACTTCAAGAAACAGCCCAACGCGATGGCATTAAAATTTTTAGCAAAAAATATTACCAGAGTTTAATAGATTATTTCAATTATTCCGATCAGACAGGAACTGATTTAAAAAATTGTTTATTTTTTTCTGAATATCAAAACAAGGTACTCGCTGCTATAATGGTCATGGGTTTTGGAGACACTGCAACTTATTTGCATGGTGGTTCAGCAAATAATTTTAGAGATGTTATGCCTAATTATGCTACACAATGGGCGGCAATTAGATGGGCCAAGAAACAGGGTTATCATTGGTATGATTTTTGGGGGATAGCTTTACAAACACCAAATGACAAAAATCAGGCAACGAATAGCTGGTTGGGCATTACTAGATTTAAACGGGGATTTATTGGGGAAAAAACCGGCCGAGAAATAAATTATGTCGGTGCTTTAGATTTTATTATTAACAATAAATGGTTGAATCTTTATAAGGTAGTTAAGATGATTATATTTAGTTAGTTATTATTTTGATAATAAAATTACAATTGTAGATAAAGCCCCCATCGTTCAATGGATAGGACACAAGCTTCCGGAGCTTGGAATGTGGGTTCGATTCCTGCTGGGGGCAAATAACTTGATAGAAATAAAAGTATAATATTTTTAGAAAATAAAGTTGTCTTAATATCCGGTTCTTTAAGTGGTATTGGTCGAGCAACTATTTTATATTTTATTAAAGGCAATATCTTTAGACAGTTGATTTGCTTAGTGATAGTTAATGTAAGAAAAAAACTATGTTAGAAAGCATTAAAGATTCATTTTTTAGCTGGAAAAAATTATTTTTTCCAATCATATTGTTATTAGTAGTTTGTATAGTTTTTTTTCGTTTAGCAGAGCTTAAGGAGATAGGTCGTCTGTTGATGTCGGCCCAAATAATTTGGTTATTAGGGGCTTTTTTTGCTCAATTTCTGATTGTTTTTCTTCAAGGTAATGTCTATCGAGTAATCTTTAAGATTTTGCGTTTTCCTCATTTGAAATTATGGTATTTAATGAAATCAACAGTTTTAATATTATTTTTGAATTTTACTATTCCTTCTTTAGGTTTTGCGGGCAATATTCATTTTTTAAAAAATCTTAAAGGTCAAGGCGTGAAAGAAGGTAAGGGTTTGATGTCGGTTATTATTGAATTTGTTTGTTTTTATTCAGCTTTTGTCTTGCTAACTATATGGACCTTAGGTTATCTTATATATCATGTTGGTTTTTCAGGGAGAATTGCTAAAACTAGCATTTATATTTTGCCGATTTTTATTCTTCTTTTATTGATTATATGTTTTTTGCTTAATTTTTGGTTAGGTAAGCACGGTAAGGCTAAAGGTCGAGTGTTGTGGTTTTTAAAAAAAACAGGTCTCTCAAACGGTAATGACGAAGAAAACAATGCCCGGGTTGATGAAATATTGAAAGATTTTTATCAAGATCTGGATTGGATCAAGAATCATAAGAAAGATTTAATTAAACCGACATTAATTCAATTAATTAAATTTATCGGAGAGGGTTTAACAATTATCCTTGTTTTTAATTCATTTGGGCAGACAATTTCTGTTGGTTTAGCTTTAGCAGCTTTTGCTTTTTCTAGATTGATCAGTTTAATATCATTTCTTCCCGGTGGTTTAGGAACTTTTGAAGGGTCATTGGTGTTGGTTTTAAATTCTTTTGGTTTTCAATTAGAGTTGGCCTTAATGGTTATGTTAGTTTATCGTTTCTTTTCTTATTGGTTATATTTTCCAGTTGGTATCTTTTTTTATCACCACTTGAATCAGAATGATAATTTTTCAATAAAATATGTTAAGTGATATTGGTAATAAATTAGTTGCTCAACACGATCTTTTAAAAAAATGGAAAGATAATATTTTTGAACCTGTGGTCAGAATTTTACCACGCCGGGTAACGCCCAATTTAGTGACACTTTTTAGGTTTATTGTAGTTTTGATTTGGCTGCCAATTGCTTATTATCAGCCCAGGCCAATCCAGAGTCTTTTATTTTTTTTCGGATATTTTTTTGATTTACTTGATGGTGCGGTTGCCAGATTACGAGATCAAGTTACTTATTTTGGTGAAAAATTTGACGCCGTTAGTGATCGTTTTAATCATATCGCTTTGTATTTTGTTGTTTGGGATTGGTTTCATGGTCAAGTTTTAATTTTGAAACTTTTTATCTATTGTGAGTTATTTTTTATTTTAATAATTTTTATTGAATATTTTTTTAAAAGTAAAAAGCATAGTGATTTAAGAACCTTGGTTCAATTTTGTGTGAAATTCAGTTTATGGATTGCCTTAATTATTGAAATTGTTGAAGTTTATGGTTAGACTAAACATAAAATTTTAATATGATTGATATAATTCTTAGTCAAATTAAAAAAATTGTTCCGAAGAGTGTATTTAAATTAATTCAACCGTTGTATCATCATGCATTAGCCTTATTGAGCGCTTTTATTTATGGTTATCCATCAGAAAAGATGATCGTTATTGGTGTAACCGGAACTGCTGGTAAATCTTCGACTTGTTATTTTATCAGTCAGATACTAGAGTCTTGTGGTTTCAGGGTTGGTATGACCACGACTACTTTATTTAAGATTGGTGCAAAAGAATGGTTGAATGATCGTAAAATGACAATGCTTGGTCGTTTCCAAACTCAAAAATTTTTAAAAGACATGATCAAAGCTGGTTGTCAGGTGGCAATCATAGAAACTTCTTCACAAGGGATTGAGCAGTTCCGTCACGTTGGCATTAATTATGATGTTTTAGTTTTTACTAATCTTTACCCGGAACACATTGAAGCACACGGTGGTTTTGAAAATTATAAAAAGGCTAAAGGGAAACTGTTTGCCTACTTAATGACCACAACCCCCAAAAAACAATTAACAGAACTCAAAATAGAAATTAAAAAGACTATCATTGTTAATTTAGATAATGAATACGCGGAATATTTTTTAGGGTTTCCGGCTGATGAGAAGATGGGGTATATGGTAGCGAATAAAACAATAGCAAGTAGCCGATATCAGTTAGCCAGTATATCAGCCGATAACATTCACCAGAAAAATAATTTTATCTCAGCCGATATTCAACATTCCATATTTAACATTCCTCTTCTGGGTATATATAATATTTATAATGTTTTAGCCGCTATTTGTGTGGCTAAGGTTTTTTACCTTGAGAAAACACAAATAAAGAACGCAGTGGAAAAATTAAAACCCCTGCCTGGCAGGATGGAATTCATCGAAAATAATCGTAATCTAAAAATTATTGTCGATTATGCCTTCGAGCCCAAAGCTCTGACAAATTTATATCAGACAATTAAAGACTTGCCACATAAAAAGATTATTCATATTCTTGGATCAACTGGCGGCGGTCGTGATAAAGCACGGAGGCCAGTTTTAGGTAGAATAGCCGCTGAAAATGCCGATCTGATTATTGTAACCAACGAAGATCCATACGACGAACAGCCTGAACAAATTATTAATGAAGTAGCCGCTGGTGCTGAAGAATTAATAGACAGCAAACAAAAAAATAAAGTTTTAAAAATTTTAGATAGACGTGAGGCAATTAATCAAGCACTGTTATTGGCCGAACCCGGTGATTTAGTACTGATTACTGGAAAAGGTGCAGAACAAGCAATTTGCATTGCCGATGGTAAAAAAATTTCCTGGGATGATCGAAAAGTAGTAAAAGAGTTAATTTAAAAATTTGTTTAATTTTAGCCTTTTTTTAATAATAACATGTTTTAAATAGACTTTTTTCAATTTAGCTTGACAAGCTAAAGCTTTTTTTGATAGTATCAATTTATGAACAATTTAAATATTTCTTAGACTTTTTTAGTCTGTAAATAATTACTCGATCAAAAATAAAACTAAAGATGGAGTTTATTTTTGTATATTTAGGTAGCCAATAAATATTATTTTTTAGCTAATATAAGCCAAAAAAACTACATGATATCACCCTTATCCACAGATAAAACTACCTACTTTTCACAGCAAACAACCAGAAAGTATTTTAAAAAATCTCATGACCTGCTTACCATTGAACCGCCTGATTTAATTGAAGTTCAAAAAAGGTCATATCAATGGTTTTTTGAAGATGGTTTAAAAGAATTATTTGATGAAACTTCACCCATAAGAGACTTTATTGGGCGTGATTTAGAATTGTATTTTGGTAACTATTTTTTGGATGAACCCAAATTTGACGAGGTAACCGCAAAAGCCCGAAACACTACCTTCGAGGCGCCTTTAAGAGTCATAGCCAAATTGGTTAATAAAAGAACAGGTCAAGTTAAAGAACAAGAAATCTATTTAGGTGATTTTCCGTTAATGACTGATCGCGGTACTTTTGTTATTAATGGTATTGAACGTGTAGTCGTTTCCCAGTTTATTAGATCGGCGGGTGTTTTTTTTACTTTTGATAGTTATCGTGGTCGTAATTATTATGGGGCAAAAATTATTCCCAATCGTGGGGCTTGGTTGGAAATTGAAACTAGTTTAAATAATGTTATTTCAGTAAAAATTGATCGCAAACGCAAAGTACCAGTGACTTCTTTAATGCGTGCCTTCGGCATTGGCAGTGATGAAGAGATAAAAAATCTTTTTAGTGATATTAACACCAAGCACAGTTTGCATAAAGGTGAAAAGATTATCGACTATATTGAAGAAACATTAAACAAAGACCCATCTCACTCTGAAGCGGAGGGTTTAAAAGAAGTTTATAAGAGAATTAGACCCGGTGATTTAGCTACAGTCGACAATGCCAAATCTTTGATTCATGCCATGTTTTTTAATTTTGAGCGTTATGATTTTGGACGAGTTGGTCGTTACAAATTAAATCAGCGTTTTAATGAAGACTATCCTTTAAATAAAGAACATCGTGTTTTTAAACCCCAAGATTTAGTGGGTATTTTAAAAGAAGTTATCCGTCTTAATATCAGTCAAGAAGAAGCAGACGACATTGATCATCTGGGTAACAGACGAATTAGAGCCATAGGTGAATTGGTTCAAAATCGTTTTCGCGTTGGTCTAGCACGTATGGAAAGAATAGTAAGAGACAGGATGTCAACCTTAGACATAAATACTATTACTCCAGGACAATTAATTAACGCACGGCCTGTAATTGGAGCAGTGAAAGAATTTTTTATGTCATCACAGCTTTCTCAGTTTATGGACCAAACAAATCCTCTGGCAGAACTGGAGCATAAACGACGTGTTTCAGCAATGGGCCCAGGTGGTCTTTCACGAGAGAGAGCCGGTTTTGAAGTCCGCGATGTACATCGAACTCACTATGGTCGCTTGTGTCCAATTGCCACCCCCGAAGGTCCAAATATTGGTTTAGTTGGTCATCTTTCAACTTTTGCTCGAGTCAATGATTTTGGTTTTATTGAAACCCCATTTTTTAAAGTTATAAAAGAATCTGATGGTCGCCCGCGAATTACCAATGAAATTATTTACCTCGACGCGTTTGAAGAAGAAAAGTATATAACTTCAGCCGCCACAACTCCTCATGATAATGATGGTTATTTTTTAGTGGAAAAAGCTGAGGTTAGAAAAAGCGGTCAGCCAATGTTAGCTGATGTCAAAGAAATTGATTTTGTTGATGTAGCACCCAATCAAATTATTTCTGTCTCCACATCACTTATCCCTTTTTTGGAGCACGATGATGCTGTCCGAGCTTTAATGGGTACGAATATGCAACGTCAAGCTGTGCCCTTAATTAGTCCGCATTCGCCAATTGTTGGGACGGGCATGGAAAAGAGAGCGGCTTCTGATGCTGGGCAAACAATTATTTGTCAGAAAGACGGGAAAATAACTTCGGTTTCTGGAGACAGAATAGAAATTTTTGAAGATGATGGTGATATAAAAGAATATCGTTTAGTTAAATTTGGGCGATCAAACGCTTCAACATGTATTAATCAGAAAGTGGTGGTTAATAAGGGGGATATTGTTAAAAAAGGTGACGTTCTCGCCGATGGTCCAGCGACAGAAAAAGGTGAGTTAGCTTTGGGACAAAATATTTTAGTGGCATTTATCCCTTGGGAAGGCTGGAACTATGAAGATGCCATTATTATTTCTGAAAGATTGGTTCATGATGATCTATATACCTCAATCCATATTGAAGATTATACTATTGATGTTAGGGAAACAAAATTAGGTCCGGAAGTTATTACTTCGGATATTCCAAATATTGGTGAAGAAAAATTAAAGAACCTGGACGAGCAGGGTATTGTCAGAATTGGAGCAGAAGTTTCTTCGGGCGATATTTTAGTTGGTAAGATTACCCCAAAAGGTGAGACTGAACTGACAGCAGAAGAAAGATTATTAAGGGCAATTTTTGGAGAGAAAGCTAAAGAGGTTAGAGATTCATCTCTTTATTTGGAACATGGTGAATATGGCAAAGTGGTTGACATTAAGATATTTAGTAGAGAGAACGGCGATAAACTGTCTTCAGGTGTTATTAAACAAGTACAGATTTCAGTGGCTCGTTTGGTTAAAGTTCAGATTGGTGATAAAATGGCCGGCCGACATGGCAATAAGGGTGTTGTTTCTCGGGTTTTAGCCGTAGAAAATATGCCTTATTTGAAAGATGGTACGCCTGTTGATATTATCTTAAATCCCTTGGGTGTTGCTTCACGTATGAATTTGGGTCAGATTCTTGAGACACACCTGGGCTTAGCCGCAAAGAAGTTAGGTTATAAAGTTGCTACCCCAACTTTAAATGGTGTCACTGAAGACGAAATAAAAAATGAGCTTAAAAATGCTGGTTATTCTGAAAACGGTAAGGTGACCCTTTATGATGGTCGGACTGGTATACCTTTTGATAACCAGGCAACCATTGGTTATACCTACATGCTTAAATTGAATCACTTAGTTGAAGACAAGATCCATCAACGTTCCATTGGTCCTTATTCTTTAGTTACCCAGCAACCTTTAGGCGGTAAAGCTCAGTTTGGTGGTCAACGCTTTGGGGAAATGGAAGTGTGGGCTCTTGAAGCTTATGGCGCCGCCCACACTCTGCAGGAAATGCTAACTATAAAATCTGATGATGTACCAGGTAGAGCTAAAGCTTATGAGTCTATTATTAAAGGCGAAACAATTCGCCGTGTTAATGTTCCGGAATCATTTAACGTTTTGGTCCGTGAATTAAAAGGTTTGGGTCTAGATGTTGAAATCTTGAAAGACGGTAAAGTTATTCAGAACCTCGAGGAAGATATCGCACATGATAAAAATCGAGAAAGAGAAAGAAGATAAAATTATCATTTAAGATAGTCAATTATGTCAGAAAATCAGCAGTCACAATTTAACTTTGATGCGATTCGGCTGAAAATAGCTTCCCCCGATGATATTTTGCATTGGTCACATGGCGAGGTTTTAAAACCAGAGACTATTAATTATCGTACTCAAAAACCGGAAAAGGACGGTTTGTTTTGTGAAAAGATTTTTGGACCGACTAAAGATTGGGAGTGCTATTGCGGTAAATATAAAAGAATTAGATATAAAGGGATAATTTGTGATAAATGTGGAGTCGAAGTTACGCGTTCGTTAGTCAGAAGAGAAAGGATGGGACATATTAAATTAGCCTCGCCCGTTTCTCACATTTGGTTTTTGCGTGGTGTACCTTCTAAACTCGGTCTGGTTTTAGACATTTCCCCCCAAGATTTAGAAAAAGTAATTTATTTTGCAAATTTTATTATTATTAATGTTAATGAAGGATTAAGACAGCAGTCATTGGAACAAATCCAAGAAGAGGTTAAGAGCAAGAGGAAACAAATTGAAAATGAATATCAAAGAAACATTAGTCAGATTCAAAATTTAAAGACTCAAGGAGTTTCAGAAAATGATATCGAGAAAAAAGTAAAACAGATTGCCGAAGAAAAGAAGGAGCGTCTGGAAGAATTAGGTAATGCTTTTGATTTAGCAAAAAAAGAATTATTAGATTTAAAGATAAATAAGATAATTTCTGAAAATACATATCATGATTTGTCCCTAAAATATGGTCATATTTTTGAAGCTGGTATTGGTGCCGAAGTTATTCATGGTCTACTTAAAGAGCTTGATTTAGAACAAATGGTTAAAGATTTAGAGATGGAAATGGTAACCGCGATCGCTTCTAAACAAAAAAGAATTATTAAACGTTTGAAACTAATTAAATCTTTAATTAAGCAACATTTGAGGCCAGAATGGATGATTTTAACAATGGTGCCGGTTATTCCTCCCGATTTACGGCCAATGGTTCAGCTTGATGGTGGTCGTTTCGCCACCTCTGATTTGAATGATCTTTATAGACGGGTTATTAACCGTAATAATCGCTTAAAAAGATTACAAGAATTAAATGCACCGGAGGTTATCTGTCGCAATGAAAAAAGAATGTTACAAGAGGCAGTCGATGCTTTAATAGATAATAGTGCACGTCATGGAAAGACAGTCACTGCATCGACTGGACAGAAAAGAATGTTAAAGAGTTTGGCTGATGTTTTAAAAGGTAAACAAGGTCGTTTTCGTCAAAATTTATTAGGCAAGAGAGTCGATTATTCCGGACGGAGCGTAATTGTTGTCGGGCCAGATTTGCTTTTACACCAATGCGGTCTGCCTAAACAAATGGCATTGGAGTTATTTAAACCTTTTGTTATTGCTGAATTAATAAAGAGAGAATTAGTTCATAATGTTCGATCTGCTAATCGTTTTATTGACATGGGCCATGCCGAGGTCTGGGATATATTAGAACAAGTAACAAAAGGGGCTCATGTTTTATTGAATCGTGCCCCGACGCTACATCGTTTAGGTATTCAGGCATTTCAACCTATTCTGATTGAAGGTAAAGCTATTCAAATCCATCCTTATGTTTGTCCGCCATTTAATGCTGATTTTGATGGTGATCAAATGGCTGTTCATGTTCCACTGACAGAAGAAGCAAAAAATGAAGCAGCGAATATTATGCTGTCTGCGAGGAATATTTTAAAACCAGCGACTGGTGAACCAGTCGCCATGCCATCAAAAGATATGGTTTGGGGAGCCCACTACATGACTTATATTAGAGAGGAAAACGAACAAAAGGGGAAAATAAAAATTTTTACTGACCCGGAAGAAGCTATGACCGCATATGATCTTGGTTTTTTAAAACTCCAAGAAAAAGTGATTATTAGAAAAGACGGAGAAAAGTTAGAAACCAGTATTGGACGAATCATTATTAACAAAGTTATCCCAGAAAACTTACAGTTTATAAATAAAGTTCTTGATCGTGGTGCTTTAAAGAGATTAATTTCTCGTTGTTTAGAAATATATGATTTTCCGACAGCAGTTAAGTTGTTGGATGATCTAAAAAAAGTTACTTTAAAATATATAACTTACTCTGGTTATTCTTGGGGCGTTGATGACTTGCCAGTCGTCGATCAGAAGAAAAATATTATTAAAGAAACAGAGGGCTTGATTGATTTGATCATGAGTCAATATGAAGAAGGATTACTGACTGAGCGCGAGCGGCAAATTAAGGTTATTGAAACTTGGGCTCAGGCTAAAGACAGAATAACAAAAGAAAGTCAAAAAGTTTTACCTCAGGAAGGTCCTGTATTTACCATGGTTAATTCCGAAGCACGTGGTACTTGGGCGCAGATTACGCAAATGATGGGCATGAAAGGTTTGGTGACTAATCCAGCTGGTGAAACAATTGAATTACCAATCAAAGGTTCTTTTAAAGAAGGTTTTGATGTTTTGGAATACTTTATTTCTACTCACGGCGCGCGAAAAGGCTTGACTGATACTGCTTTGCGGACTGCTAATGCTGGTTATTTAACTCGACGTTTAATCGACGTGGCCCAAGATATGGTTATCAAACAAGACGACTGTCATGATGAAGTAGGTTTGACTATCACAAAAAAAGAGTCAGAAGAAATGAACGAAAGTATAGCCAAACGGTCTCTTGGTCGTTATTTAGTGGCTGATGTTGTTGACCCCAAGAACAATAAGGTTATTTTTAAGAAAGATGATTTAATTGATGATGAAAAGATGCGAGTTTTAGAGAAGATTGATTTAGAAGAAATTAAAATTCGTTCCAGTTTGACTTGCCAAGCACAACGTGGGGTTTGTAAAAAATGTTATGGTTGGGATTTGGGCAATAATAAATTAGTCGAGTCAGGTACTGCTGTTGGTATTATTGCTGCTCAAAGTATTGGCGAACCAGGCACCCAGCTTACCCTAAGAAATTTTCATACTGGTGGTGTGGCTGGAACTGACATTACCCAAGGTTTACCGAGAGTAGAAGAAATTTTTGAAGCTCGTCCTATTAAAAAAGCTGCGATTTTAGCCCCTTTTGACGGTGAAGTGGAAATTATTGAGGAATCAGGTGAGAAAACTGGTGGTATTAAACAAAGAATTATTCGTATGTCCAGCGATTTAGTTGAAGACGAAAACATCGAAATTAGGCAGAAAGATTTGGATAATTTACTGATTAAAGATGGCGCACAAGTTAAAAAAGGCGATCTTCTCTTAGAGAGAAACGGTGAAAAAGTTGTTGCTCCACAGAGCGGAAAATTGAGCGTCGTTGATTCAGAGGATACACACGGTTTACAGTTAAAAGTTTCAGTTAAAAGAAAAGTAACTCGAGATTTACCAGTGCCGCCTTTCTTTTCTGTTTGGGTTAAGGACGGAGAATTTGTGACAAAAGGACAACAGTTAACAGAAGGACCAGTCAATCTTTTTGATTTGTATGAATTGAGGGGGAAGGTTGCAACGCAAAAATATGTTTTAAAAGAAATTCAGTATATTTATACATCTCAAGGTCAAAAATTAAACGATAAGCATATTGAGTTAATCGCCAGACAGATGTTTTCTAGGATTTATATAACTGACCCCGGTGACACTGATTTTTTGCCGGGCGAGGTTGTTGAATGGGCTGACTTTACAGAAAGTAATGAGCAAGCCAAAAAAAATAAAGGTAAAGTTGCTAAAGGAAAAAACCTTTTATTAGGTATTACAAAATCTTCGCTTTCAACCTCATCATTCCTGTCAGCTGCTTCGTTCCAAGAAACAGCGCGCGTGTTGATTGATGCGGCGATTACTGGCAAGATGGATTACTTAAGAGGTTTGAAAGAAAATGTGATTATTGGTCGATTGATTCCAGCTGGTACTGGTATGAAAGCGCACGAAAGATAATTTTATTTTAAATAAAGACCAACCTTGTAATATAGCGGTTGGTTTTTGATTTGACTTTTTTTAAAACATTTGATATAATATAACCATACAAGTGAGCACTCCTGTTCATTTTTTTATTTTTAATAATTACTAAAAGAACATTTAATATGAAAAAAAATAAAATATATTTTATCTTAATTGCTGCTATTATATTATTGGGCTTTAGTCCGTTATCTATTAGTGCTAGTGAAATAAACATTTCTCCAGATCTGATCTTTTCAGGTTTTGGATTAAGTGACCCTGACAGCAATAATGACAATACAGTTTTATTAGTCCCTTCAATTCAAAATATTGGTACAACTTCTTTTTCGGGGATTTTTTCAATTCAGGTGGAAATCAGTTTAAACAATGATTTGGTTGCTACTGAAATTTTTGATGTGAATGATGGTTTTGGCATCAATGCCGGCAATTTCACCACTTATACCACCAACTATAACTTTACTGAACCCGGAACTTATTCGATCACACTTACTATCAAAAATGTTGCCGGTGAAATTAATACATCTAATAATAACATTACAAAAGAATTAGTTGTTATCAATCGAACAAAACCTGATTTAATTCCAATTAAATTAGAAATAAGAAACTTAACCCACCCTAGCAACGATATTTGGTTGCAATATGATATATTAGAGATGGTTGCTACTTTTAAAAATAATGGCACTGTAGATACTGGTCCTTTTTATTTTACTATTATGGAAAAGAATAGTACCAGTGGTTTGAGGTCTAATATTTTAAATTTAAAACCGGGCGAAAGTTATGAATTTAGAACACAACCAGCTCACGATCGAGATACGTTAATTCAGCAAGATTTAATTTACACACTTAGGATTGACAGTGATAATAATGTTATTGAATCGAATGAAAATAATAATATTTTGACCAAAACATTAACAATTGGTGCGCCAAAACCACTGATTAAGGACACTTCAATTAGTATTGGTTTTGAATCAGCTTCATTAGCCTGGTTTGCCAATGGTCAATATAATTGTTCCGTAGTATATAGTAAGAATAGTGACTTGAGTAATGGTACATCTTTGTTATATACGAATCGTTCGCTAAGTGGCGAGACAGGTTACTATCTATATTCAGCTAATTTGAATGGCTTATTACCAAGTACAAAATATTATTATAAGATTATCTGTACCGCAAGTGAGAACAATTATTCTGAAAGTTCAGTCTATAACTTTACCACTACTACTGATGGTGGCCAATATTATAAAGCTGATTTAACAGTCAAGAATTTCAAATATACAGATTTAAGACAAACCAATATTGAACCTTGGGACATCCAACTTGAATTTGATTTGACAAATATTGGACAGGTCAAACCCAATCAAAGTTTCTTATTAACTGTCAGAAATACAACTTTAAACAAGGAAATTTTTAATTCGCAATTCTACTTTGATTATTTTGAGCCTAATAATTATATCAGTCATGTTTATGTGGTTGGTAACGTCGATGTAACTAGTAAGAGCGATAATTATTTTGTATATGGTAACAATAATATAATAATAACAGTTGATCCACTAGATAATGTTAGTGAATCAAACGAAAATAATAATACTTTTGCAACAGCAGTTAATGTTGAAGTCATATCTCCATCTTGCACCACCGGCCGAACTACAATTATTAATGAGAAGCCACTTGGTGGTTATAACTTTCAAGCTCTAGGGCTTGATATCTCCAAACATCCGGAAATTCTAAAATATCGTATCCAGTGGTTTAATGGTGCTTGGTCTCAGTGGTATGTTCCAGGTCAAAACGATGTTGATTGGAAAACTAATCTTAATGGTACCCAGCGCCGTGTTTGGTCATATTTTGATGATCATAATCATGAGTATGAAAAGTGTCTGGGTAATCAGCCGCAATTAGATATAACTAATCCATTATGGGAAAATTCTGGCACTAATAATTATTATAAAGTTGACTTTAAATTAGATCAGAATGCCACGTTACACTTTTTTGACAATAGTACGGAAATTCCTGACAGTAGCGGAACCTATAAAGGAACAATGTACCTGGCTGGGACACATAGCTATACCTTTACTAATTTATCAGTTGGCACACATACTTTAGCTATCAAAGCTAAGAATGATAATGGAGAGGGTTATGATACTTTAATCTATATAAGAAAAAGTTCAGATGTTGAGGTTTTGCAAGTAGGTGATCTTTTTATCATTGAAAATAACCTAAACTATGTTTATTATTTAGCGAGTAATAATAAACGTTATGTCTTCCCTTATACTCTGGGTAGTAATTACAAGCAGGATGTCATGAATTCTTGGCAAGTTGATGCGACTAAAATAAAAACAGTCAGTGCTGTTGTTGCTGAAAGTTATGCCTTAAGTGGTAATATTGTCTTAAGACCAGGTACTAGTTTAGCCAAAACTCCTCAATCAGCAACGGTCTATGCCGTAGGTTCTAAGCAGCAACTGCATCAAATATCAACAGAACAACTAACAAAGCTTTATGGGAGTAATTGGAGTGCTCGTTTGGTTACTGTGCCTGATAGTTTTTTTGTTAATTATCTAATAGGCACAGCCATTAATAATAATTATCCTGACGGGACACTAATAAAATATAGTTCTGATCCCGATAAGGTTTATTTGGTTTATGGTAATTATAAATATCCAATTACTGAGGTTGGTCTGTGGGCAAACAATTTAAATCGTAGCTCAGTGGTGACAGCACCGGTAAATATTGTCTATACTAATGGCGGTGTCATAGATAAAAAATATGACTGTTTAACTGATAGCGCCCAGTTAGCCACTTGTCAACTGCCCAGTACTACAAATGTTCCTAGTTTGAATGTATCCGTGACCGATACCGCTAAAGAAATTCATTATCTAGCTGGTGAGATAAATAAGTTGTTAGCTACAATTAAATTTGATGCTGGTAGTTCCAGCGAGGATATTAAAGTGACCAAAGTAGAGCTAACTGATACGTTGTCAAAGGTGGGTATTCAAGCAGATCTATCTAATATTATCTTAACTGATGTTAGTACTCAAACCGTTCTCAACATACCAGAATCAGGAACATTTAATAATAGTCTTTATAGTGATCTAGTCCTTGTTTTTAATAATCCTTTAATAATTGCAAAAGGCACTATTAAAACCTTAAAATTAACCGCTGATATTTCGGCAAGCGCTGAAAATAACACCAGTCACCAAATAAGCATTGACAATGATACTTTTGTTTTAGCTTTTGGTAATAGTTCAAACAATCAAATCAAGGTTAGTGGCAGTTATCCTTTAGTGGGTTCAAAAGTTGTTATTGGTCATACAGGCAAGTTAGTTGTTAGCACCAGTGCTGCCACTGTACCAAGTGGTCTGTATACTGCTGGTGGCACAAATTCTAATTTTGGTAATTTTGATTTAAAGGCTATATCTGAAAACATTGAAGTCAAAAGTTTAAAATTTAAGACAGAAGGTCTTAATGGTGGTAATTTGTTGAAAGTTATTAATAAAATTACACTTTATGATGGTGCGACAAAATTGGGTGAGGCAGTGCCCACCTCGACCAGTGAAGTAATTTTAACAATTCCCAATGGTTTATTAATAACAAGTAATAGCGTTAAAACCCTAGCACTAAAAGGTGATACAAATTGTATTGGTGAAAACTGTCCGGCTTCTTCTGGTAATGGTCTTGTCTTAAATCTGGCGGCTGTTGATGTGGTAGCAGTGGGTAAAACAAGTGGTTTGATTTATTCGCCGACCAACAAAGAAGGATCTTTCCAAAGCAATAAGGTTTATTTATTTAAGACACAGCCGGTTGTTTCTAAAAAAAGTCTACTTACGACAACCATAAATAATGGTACACAAAGTTTGTACCGTTTTACTGTAGCAGCAGATGCAAAAGGTGATGTTGGTATTTACAAGATGATGTTTGGTATTCTTGATGCGAAGAATATAGTTATTAGTAATCTGGTGTTAAAGGATGTTGCTGCTGATATTGAATATCCACTCACTAATAATAGCAGTGTTTATTTTAATGATAGTTATCTGGTTATTCCAGCCGGCACTGTTAAAACATTTGAATTGGTTGGTACGGTCGTAAAACAAACAAATGATTACTATGTTAAAGTTAAAATGATTGGTGATTCATCTTCAACTGTCTTGGAACCGGCTCCTGCGTCTTATATTAATACCAATATTAGTAATGCATTCATCTGGTCTGATTTATCCAAAGGTGTTGATTCTGCTTTAAGTAAGACGCAATGGGTGAATGGTAAATATGTTTTGTTTTTAGATGCCAACAATGATAATACTCAAGTTTTTGGTGAAACCCCCGTTGTAACTCCTAATGTCGTTCAACCAGTTGTAACTAAACCAACAGAGACATTTCAAGATCAGTCGACCAGCCCAACACTTAGTGGGGCTGCTCTCATTACCGATAGTGATAATGACGGTTTAAGTGATCAACAAGAAGAATGGTATGGCACCGATCCAGAAAATAGTGATACTGATAGTGATACTTATTTGGATGGCATTGAGGTTAGAAATGGCTATAGTCCACTTTATCCCAAACCAGTAAAAATTTCCAAAGATAAGACAATGATCTACGGCAAATCACGTTTGGGTAGTTTGACTACTGAACAAGAAGCTGCCGAAGAACTTTGGGATGCCTTAATAAAATTGAATAATAACAGGCCAATCTATGTTTCACCGCGCTATTGGTACAAACTAGTGAATGCCTATGTTTATGGTGGTTATACTCCGGAAGAGATATATGACACTATTAAGAAAGGCCCAGGCAAGGTTCACCCAACTATTGAGGCACAAGCTTGGCGAAAAGTAGAAAAAAAATAATATTAACTAAGTTATTAAAAAAGAGCATCACAAACGGTGCTCTTTTTATTGATAATAAAGTCTTTTTTAAATAATAAAATAATGTTATAATTTAAGCTAGATTATTACTTTATAATACTAATTTTCTATGGCGAAAAGAGATAAAAACAATCCTCGAAACTGGCTTACTAAAATCAACTTTTCTTTTGACTTGGATCCGGAGACAAAAAGAGGAATTGCTGTCGTCATAATGTTTACTTTTTCGCTCATTAGTATTTTGGCTATTTTTAATCTGGCTGGGAGCTTGGGCGGTGTTTTAAAGGATTTATTGCAGTCCATTTTTGGTTGGAGTTATGTGGCGGCACCTTTTATCTTGATTATTATTGCGTACTTGATTACTAAACCAGAACGTTATTACGTTCGCGGTGTTAATTGGCTGGGCACTTTTTTGTTTATATTAAGTGCCACTGGTTTTTTTCATCTTTTTAAATATAAACAAGGACTTTTGTCGGCTGCGATTGAAGGTACCGGCGGCGGCTACCTTGGTTTATTGACAGCCTATCCTTTGATTAAACTATGGGGAGTATGGGCGAGTGGTATTTTTTTAATCGGTGTATGGTTAGTTTCTTTGCTATTAATTTTTGAAACTTCTCTTGAGACTATGGCCAGTAAATTTAAATTTATTTCTTGGTTTTTGGATAAGATGAGAAGTTTACTGTCACGTTTAAAAAGTAAAGACGAATTAGAAAGCCAAATTATTTTTGATACTAAAGATATTGAAGATCAAGATGGTGAAGAGACTGAATCTACCCAAGATGTGGTAAAAAATAAAAAAAATAACAAAAAAGAAAAAGATAATCCGAATCAGTCACAGGAAGTGGGCGAACAATCCGAAAGCCAGTCTGAATTATTCCCCGAGACAAAAAAACGTTATCCTAAAATTGAACTGCCGATTGACTTTTTAACCGGCAAAGTCTCTAAGCCAACATCTAGAGACATCAAATCAGTTCAGGAAGTAATCAAAAAGACATTAAACCATTTCGGTATTGAAGTGGAAATGGGCGAAGTGAGCATTGGTGCTACTTTTACTCAGTTTACTTTAAAACCAGCTGACGGTGTGAAACTTTCTAAAATTGTCGCATTGACAAATGATTTATCTTTAGCCCTTGCCGCTCATCCGATTAGAATTGAAGCGCCAATTCCAAATAAGTCGTTGGTTGGCATTGAAATTCCAAATCAAAAGGTAGCTTTAGTGAGCTTGAAAGAGATTTTAACCAGTCAGGAATTTAAGGAAAGAAAAAGTAACTTAATGATTGCTTTGGGATCTGACGTCAGTGGTAAGGCTTGGTTGTGGGATTTAAGTCGCATGCCTCATTTGTTAATTGCTGGTGCGACTGGCTCAGGCAAAACCGTCGCTTTAAATTCAATTATCGTTTCATTGCTCTATCAAAATCAACCTAATGAACTTAAATTTATTCTGGTTGACCCAAAAAGAGTTGAATTGCCGGTTTATAATAATATTCCTCATCTGATTACCCCGGTTATTATTGATGTTACCAAAACCGTTAGCGCTTTAAAGTGGTCAACTCAAGAAATGGAAAGGCGTTTTCAAGTTCTTTCTAGCCATGGCAAAAAGAAGTTATCTGACTATAATAATAGTGTTTCGGATGATAAAAAGCTACCTTATATAGTGATTGTTGTTGATGAATTAGCTGATTTAATGGCCGTAGCTGCCAATGAAGTGGAAACGGCGATAATCAGATTGTCACAGATGGCCAGAGCGGTAGGTATTCACTTGGTTTTAGCCACCCAGCGCCCGTCAGTCGATGTTATTACTGGTTTAATTAAAGCCAACATTACTTCCCGTATGGCTTTTAGTGTCGCTTCCCAAATTGATTCACGAACAATTTTGGATCATTCAGGTGCAGAAAAACTTCTCGGTCGCGGCGATATGCTGTTTTTAACTCCCGAAATTGCTAAACCTAAAAGGATTCAAGGTGCTTTTTTATCTGATGATGAAATTGAGCGCGTGGTTAATTATCTTAAACAAAAAAGTGAACCAGAATACGATGAAAGTGTGGTGCAAAAAGTTTCTGAAGATGGTGGTTTGGGCGGACTAAATTTAAAAGATGATCCATTGTTACCTAAAGCCAGGGAATTGATTATTCAGACACAGAAGGCTTCTACTTCTTACTTGCAGAGACGTTTGAGTTTAGGTTATGCGCGAGCTGCCCGGCTAATGGATCTTTTGGAAGAGGAAGGCACGATTGGTCCACAAGATGGCGCTCGTGCTCGGGAAGTTTTAGTGACTAGAGAAGAATATCTTGGTGAAGTTGACGCATCTGGGACAACCGATATTTTAGAATTAAATCAGGATTCGTCTGATGATGTTAAAACAGAGGGCTATCATGAGGATAGTGATGATATTGAAGAAGATTCCGTTTCTGAGAATAGTAATAAAGAATAAAATTATGTCTTTAAAGTCATTTTCTTTCCGTCAGATTAAAAGTTCTGAATCATTAGGGGAAACACTGAGAAAAAAAAGAAAAGAGTTTGGTTTAACTCTTGAGGAAATAAGTAGTAAATTGAAAATTAGCAAAAAGTATTTAGAAGCAATCGAAAATGATAATTGGTCAGTTTTTCCTGGAGAAATATATTTGAATAACTTTTTGAAGAAGTATAGCCATTACCTGGAGATAACTGGTTTTGAAAAAATAAATCCTGTCAAACAAAACGTAAGAGACAATAAAAATAAATTTCAACAAGATCTTGGTCAAGAGGTTGTACGGAAAAGTTTATTAATCAGTTATCCTAATTTCTTGCGTAATATTTTATTTTTTTTGGTAATTTGCGGCCTTATTTTTTATTTGGGGTTTAAAGTTAATGCTTTAATTTCGCCACCGAAGATTAATTTATTTTTTCCTCAGGAAGATTTGATTATTACTGGTCATACTATTGAATTAAGAGGGCAAGTTGACAACGAAGTTCGTTTAATGCTTAATGGTGAAGATTTGGGAATTGACGAAAAGGGATTCTTTCAAAAAACACTTGACTTAAAGAGTGGTTTAAATATAATAAAGTTGCAAGCGAAAAAAAGATACGGCAAAGAATCAGTTATTATTAGGCGGATTAATGTTATTGAATCTGGAGAGAGTAATTAGATTAATAAATAATTTATTTATATGGTAGAAAAAAAACACGACTTAGATAAAAATCAAAATCAAGCGGTGGAAACGGCAATTAATCAGATTAGGGAAAAGTTTGGTGATGGTTCAATAATGAAATTTGGTGAAGCAAAAGCTATGCAAGTTGAGGTGATTTCGACTGGTTGCCTTTCTTTAGATGTAGCTTTAGGTGTTGGTGGAGTACCGAGAGGTCGGATTATAGAAATTTATGGCGCTGAAGCATCAGGCAAGACGACGTTGGCGCAACACATAATTTGTGAAGTTCAGAAGCGGGGTGGTACAGCTGCTTTTGTTGATGCTGAACACGCACTCGATCCAGAATATGCCAAAAAAATAGGTGTAAATATTAATGATCTTTTAGTGTCACAACCAGATTCTGGTGAACAAGCTTTAGATATCGTGGAAACTTTAGTCAGGTCAAATAGTGTTGATATTATTATAGTTGATTCTGTGGCGGCTTTGACCCCCAGACAAGAAATTGAGGGTGAGATGGGCGATACGCATATAGCTTTACAGGCCAGATTAATGAGCCAAGCTCTAAGGAAATTAACGGCCATTGTTTCAAAATCAAAAACATGTGTAGTTTTTTTAAATCAAACTAGACAAAAAATCGGTATTGTTTTCGGAAATCCAGAAACGACTACTGGTGGCATGGCGCTAAAATTTTATTCATCAGTTCGGATTGAATTAAAAAGATTGGCGCAAATAAAAATGGGTGAAAATATTGTCGGCAACCGGGTTAAAGCAAAGGTTGTTAAAAATAAAGTTGCCCCGCCCTTTAAAACGGCTGAGTTTGATGTTATGTATAATGAAGGGATATCTCTTGCTGGTGATATTTTAGATTTAGGTATTAAATATAATCTGATCAGCAAAAGTGGAACGACATTTTCATATGGCGATGTTAAATTAGGTGTTGGTCGGGAAAATGCTAAGTCGTTTTTAAGGCAAGATAAAAAATTGATATCAGAGATATCAAAGCAGATTTGGCGTAAAGCGGGGGAAGCCGTTTAATTTTTTGAAAACAAAAAAGCCTCCGATCATGGAGGTTTTTTTAGTTATTAAGTTTTAATATATGGTAGAAGGCCCATAGTTCTTGCTCTTTTGATTGCTAGGGCTATTTTTCTCTGGTGCTTGTTACACAACCCAGTTCTTTTTCTAGGGACTATTCGGGCATAGTGCGAAACAAAACGCTGTAAAGTCGCGATATCTTTCCAATCAATTTTTTCTACATTGTTTATGCAGTAATAACAATGTTTTTCATTAGTTGATGAAGTCATATTTTATTTTTATTAATTAACTGTTAAAAGGGTACATTATCAACATCAATACCTTTTTCCGGATCGGTTCGTTCATCTTCGAGCTGGATTGTCTCAGGTTCTGAATTTGAAGGTTGGCTTTTATCACCCGAGCTAGAGATTCGATCTAACATAATCATATTTTCGGCGACTATCTCTGTTCGATAATGTTTAGTGCCATTTTGATCATCCCAATTTCTTGTTTGTAGTCGACCCTCGATGTAAACCTTACTCCCTTTTTTTAGATATTGAGAGCAGATCTCAGCTAATTTTCTCCAAGCAACAATGTTATGGTATTCAACTCGTTCTTGGCGACCACTTTGCGGGCTATTCCAGACAAAATTAGTAGCTACTGAAAAGGTAGCAACATTTGTGCCGTCGGGCGTGGTCTTCACCTCAGGGGCTCTTGTTAAATTGCCAATAATCATGGCTTTGTTAAGATTCATATATTTTTGTTAACTGCTAAATTTATTTTTAGAAAAATAACTACTCTATATTACCTTCTAAAATTTCATCTAGTTTTTTGTCCAAGTCCTCTAAAGAGACCTTAATTTTTGGCGTTTCCGGTTCAGTAACTATTTTTTCTTCTTCTTTTTTAGGCTTTAATTTTCTTGGTTCTTTTGGCAGACTATTTATTACTTTTTCCGGCTGCCAGCGAGTTATGACACTGCGGACAACTGTGTGGTTTAATTTTAATTCCCTTTTTAACTTTTCTAGTTGATCGCCCTGACCATCAAATACCAAGGAATAATAATTTCCGTGTCTGACTTTTTTTATACCATAAGCCATTTTCTTTTTTCCTAGCAATTCTTCCTTAATAATTTTTAAGCCTATTTCATTGGCTATTTTACTGATTTCTTCTTTAGTTTTGTTAATTTCTTCGTCCGCTAATGTTGTCGGTATGATATAGACTAGTTCGTATTGAGGCATAAATTATTTGTTAAATAAAAACTGATAAATATTTTTCATATTTGAAGATTAACATAATCTGTTTTTTTTGTCAAAGGCTGAGACTCCCAGTCATTTTAAACAATTAATTTACAATAAACAGCAAGATTTATAATTGATATTGAACAAATGAGAGAGATACTTTAGAATTGATACATATGTACAAAGTAATTATTGATACCAATATTCTTATAAATTCTTCGCATGATTCTTTCAGTTATGCTTGGAAAGTAATTAACTTAGTTCTGACGGGGCAGGTTATTGCTTATGCTTCGGAAAAAATTTTAAAAGAAAATAATTTAATTTTAGATCGCATTTTAGTTAACGCAAAGGAGCGGCAAAGTTTTGATTTATTTTTGGCACAATTAGTAATAGCACCTGTTTATCATAATGTTCAGGTGATAAAACATGATTCTGAAGATGATAAGTTTATTAACTGCGCTCTAACCGTCAAAGCTGATTATATTATTACTGAAGATTCGCATTTATTGGAGTTAGAAGAATACCAAGGAATTCAGATGGTTACACCAACTGATTTTTGGTTTATTTATCAAGGTGAGACAAAAGACGAGAAAGCCAATCGTGAATGGACTGATTGGTTTAAAAATGTTACCAGAAAAAAATAAATTTTATGAAGATTCTCTCAGTTTCAGAATTTGTCAACTTAATTTCCACTTTTTTAAGTGAAAGTTTTGGCACGGTTTGTATTCAGGGGGAGGTTTCTGGCTATCGCGAACCGCGAGGTCAGTCAGTTTTTTTTACTCTAAAAGACGATAAATCACAAGTAAATTGTTTTGCTTTGATATACAATTTGAACGTGCCGTTGAAAGATGGATTGGAACTGAAAATTTATGGTGTCCCGAAACTTTTTCAAAAATCAGGACAGTTTTATTTATTTGTCCAAGAAGTAGAACTGATCGGCGAAGGTGCATTACAAAAAGCTTATCTGGAACTTAAAAAAAAGTTGGCTGCAGAAGGACTTTTTTTAGAACAACATAAAAAAAATCTACCGGCCTTTCCCCGTTCAATTGGCATTATCACCGCCAAAGATGGGGCAGCATATAAAGATATTATTAAGAGACTTAATGAACGTTGGGGTGGATTGGATATATTTTTTTATCCTATCAAAGTACAAGGCGTCGGTGCGGCTAAGCAGATTATTGAAGCCTTAAGGTATTTTAATGAAGAACGGCCATGTGATGTTTTAATTTTGACTCGGGGCGGTGGCAGCCTTGAAGATTACCAACCGTTTAATGAAGAACGCGTGGTCCGAGCTGTTTTTGCTTCGAAGACTCCAATTATTTGCGGAATTGGTCACGAACGAGATGTTTGTTTGGCTGAACTGGCGGCTGATGTTCGTGCTTCCACCCCAACTAACGCTGCAGAAATTGTAGTGCCACACAAACGAGAACTTAAATTTAAAATTGAGCAATTAATTTTAATGGCGGAGCGGACCTTAACAGGTGCGATTAATGATTATAAACAATTAATAAAAAATTTACTCAAATCTTTGGATGAGAGTTTGGCTGGAAGCTTGTTTGAAGTCAATCAATTATTGCTTAATTTTGAACATGCCACAAACTTTTTAAATCAGCGGGTCATTTTTTACAAGCAAAAGCTAACCAATTGTCATAATAACATGGTAACAATTCTCGCTAATAGAGTTGAAAATATCAGCATAAAAATACAACATAGTATAGAATTACTAAAGAGACTTTCACCTCAGGCGACATTAAAGAGAGGTTTCACATTAACCAGTAAAAATGGTAAAATTGTTAAAAGTTCCCGCGAGTTGAGTGATAATGAAAAAATAAAGACTCAGTTTCAAGACGGGACGGTAATATCACAAATAATTAAAAATAATTAATTTTTTATGACAAACACCAAAAAAAATAGTTTTAATTTTCAAACTTCATTTAAGGAGTTAGAGACAATTGTGTCAGAATTTGAAAAAGGCAATTTGGATCTTGATGAAAGTTTGATTAAATTTGAACAAGGGCTGCAACTAGCTGGTGAGCTTAAGAAACGTTTGAACGAAGTGGAAAATAAAATTGTTGAAATTAAGAAAAAGATGCGCAGCGACTCGGAAGGAGTGGAGGAATAATTGCCTATGAATAAATTGGTAATAGATTTGGAAACTCAGAATTCATTCAGTGATGTTGGTGGTAAGGCTAACTTGCGCCAACTAAAGATTTCCGTCGCTGGGGTTTATTGGTATCCTGAGGATAAATTTTATGCTTTTACCCAGGAGGATTTTCCTTTATTGGAAGCACTATTGAGACAGACCGATTTAGTTATTGGTTTTAATACCAAGAATTTTGATTGGCCAATCGTTAGCGCACATTTCAAACAGCTGGACACCAATCGCCAGCAACACTTGGATATTTTAGAAGAAATTGAAAAGCAGCTTGGTTATCGGGTTAATTTAGATTCTGTCGCTCAAGGCACTTTGGGTCTTGGAAAAACAAGTGATGGTTTGGAGGCAATTAAAATGTGGCAACGCCAAGAGTTGGATAAATTAAAAGAATATTGTTTGCATGATGTCAAAATTACCAGAGACATTTATGAGCATGGTTTAAAAAATAAAGAGATTTTATTTAAAGGTGGCTGGCAGTCATATCGAGTCCCGGTTAGTTGGGCCTAAATATTTATATGTTTTATTTATATTATTAAAGGTCTTAACTAAACAAATAAAAATATATGGCTGGAGAAAAAATTATTGGCAAAGTCACTCATTATTATGATCATTTGAGTGTCGCTATTTTAGAATTAGCCAGTGGTTTAAAACAAGGCGATAAACTTCATTTTGTCGGACACGGTCGGGACTTTGAGCAAACTGTTAGCTCAATGCAAGTTGAGCATCAGAATGTTTTATCGGCGCAGCTTGGTGAATTGGTTGGCATGAAAGTCGATCAGCCAGTTAAAGAAGGCGATCTGGCATATCTAGTGGCTTAAAAAATGTGTGACTGTTTAATAATAGGTATAATTCAAAACTATGCCAGTTTTATTTAATTTATGTATTTAATTTATCTGACTTTTTTAAATAAAAAAGAGGCTGTCAAAATTACACGCCTATTGTTGGAAAATAAACTAATTGCCTGCGCCAATTTTTTTCCTTGTGCTTCTCTTTATTCTTGGCAAGGTAAAATTAAACAATCAAAAGAAGTCATCCTTTTTGCCAAGACAACTAAGAAAAATATCAAGAATATAGAATTACTTGTGAAAAAATATCATTCTTATCAAGTGCCATGTATCTGTGCTTATGAAGCAAAAAAAGTAGCGCAAGATTATTTAAAATGGGTCAAGAATTCGGTTGAATAAAAAATAGTCCAAATTTTGGACTATTTTTTATGGGCGAGTAAAAAGACGTTTTTTAAAAGGTAAGCGACTGTCAAAGGGCCAACCCCTCCAGGCACTGGCGTAATAAAGCCAGCCTTTTTTTTAACTTTATTAAAATCAACATCCCCCAGGGTTTTTGTGCCCTTTTTAGTAATACCAATATCAATCACTATAGCGTTTTTTTTAACATAATCAGCTTTGATAAAATGCGGTTTACCCAGAGCTACGATTAAAACATCAGCACGCCTGGCTTTATTTTTTAAATCGCGGTGGCCAACCTTGGCCGTGGTTATTCTGAGCCCAAAGGCTGATGGCAAGAAGTACTGAAATGGTTCGAAGAATTTATTAGAGTTAGCTACTAAACATGCCAGTTGATTATTAAAATTCCGTTTTGTCCATTTTAGTAAGTTTGATACAACTTCAAGCATAACTGGTTTAATAAAGTAAGTTTTACTTTTTAACGAGGTCAAATTTTTTTTATGGAAGCCGTCTGCATCTTTTCTGTAGTCTATTGTGTTAATAATTTTATCAGGATTCAAGTGTTTTGGAAGAGGCAGCTGAACTATAATACCATGTACAGCCGATTGCTTATTCAAACTTTTTATTAAATTAATTATTTTTTTTTCAGTTGTCATTTCTGGCAGCAAGTATTTGGAAAAATTAATGCCAACTTTTTTGGCCGCATTTTCTTTGAGCTTTATATAAAGCTGTGAGGCTGGATCACGGCCGACTAAAATCACTGCCAGTCCTGGTTTAATTCGTTTTTTTTGGATTTGGCTCTTTAATGCTGCCAGTTCTTTAATGGCAATTTTTTGACCGTCGATGACTTGACTTTTTTTAATCATAGGCTTATTATTAGAAGAATTTTGCTATTTTTAATTTAACTTTTTTAGGAGGGTTCAATGTCAAATTTTAAAGATCAACTTAAACCTTTTACTTCGGAAACCAAGTTTGTGGCCATGATGCGACTTTCTAATGGTGATCAAAAATGTATCAGGCTAGTTCCTCTAGCAGAAGTGGAAGAGATATTGAATTTAAATTCAATAAGATTCATTGAGGTCATAAGAGAGAAAGAACCTAAAGCAATTGACTATCCACCAACCAACCGGACCGACACTGCTTTTTTATTTGAAGTCAATGGAGTACATATATTATGATTGAAGGACGATTAGAAGAAAACAGTTTCTATGAGGTTTTATTTATAAAACCAAATGGACTGGTCGTTTACCATCATATTGCCAATATTGCTCCCAATGCTTTACACAAAACTTTGGAACATGATGGTTTAAAAAGAGCGATTATTCAGGAATTAATTTTGGATAATGAAAGTCAAATTTCTTATGATTTATACCCAAAGACACCAGGATTGGCACATATATTTAAACAGTCAAGGATTTTTTCTGTGACACACAATTGTCAGTAGGCCTGTTTTTTAAGGCCTTTTTTATTTTATTAAATTTTGATAAAGAGGATGTTTTTGTGTCAGTTCTTTAACACCATGGCGGACTTTATCTTTTACTGAGTTGTCATTTTTATTCTCAATTATTTCCGCTAATAGATTGCCAATAATTATCATATCATCTTCTATAAAACCACGGGTAGTTAATGCTGGCGTCCCTAATCTAATACCCGAGGGATCGGTAGGTTTTCTTGGGTCATCTGGAATCATGTTTTTATTAACCGTGATACCAACTTCATCAAACAAGTCTTGAGCCTCATGACCAGTTATTTGTTTGTTAGTCAGGTCAATTAGAAGCAAGTGATTGTCTGTTTGACCAAAACAAATTTTAAATCCGTGCTCTTTTAAAATTAATTCTAAAGATTTGGCATTTTTTATGATTTGTTGCGCATAGTCTTGAAAATTCGGCTCCAAAGCTTCTTTAAAACAAATGGCTTTGGCAGCAATATTATTTTCATGTGGTCCTCCCTGGAGATGTGGAAAGACAGCTTTATCGATTTTTTCCCCCAGGCTTTTTTTACACATAATCATGCCACCCCTTGGTCCGCGCAGGGTTTTATGAGTAGTAGTGGTTATGACGTCAAAAATTGGTACAGGATTTTCCATGGCATTACCAGCGATCAGGCCAGCAATATGGGCGATATCAGCCATAGTTAATGCATTAACTTCTTGAGCAATAGTCTTTATTTTTTGCCAATCAATAATTCGAGAATAGGCTGAATAGCCGGCTAAAATAATTTTTGGTCTATTTTTTAAAGCCATTTCTCGTAAATTATCATAATCAATTAAGCCGGTTTGCATATCAGTTTTATAACGAACAAAATTGTAAATTCTTGCCGGGAGTGTTACTGGGTGCCCATGGGTTAAATGTCCGCCATGTGATAAATCCATACCCAGGACTGTGTCACCTGGTTCTAATAAAGCTGTATAAACAGCCAAGTTGGCCGGTGCACCAGAAAGAGGCTGGACATTAACATGTTCAGCTTTAAATAGTTGTTTAGCGCGTTCAATAGCCAGTTCTTCAATGACGTCAATGTATTCTTGTCCGCCATAATAGCGTTTATGAGGATAACCTTCAGAATATTTATTGGTGGCAATAGAGCCCAAGGCTTCCAAGATAGCTTGGGAGACAAAATTTTCTGAAGGAATCATTTCCAGACCCGTCTGTTGACGTTCCAGTTCGTTAATGAGTGCCTGGTAGATTTCTGGATCTTCAATTTTTATATTTTCGTATAAAGGCATATTTTTAGCAGTTAGATAATAAAATAAAAAACCTTAACAAGTTAATAGTAACACTTTTATCAGGTAACTGTTAAGGTTTTAAAATATAGATTATTTGAATTCCAAAGATTCGAAGATCATATTTATTTAATTTTTAAATAGTCGTTTATTATTTCTTTGACATTAGGTGCAACGTCTTCTGGTAAATTGTGAATATCAAACCAATTCCATTCGGTGGTATCGCCATCGGGTTTTATCTCACCGATTCTATTTGCTAAATAATGAATCAAAATCACCACACGCTCTTTTTCCAGCTGATTAAGTATAATTGTTTTTAAGGGTTTAATAATTTCAATCTCAATACCCATTTCTTCGCGCGCCTCACGTTTGGCATTTTCCTCCAATGAAATAGAAAAATCTTCTACCTCTCCACCACAAAATTTCCAGAAATAATCATCAGCGTCTTTATTTAGTAGGACTTTATTATTTTCGATAATCACTGGACCAGAAGCAATTATAGATTTAGATGGGAGAATCATATATTTTTTTTCATTTCAACTATACCACCATTATTTTTTTTCCGCAATTTTTTCACCAAATAAGTGTCTTTTAATAAAGTATAGCCAAGTTTGCGATAATAGTTTCTGACACCGATCCCGGCAATGACAGCAATTTCTCTAAAATTATTTTGACAAGCAATTTTTTCTGCTTCCAAAATTAGTTTTTTACCCATGCCTCGGTGTTGACTGGCTGTCTTGTCTTGCTGATCAATCGGTACCAGTTCGCCGTAAGTGTGGAGTTCGCGAATTATCGGGGTGGTCAGTAGCCAGTAACCAGCAGCTGGTAACCGACAATCAGTAACCAGTAACTGATTTTTAGAAGTTGGCAGGTGTAGTCGCAGAAAGGCATAGAGTACTTTTTTATCAACTGATTCATAATTTAAAAAATATTCTGTTCCGGATCCGGCTTCATATTTATTAGTGCATAATTTTATTTTTTTACATTTGACATTGGGCATTTGAGTTTTCTGTTGATGTCCTACTTCTCGGCATCTAATGCAGCGACACGGTTTATTATTTAAAAGCATATTTTGTAAGACAGTTTCTCTTAGATTAGTTATTTTATTACCAGCGATGATTGAAGTTTCTGGAATATCCCTAATAACCCTAATTATTCTGACATATTCAGGCACAATTTTTTTAATTTTAATTAAAAGATTTGTTAATTGTTCAGTATTATAAGGCTGGTATTGGCCTTTTTGCCAAAGATTATAAAGATCAGAATTTTTAGTAACGACACACGGATAAATTTTAATCTGATCTGGCTGAAAACAGGCGTCTTTAAAAAGTTTTTTAAACATCGCAAGATCATGAGCTGGATTTGATCCAGGTAAATTAAGCATTAGATGATAAGTTATTTTAAAACCCAATGAACGTAGAATATTTGTTGCTTTTATGGTTTCAGCAACACCATGGCCGCGTCGATTTAATTTTAAAATTTTATCATTAAGATGCTGTACCCCAAGTTCCACTCGCGTGCAGCCCAGTTGCCGCATTTCAAGCGCATTTGAACATGTAATATAATCAGGTCGTGTTTCCAAGGTCAAGCCAATGATTCTGTTTTGTGCCATCTCGTTTTTTTTCTGTTCACGATATAAATCTTTCCAAGTCACTTTGTTAAGTGTTTTTAATTTAAGGTTTTTGCTAATAATTATTTGCTTCTTGTTAATTGTTATTTGTGGTTCGTTGGCTGCGGCAAAGCAGTTATACATAAACCATAAGCGATATTTTTCAGGCAGAGCATTCCAAGTACCGCCGATGACAATCAGTTCTAATTTATCAGTGGAGTGACCATTTTGTTGCAAGGCTTTGAGGCGCAGTGCTACCTGTTTAAATGGGTGAAAGTCACATAAAACAGCGCGCATCACCGCTGGTTCATTAGAGAGATAGCTTTTAGGCATGGCTTTTTCTGTCGGGCAGTAAAGACAGTTGCCTGGGCAGGGAAAATTTTTTACCAAAACAGAAATTGGTGCTACACCTGAAAGAGTTCGAATGTTTTTTTTCTTCAGCAATTTCTCCAGGTTTTTATCAGTTTTAATCTTGTTATTTTTTAAAAGGTTGCGGTATACTGAAAGCAATTCTGAATTCAATGGTAGTTGACCGGAATTTTTAGCAAACTTTCTTTTTAAAGATAATAAATTTGCTTCATTTTGAGGTGTAGCTAGAATAATATTTTTAATTTCGCGACTTAATATTTTCATTATGAATAAAAAATTAATTAACAAATTGCTATCTAAAACAACAGCAGATTATAATTTTTTAGCCGATGAGTTTAATAATACCCGACAGTACCCTTGGGCTGAATTTACAATACTAAATAAATATGTTAAAGATGGTGACAGTGTTCTTGATTTAGGTTGTGGTAATGGTCGTTTATTTGAGGTTTTAAAAAGTAAAAAAATAAAATATACGGGCGTTGATAATTGTAGCACTTTAATTACTAAGGCTCAAGAAAAATTTAGTGCTTTAACAAACGTTAATTTTATTAAAGATGACATTTGTAATTTAGCGACTTTCACAGATAGCTCGTTTAATGTTGTATTTATGATTGCTGTTATGCATCACATACCATCACAAGACTTACAGCTTAAGATTTTTAAGGAAGTCGCACGGGTTCTGAAGCCCGGCGGGTACATTCTAATGACTAACTGGAACCTTAGACAGAAAAAATTTTGGCATAGTCGTTTTAATTTATTTTTTCGGTTGCGACACATGCCTTTAAGTTTAATTTTTCAATTTAAAGAAATTTATTTTCCTTGGAAACATCGGCAAAAAATAATTTATCGCTATTGTCATTTTTTTAGCCCTGAGGAACTGGAGGTATTACTTTATAAAAGTGATTTTTCGGTTTTAGTTAACAAGTTTACTCAGAAAGGAGTAGAAGCTAGTTCTGATCAGGCTTGGACTTTGTTAACCATTGCCCAGAAAAAATAAAAACCCCAGGTGTAGTGTACCCAGAGTTAATTCATAAGTTCGATGATATTTCTTTCAAAAGATTTTTTGTTAACTATTGTTTTTAAAAAACCGGAGACAAATAAAGTGAAACTGGTCGCACAGATCGCACAGTCTCTTATATGAAGCCAATTAAAGACAAATGTCTTATCGATATTTTTATTGTAGGCCTCAAATAAGTTCTTTAAGGCACTCAATAATTCAGCCGGTCTGAAGTATGTCGGAACCTTAAAATAACTTTGTTCCATAACTATTCGTCCGCTGCTTTTTTCCAACAGGTGGTGGTTAATTTGCAGCAAAGTTGACCAAACAGCTGCAGCCGTAATTTGCTCAACAGGTATGTGGAGAGGTTGGCCAGTTAATCGAGTGTACAAACTAGCAAACCTTTCAAAATATTTTTCAGGTAGTGGCGATTTTAGTTCGAGCCAAGTTTTTTGTAACATTTTGTGCCTCCAAATAACAAATTGTGAAAACTAATTTAATATGAAATTTTATAATAATGAAGTATACATGTCAATAATTATGGAATATCTAAAAATATTTTTTATCTCTATTGTTAATGTTTATTTTGTTGGTTTGATTGATGCTTTTATTAAAGGCAACTTGATGGCCTATTATACTTGGGAAAGACTGCCTTGGATTTTTAAAGATGCTAACCTAATTTATCCTAGTCTTATTTTTTTAGTTTTTCTTGGCAGCGGTTTTGTGTTTTTAAGATTATTTAAGTTATCCAAAATTTATTGGCTGTTTTTAGTTATTTTTGGACTATTTGGTTTAGAAAGTTTAAGTTATTGGTTTTGGATTGCAGTGTTAAATATTAATCAAGTTAGGTCTTGGCTGCCCAGTAATTCCTTTTTCGCTTTTTATCCGCCAGAAGCGCCATGGTTAAATACTTTTTTTCCTCATTTGCGCTTTTTGTCAGGTGGTGATTCAGTAACACGCACCGGCTTATTAAGCGGTGTGTTTCTGTCACTGATAATCAATCTGATATTAAGTATCTGTTTATTTTTTAGCAAGATAAATAAAAAATAATATTATGGACGATGAATTATTTGAACAATTAGTGCAACAAGGCGTGGCTGCTATTCCAGAAAGATTTTTAAAGAAGTTGAATAATGTGAGTATCATAGTTGAAGCTGAACCCAGTGCCTTGCAAAAGCAAAAAGTTAATTTAAGATCAGATCAACTACTTTTTGGATTGTATGAGGGCGTACCACAGAATATGCGGGGTATTAATTACTCAGCCGTGTTACCTGATAAAATAACCATTTTTAAGAATTCAATTTTAATGGTTGCTAAAAGTGCAGAAGCTATAAAAGAATTAGTAAAAGATACCGTCTGGCATGAGATTGCTCATCACTTTGGTCTTGATGAAAAAAGAGTGCGCCAGGCTGAGTCTAAAAGACGTACCAATAAATAAGTTGATAAAAGGCTATTTTACTCTTGACAGGATTATTTTTAAATGTTAGACTTCTTAAAATTTATCAATCATATCCTGCCCTTTTAAAAAGGGATTTTTTAAAACCCACATTTCATTAATGGAGGAAGTAAACCATGAGACAGAACTGGTTATTGGTTTTGGCAGCTTTAGTGGCTATCAGTATGGTATCCGGCGCAGCAAACCAGGTTATGGCTGGTGAGGTCAATATGGGGAGATTTGAGTTGGTGAGTGCTTATTGCACGCCAACTAGTGATTCAGTACGTTGGGTTACCTATTACGAGATCGAAACCCTTTACGTCTATTTGGACGTAAGTTTTGATTGCGGCATGACTTGGCAATTAGGAGTTATACGAAAAGACGGTCGCGGTAATTATCCAGCGACAACCAATTATGGGTGTCGTTATAACGTCGATAAGTTTCTATACAACAACATTTGGTACCGACTGAGATGGGTTTTTTATAACGGCACGGAATACATTGGGCCAAACTATCTGATTTCAAAGGGTTCTTTGCCGACTGGGATCGAAAAAGAACACTCTCAACCCAACGGCTATGTTCTGGCACAGAATTATCCCAATCCTTTTAATCCCGTAACGACGATTGAGTTTTCTATTCCAATGTCCGGCTATGTCCGATTGGTTATCTATGATCTGCTTGGTCGTGAGATCAGGACATTGATCAATAACCGGTTGGCACCAGGTAAACACACCACCCTCTGGGATGGCACCAATAGTGCAGGCTTGCAGGTTGCCAGCGGAACATATATTTATTCGTTAGTGGCCAATGGCCTAGTGCACACCAAACGGTTGGTATTCACAAAGTAATTCTTTTGTATTCATGAATTCTAACTCGGGAGTTTATTATAAACTGCCGAGTTTTTTTATTTGCCCCAGATGCATGTTTAGTGATATTATTAAGAAAAGAAAAACTATAAAAATTAATATTAAAAAAATATATGAAGGCCAAGAAAATATTTTTATTCTTCGTAATAATTTGTCTAGTGATATTAGCTCCGATTTTTTTTACTCAGGCAGCAGGTCCTAAAATGCAGGAGGTGATTTATATTGGGAAAGAGGAGGTTTTAACTGGTAATTTATACAAGGCGGGGGCAACAGTTGAAGTGGCTGGTACAATTGACGGTGATGTTTTTGTGGTCGGTGCCTCGGTAATTATTAGCGGCAAGGTGACTGGCGATGTTTTTGCTGCTGGCAGTAGTGTCAAAGTCAGTGGTGAAGTTGAAGGAAATATTAGAGCTGTTGGAAGCACTTTAGACATCAGCGGGTTGGTCGGCAAGAATATTTTAGCTGGAGCTGGCACTTTAACTTTAGAGGAAAAAAGTGAAATTACTGGATCAGTGACTGCTGGTGCCGGTGCTCTAGATTTAAGGGGTAAGATTGGGAAGGAAGTTTTAGTTGGTGGTGGTAGTCTGATTTTAGCAGGAGAGTTTAGTGGACCAGTTAACGCTTATTTAGGCAATGCACAAGAAAGTGGTAAGCTGGTTGTTTATCCTAATGCCGAGCTAGCCAGTGATTTGACTTATACAGCCCAAGACCAGGCTGACATTAAAGATGGAGCGGTTATTAAAGGTAATGTTACTCACAATTTACCTCAAATTAAACCAGTTATTAATAAAGAAAAAGTAAAAAAAGTAATTACTACAGCTTGGGTTATGAGCCGGGTTTTTAATTTTTTTGCTCTATTGGTTGTCGGTTTGATCCTCGTTTCTTTTATACCTAAGGTTGTTGGAAAAGTTGGTGATCAGATGATTACCAACATTTGGGCCAATATTGGCAGAGGTTTACTTTTCTTTATCGTTGTGCCTGTTATAGCTTTAGCCTTGATTTTCACGCTAATTGGTCTGCCTGTGGCTTTAATTATGATTGCTACTTACTTAATTAGTCTTTATTTGGCCAAGGTTTTTGTCGGTATTTCTTTGGGCTATGCTTTATTGAAAGCACTTGGTCGGAAAGATCCACAAATGATGGTGTCAATGATCATTGGTGTTTTGGTGTTAGTTATTATTACCTCACTGCCGTTTATTGGTTGGTTAATATCACTTGTTTTAACTTGGTGGGCTTTAGGTGCTTTAGTAGTTTTCAATAAGGAAGAATTAGCCAAGTGGAAATAATTTTAAAAACTGAGTAATATATGTCACAAGATTTTTTAGTTGAATCGTTGTCGGGGGTGCGCGGCATCTTTGGTCAAAGTTTTAATCGGCAAATAATAGTTGGCTATGCCCGGGCTTATGCCGAATATTTGAGAAAAAAAAATCAGCACGTTAAAATAGTTGTCGGACGCGATTCTCGGCCATCAGGTGAATTAGTAAACAAAATTTTAAAGACTGAGTTGATTAGTCTTGGAATTGATATTGTTGATGTTGGTATAGCAACAACGCCAATGGTACAATTAGCTGTGCGTGTTTATAAAGCTCAAGGTGGTATTATTATTACTGCTTCTCATAATGAGCCGCATTATAATGGTTTTAAGTTATTGCAAAAAAACGGGGGAATTTTAACTGAACGTGAAGCAGCTTTGGTTATTAAGTCAGCTCACAATTCTTCGGGTGAGACGATTTTTTTAGTTAAAAAAGGTAATGTGATTAATAAAGAAAAGGACATCAGAAAGAAATATTTGACTGATGTTTTTAAAATTATTGGCTTAAGGCGACTGCGTCTAATTAAAAAATCAGGTTTCAAAATTGTTGTTGATCCTAATGGCGGAGCGGCCAGTGTAATTGTGGCGCCATTATTTAAGAAATTAGAACTTAAGTATATTGGCATTAATACAAAAATTGGGATTTTTAAAAGAAAGATAGAACCGAATTCCGAAACTTTAATTAAACTAGTTGAAGATGTCGATCGTTGCCAAGCAAACTTGGGAGTAGGTTTTGATTGTGATGCTGATCGAGCAGAATTTGTTTTACCAACAAATAATTTTTCAAGAAAGCGTGGCCATATTGTCTGCGGTCATTACAGTTTAGCTTTATGTGTTGATAGTTATTTAAGACATTGTCACGATAAAAGATCAACAGTCGTTTCCAATTTACCAACACTACCAGTTGTTAAAATGATAGCCAAAAAATATCATGCTAAAATTGTTGAAGTTGATGTTGGAGAGACAAACGTGGTTGAAAAGATGAGAGATTTAAAAAGTCCGATTGGCGGCGAAGGTAGTAATGGTGGAGTTATTGTCCGTGGTACAACTTGTCGCGATGGTTTACTGTCACTATTGCTGATTATTTCTTTAATGGCTGAAGAAAAAAAATCATTAACCGAACTAGTTGCTGAGTATCCTGAATTTTATGAAGTGCGAACTGGAGTCATTGGTCGAATAGGAGACAATCAACAGATAATTGATAAGATTGTTCATTATTTTAGAAAATATGAGCCACAGCTAAAATATTTTAGAGGTTGTTCTGGTGGTTTAAAAATTTACTATAATCAGAATACTTGGCTTTTTTTCCGCGGTTCGCAGACCGAGGTTGGACTTTTTAGAATTATTGCTGGTGCTGCTGATAAAAAAACAGCTGGGGAAATTTTACAAAAAGGTAAAGAGTTATTTTATAAGTTAAATAAAAATTAATTTTATGCAGATAAATCCTTTTGTTTTTAGAAATTATGATATCCGCGGTGAGGCGGGTAAAGATTTTGACGTCGAAAAAATGGAAGTCATAGGCAAAGCTTTCGGTACTTTTTTAAAGCGTCGCAAAATTAAACAGGCGGTTGTTGGACGTGACTGCCGTTTAAGTGGCGAAGAATATTTACCGGCTTTTATCAGGGGTTTACTCTCAACCGGTGTCGATATTATTGATTTAGGGATGATCATGACTCAAATGATGTATTATGGTCAATATCGTTTTCAGACTAATGGTGGGGCGATTATGACCGCTTCGCATAATCCCTATAATTTTAATGGCTTCAAATTAGGTGTTGGTTATTCGCAGACAACCATGGAGGATGACGTTCAGGAAATTAGATCTTATGTTGAACAGGAGAATTTTTTTATCAGTAAAAAAATTGGAAAGTTAGTTAAGAAAGACATCAAAAAAGACTATATCCATGATTTACTCAAAAGGGTAGCTATTAAGAAAAAATATAAAATTGTAATTGATGGCCGGCATGGGACCACTGGTCTATTTGTGGTTGATATTTTTAAGAAAGCCAAGTGTCAGGTCATTGGCAAAAATTTAGAGGTTGATGGTAGTTTCCCTAAAGGCACGCCTGATCCAACCGATGAAAAATATATGAAGAGTTTAGGCGAAGAAGTTCTAAAAGAGGGGGCTGATTTAGGTTTTGCCTTTGACGGCGATGGTGATCGCTTAGGGGTTGTTGATTCAAAAGGAAGAATTTTATGGAACGATGTTTTGGTGGCAATTTTTGCCAAAGAAATTTTGGAAAGATTTCCAAAATCGAAAATTATTTATAATACTTTATGTTCCCAGGTGGTCCGGGAGGTTATTTTACAGGAGGGTGGTCAACCAATAATTTGGCGTACTGGTCATTCATTTATTAAAAGTAAAATTGCTACAGAAAAAGCGGCTTTTGGCGGTGAACTCTCCGGTCATTTCTTTTTCGCTGATAATGCTTATGGTCATGATGATGGCTGTTACGCTGCACTGAGAGTTTTAGAATATTTATCAGAAAAAAAGATTTCCCTAGCCAATTTAGTTGATAAATTTCCCAGATACATTTCGTCACCAGAGATAAAAATTGGTTGTCCTGATGACAAGAAAAAGGATGTTATTAAAAATTTAGCTGTTAGGTTTAAAAATGATTTTCAGGACGCTGAGATTACTGATGATTCAATTATACCTGGTGATGACGGTGTGCGCGCTGATTTCAAAGACGGTATGATGGTTTTTCGCTATTCCCAAAATGGTCCCTATATTACCGTCAAATTTGAGGCTAAAGATGAGGTAACTTATGAAAAAAGGAGGTTGTACACGAGAGATATTCTGAGGAGCTATCCAGAGATGATCTGGCAGGATCAGTTATGTGTTAATTTAGATGTCTTAAATTAAAAATATGTCGCCACTTTTAAAATTTACTCTTAATCTAGCTCGCGAGAGCGGTGACCAAGTTTTAACTACCCTCAATAAGAAGCATCATTTTGTCAGTAAGACAGTGAAAAGAGATATTGCTTCTGAAATAGATTTTGCTATAGAAAAAAGTGTCAGCGAAAAAATATTAAAAAAGTGTCCCGGACACAATATTATTAGAGAAGAAACCAAAAATATAAATCAACAGTCACCCTATACTTGGGTGATTGATGCTATTGATGGTAGTAAATATTTTCAGTCTGGTATTAAATTTTTTACGACAGCTATTGGTCTGTGGTACCAGGAAAAACCGCTTTTGGGAGTTGTTTATCAGCCAGGGACCAAGGATTCATGGTGGGCAGAAAAAGGTCACGGTGCTTATTATAACCACAAAAAAATTAAGGTTTCTTCAATTAGTAAATTAAGCGATTCAATCATCTATTTAGATATAACACGTCTAAGTTTATTAAATAAGAAAGAGCACAAAATAACCAATGAGCGTATGAAAAGAGTTATGGAACATTTTTATCGTTTCCGTGTTATGGGTTTAGGCTCTTTGAGTTTATGCTATTTAGCCCAAGGTCATTTCGATGCTTATTTTGATTTAACTGGTTGGCAAGAGATAAAAGACTTAGGCGCCGGATTGGTTATTGCTCAAGAAGCCGGGGCAAAGATTACTGATTTAGGTGGCCAGTATCCCGGTTTTAATGCTAGACATTTATTAGTTAGTAATGGTAGAATTCATAATCAGTTAATTAAACTATTAAAATAATAAGCCAATATGCTAGGTATTTTTGATTCAGGTTTAGGCGGTTTGACCGTTGTTAAAGAAGTGATCAGACAGATGCCGGATTTGCCTTTTTTATATTTAGGCGATACAGCCCGGACACCTTATGGTAATAAAAGTCGGGAGATGGTGGAGAATTATGCTTTAGGCGACACTAAATTTTTAATGGAAAAAGGGGCACAGATTATCATTGTTGCCTGCAATACAGCTTCAACCAATGCCATGGAAGTTTTAAGAAAAAATTTTTCATTGCCGATTTTTGAAGTTGTGACCCCGGCAGTTAAAGAGGCACTTAAGGTCAGTACTAAAAAAAGAATTGCAGTTATTGGCACACGGGCCACCATTAACAGTGGAATTTATGAAAAAAAAATAAAAGAGCTTGGTGGCACTCAGATGGTAGTTACTTCTCAGGCTTGTCCACTTTTAGTGTCACTTGTTGAAGAAGGTTGGTTAGACGAGGCTGAAACTAAAAGAATTGTAAAAAAATATTTACAAGGTCTGAAAACTAAAAATGTTGATACCCTAATTCTCGGTTGTACTCATTATCCATTGATTAAAAAAATAATTCAAAAAGCAATTGGTAAGAGAGTTAGGATAATTGATTCTGCTCAGAGCGTCGCTCAAGAAGTTAAAAAATATTTAGATTCACATGTGGCATTAAAAGAAGAGATTTTAAAAGATAAAGCCAGTAATGCTGCTTATTTTGTGACTGATATTACCCCACATTTTCAGCAAATCGCAGAAAAATTTCTTAGTAATAGAATTAAACTTGAGAAAGTAGTATTGGAATAAGTTTATATTTTTAAAACAGCCTTTTTTAAAGGCTGTTTTTTTTAATTTAATTTAAAAATAAGTTTTTCGTTTTTTTCTTTGTTTTAAGACGTGTCAGTATTATGAGCCACACAACAACAGTCAGGACCATTAAACTTAAGATAGTATAGATAAGATACTCATTTATTAGTTTTTTTTGTTGGGGGGCGATGCTTATACTAAGCGGAATTTTTATGCCCGGCGTTAAATTGAATTCTTGAATGCCAAGCGGTCGGCCAATAATCGAAATTGTTGTGGCTAAACTCAGTTCTCTTTCTCCGGTAATAATAAGGTTTATCTTTTTCTTTTCCCCACTTTCTAAGGTAAAACTTTGAGGGGTAATTTTAATAAAATTAAATTCGTCGTCTAGCCAGACGTCATAGAGATTAACATTACTGCTGGTGTTTTCAACTTCGAGTGAGACATTTTTTTCTTGGCCAGTAGTCATCTCTAAATTGACTTTTGCTGGCGTAACGGCTAAGCCGGCAGCCTTAGTCAACAATGGTAATAGGAGCAGCAGAAATATCAAGTATCTAGTTAAATATTTACATGAAGACATAAATAAATTTAAAGTGAAAAATTAAATATTAGAATGACCATTTCACTGTTATCCCGCAGTCTGCGAGGTCATGACAGAGCCACGACAGTTAAAAATGAAAACTCATAGTTTTTTATTTTTATATTCGCATTTTTTTACTGTGCCATCGCCCAAAAAATGAGAGCACCTTGCTTGGAACCAGCACTACCACCATAGCTTGCTGGAACTGACAATTGTGCGGTAATATCGCGATTTTGATTTTGTTCTAAATTTTCAGAAAAGTAAAGCCAGAACTTATCATTAAGCTGTAAGTTATTGCGAAAAAGTTCATCACCGTCCACCTTAGCTTCAATATGCATGGCGGTGCTGCCATTGTTAGTTATTTTTAGTTTTTGGGAACTGTTAGCGCCGTTTTTTAACTTACCAAAGTTTAACTCATTTGGTTCAACAGAGAATGAAATTGTTCCTGAACCATTGGTTTCATCGCCAGCAACTTGGCCCTTTTCAATCTCAACTTTTAATGAGACTGAATTTTCTTGAGGATTGCCGACTTTTAAATTAATTTGATTACTTCTTATGAAGCCATTTTTTTTGGCTGATAATCGATAATAGCCATCAGTGAACGATAGAATGGTTTGACCACTACTATCTGTAACTTTATCTAAGATTTGAGCGCCGGTTAGTGGTTGCCAACCAGATTGACTAAAAAAGTTGACCGTGGCTGTGATATTTTCATTTTGTCCAACCTCGGTTTTATCAACGCTTATCTTAAGCGGTTGATCAGTCCACTCACCATAGAACCAGATTACCTCGTCATTTTCTTGAAGTTGATAATCAGCGGCGCCAACTGTGGGTGAATTATAGTTGACTAAATAAAGCCAGCCTTTTAAACCCTGTGCTTCATCAGTGTTTATTTTTTTTAAATAAGGTCCGAAACTCATATTTTCAATTAGATAATTGAAGCTGCAGATTTCTTGAGCATTTTTTACAATATCAAGCGCAGTTACTGCCCCGATTTGACCGCTACAAATAGTCTCACTAGAGCCTTCAATACGGAAAGCATATTCTTTTAGTCTAACGTTAATTGTGTTAATTGGATAATATTTTCCAGACAAAGCAATCACGGCATAAGCAGTAGTGATGGTAGAAAATGAGTCTTCATTACTTCCTGTTTGATAATGAAAGTAGCCTTCATTAGCTAGTAATGATTTTAAATGATCAACTGGGTTTTTTCCGTTTTTCGTCCAATTATATGGATCTTGTCCCAGACAATAGATAGCGGAAATTACCCAAGCATCGGAAGAAGCATCGGAGACTGAACTCCAAGTGCTTGATTTATCATATGGAAAACCACCGTCATTATTTTGTGAATTTTTTAAATAATTTACAGCCTGATTAATCTTCTCACCATCTTCACCAGCTTTTATTAAGGCCATAATTGCCATGGCAGTCATGTTGGTATCTGATGAACCATTAACTTGAAAGCCCCAGCCGCCATCGCTGTTTTGGTGATTAAGAATAAAATTTTTAGTACCATTCACGACCAAGTCCTCGTTATTTTCGCCAGCTGACACAAGGGCCAACAAACCAAAAATATCATCATTCATGGTGGCAGTATCACCCAGTTGATTTTGTTTATATGTTTTTTTTAACTGAGAGACTAAATTTTGTGCACCAAAAGATCTCGGATCTTGCCCAAGTGCTGTTATTGCTAAAATAGGTGCTGCTAATTTGACAGCTTCAGTTTCAGTGACATTTTTTAGATAATCAACATTACCAGTATTTTCACCCGCCGCCACTAAAGCCATCGTTACCCAAGGATTATTGGTTTTACTTTTTAAATAAGTTATTGATTCAGTCGTGACATTGATTGCTGATGAAAAAAGTGGCATTGTCAGAATAATACCAATTAGGAAAAAATTTAGAGTTTTTTTCATAAAATAAAAAATCCCACTCTTTTGAGGGCGGATGATTAGGCATAAAAACCTAAACTCTTTAGCTCGAAGAGTTATTAGTTAATAAAACACAGTATCAGTCATCTGGCTTCTCTTCACATATTTATCCACAAAATATGGGCAGAGTTACAGTTGCGGCACAGCAGCGGATTTACACCGCTTTCCCTGATTATTTTTTCCGATGGACCACCGGAAAGGCCTGTGTATAAATTTGTAAAAAATTTACTCGTGACTTAATTTTAGAATATGGTTTAAAGGTTTGTCAAATTGCCAAATAATATTGACATATTATATGAAGAGTATTATCAATATAATTAAGTACTTTAATAGAGGAGTAATCAAAAATGGGTGAGAAGTGTCCTTATTGTAACAAAGAGAGCGGTGTTTGAGAATGGCTCTTTGGTCATATTTGTAACAAACATCCTGAAAAGGTTACAAAAAAATTTAAAGAATCACCTCATTCCGCTAAAGATAAGGTTACTGTTTTAAGGCTAGAAAAAGCATTAAAGGATTTAACACAGGAGTGACAGAGCTCTACATAAATACTAGTAGGGATATGATACTACTAGTTTTTTATTTTATATAAAAATTGACAGTAATCCAAGATTGTGAGGAAAAAAATTATTCCAGTTTATTAGTCGATGTACCAATTATCTTGATCGTCGCGTTTGAGCGTGCCTTTGATGGAAAAACCAGCGGCTTTTTTATGACCACCACCACCTAAGGCCAGCGCTAATTTCGCGACATCAATATCATCTCTGGTGGTGCGCAGACTACCTCTTAAGGTACCATCATTTTTTTCCTTTAATACCAAAACAAATTTTACACCTTCTATATTTTTTAAAAAATTTGAAATACCTTCCACTGCTTCGTCATCAATATCCCAGTCTCTCAAATCATCTTGCGTAATAATAGTTTTGGCAATACCAGTTCGCGGATTAATTGATAATCGTGAGAAGATACGCCCCCAAACTTTGAGCGTACTGATTGAACGTTGACGGAAAACGTGGCGCGTAATTAAATTAAATTGTCCTCCCGCATTAACTAGTTCAGCTGCAGCTTTTAAAGCCTTGTCAGTTGTGGCTGGATTAGAAAAATTTTCTGTATCGGTTATAATGCCAGTTAGGAGAGCAGTGGCCAAGTGTCGGTTGAGCTCGATATTATTGACGGTAAAAAAATTATATAATATTTCTGCGGTCGATGAAGCTTCTGGTACTACCAGGTCAAAATCAGTTAAGATGTTATTGGTATAATGATGATCGATGTTTATTAAAGGAATATCAGCGACAGCCAATATTTTTTTTAAATAATCAGAAATGCCAGTATGAGTCAAATCACCAGTATCAAGTATAACCATTAAATCAAAAGTTTTTTCTTGGAGTATTTTCATATCAGTTTCGATCTTCTCAATAAAAGGCAAAAAATATAAATTGGTTGTCAGTGGACCTTTTGTGAAAATAAAAAAATCTTTGCCGAGAGCGGCCGCCAGTTGAGCCAGAGCTGAGACAGAGCCCAAGGCATCACCGTCAGCTGTCTGATGAGTGATGAGTAATATCCGGCTAGCGCTTTTTAAGGCACTATAAATTTTTTTAGCCTTTAAATCATTAAACATATCAAGATAAAGTATCAAATAACGTTTAAGGTGTCAAGACAGTTAAATAGTCCTCGTTTTTAATGATAAATTAGTTTATGTATCAGGAAATATTAAAGAAAAAATTAATTCCACACTTACCCGGTGTTTATTTATTTAAAAATAAATCACAGGCAGTGATCTATATAGGCAAGGCTCTAGATTTAAAGAAACGTCTGCAGTCATACCAAAATCAATACCGTGCTTTAACTCCCCAAAAACAACAAATGCTTCAGGAAATTTTTAGTCTTGATTATATTGTGGTTTCTAATGAAGAGGAAGCGCTACTTTTAGAAGCCAATTTAATTCAAAAGCATCAGCCGAAGTATAATATAGTTTTTAAGGATGATAAGAGCTATGTTTACATAAAAATTGATTATACTCTTAAATGGCCGGAAATATATTTAACGCGCCGGCGGGGCAGCCGGCAGAAGAATCGTCCGTCTCGTGATAAATATTTTGGCCCTTTTACTTCCAGTGTTTTAGCGCGTGATTTATTAAAAACGATCAACAAGGTTTTTCCTGTTTGTCTCAAGCCTCAACAGAAAGTAACGGCCCGACCGCGCCCATGTTTTAATTATCAGATCCATCGCTGCCCCGGCGCTTGTTTAGGTGTGGCTGATTTAAAGGACTACCAAAGTGTTTTTAAAAATATTACTCAGTTTTTAAAAGGAAATACTCAAGAGGTTTTAGCCGATCTTAAACAACAGATGACTGCCTTGTCAGCCAGAAAAGACTATGAAAAAGCGGCTAAAATCAGGGATCAGTTAAGGGCAATAGAACAGATAGGCCTGAAGCAGAAAATTATTAGTGTCAAAAATCTTAATCAGGATTATTTAAGTTTAGTAGTTTTTCCTGATTTAGCTATTGTCCATGTGTTTGTGGTGCGTCATGGCAAGCTGCTTAATAGTTTGAATTTCCGTCTGTCCAACATTGCTGATAAAGATGGTCGAGAAATTATTTCTGAATTTATGGAGAAGTATTATTCGCTGGCCGGTGACCTACCGCAGGAAATTGTGATCAACAAAAATCAAGCGCCTATCATGAGTCAGTATAAAATAATCAGCGTTCAGATGGGTCAAAAGAAAAAACTTCTTGATCTGGGTGAGTTAAACGCGCGGGAGTTTTACCGTAACTTGGCAGCCAGCTGGCAGAAAAAAGAGAAATCAACCAGCGAGGCACTTGAGGAACTACAGAAAATTATTAACTCAAAAAATAAACTTGAAAGAATCGAGTGTTATGATATCTCTAATATTCAAGGCAAGCTCGCCGTGGGTTCGATGGTTGTTTTGACACGAGGTTTGCTTGATAAAAAACAATACCGCAAATTTAAAATTAATAATGATGTTCAACCAAACGACGTCGGAATGATGCGGGAGGTAATAAGCCGACGTTTCCGGCTGGATAAAAAAAATAATTTAGAGGACACGAATTGGCCCAAACCCGATTTAGTCATTCTTGATGGGGGACGTCCTCAGCTTAATATGGCTTTGAAACTATTTAAAGAATATAAGGTAAATGTGCCCGTTTTGTCTTTGGCAAAACGTCAAGAGGAGATTTACTTACCTACTCAGAAGAGACCCTTAATTTTATCCAGGGACTCTGATGTTTTAAAATTAATTCAGCTGTTAAGAGATGAAGCCCATCGTTTTGCCATTTCTTATTTTGGTTTACGACAACGGAAAAGTGCTAACCATTCGGTGCTTGATGAATTGCCAGGCATTGGCCCAGTTCTCAAGAAAAAAATATTAGCCCACTTTGGTTCCGTCCAGGGAACAAGAGAAGCCAGCACTGAAGATTTAGAAGCCGTTGTTGGGCGCAAGAAAGCTCAAATAATAAAAAACAATCTTTAATAAGTATTTTTTTGATTTTATGCTTAATCTTGACACTAAATCGATTATTTGTTATGCTTAAATAAATTTAGACTAAAAAATATGATTGAGATTTTAAAAATAATTCAAATTGTTATTGCTTTTATGTTAATGATTGGTATTCTGCTGCAACAGCGAGGTTCTGGATTAGGTGCTGCTTTTGGTGGTGAGAACACTGCTTATTTGACCAAGCGAGGCGCGGAAAAAGTAATTTTTGTTTTGACTATTATTTTAGCTATTCTTCTATTTGCTTTAGGCATTGTTCGCCTTATTATTTCCTCCTAAATGCTTTTTTAAGAGCTTAGTTTTTAGATGACTGGTTTATAATTTAGAACCAGCAGTTAAATTTTTATCAGATTTGGATAAATCCATTTATTTATTATGAAATTTTTTTTTCAATCTTCAGGTAGACATCTGATGGGTTTTTTTAGAAAATTGAGATTTGTTACTAAGATCTCGCGACTGCAAAGTCATTTTCGCAAACAAAATAAATTTGATGAAGATTTGGTTAAAACAATTAGTAACAATCAAAGACCAAAATTAAAACAATTCAAATATCTTCCTAAAATTTTAACTCGTGGCCAATGGTTAGTGGTGAGACTGTCTTTTTTATTATTTACTATTTCATTAGTTTTTTTGATTTTTACCTGGTGGACAAGCGATATTGGTCGTGCACCAGATTTTGGTGGGACATATAGTGAAGGTGTTGTTGGTAGCCCTTCTCTTATTAATCCGTTATATGCTAGTTTGAACCAAGTTGATCTTGATTTAACGCGCTTGATGTATGCGGGATTACTGAAATTTGATCGTGAGCAGCAACTGATTACTGATTTGGCAGAGAATTGGGAAAAATCTGCTGATGAAAAAAATTATACTTTTAATTTAAAGAGGGACATTAAATGGTCAGACGGAGAGGATTTTAATGCTGACGATGTAGTTTTTACAATTGCTAGCGCTGTTCAGGATAGCAGTTATAGCAGTCCACTCAGTCCAGCTTTTAATGGGGTAAAAGTTGAGAAACTAAATGAGTATCAAGTGCGCTTTACATTAAACGAGCCCTTTACACCTTTTCTTGAAAATTTAACAATTGGTATTTTACCAGAACATCTTTGGTCGGAAATTGAGCCAACCAATGCCAGGCTCGCCTCTTTAAATTTAAAGCCGGTTGGTCTTGGTCCTTACTTATTTGAATCGTTAATTAAAGATGATAAAGGTCATATCAAATCTTATACCCTTGTTGCTAATAAAAAATATCATTTTGGTTCACCGAATTTAGAAAAAATAATTTTTAAGTTTTACCCGGATTCAATATCAGCCGTTACTGCTTTAAAGAACAAAAATATTGACGGTTTAAGTTATCTTTCTCAAGATGATCGGAAAGAATTAATTAGTCGTTTAGATTTAAAATATTACACCCTATTTTTACCTCAGTATACTGCCGTTTTTTTAAATCAACGTCAAAATGAAATTTTAAGAAACGTAAATGTGCGCCAGGCTTTGGCTTATGCTATTGATAAAGAGACGATTGTCAACAATGTCTTAAAAGGAGAAGCAAAAGTAATCAATGGTCCATTATTACCCGGTTATCCCGGTTATCATCCAGGCATTGAAAAGTTTTCATATAATCCTGATAAAGCTAAAGAGTTGTTAGAGAATGAGGGTTGGAAATTAGCCGAGGGGGCTTCTATTAGAACTAATAAAGATAAAATAGAATTAGTAGTAAATCTGACAGTTGCTAACCGCAAAAATAATTTAAGTATTGCTGAAATCATAAAGAAAAATTGGCAGAGTATTGGTGTTAAAGTTAACCTTGAAGAATCAGACCCAGCGCAAATTCAGAAAAATATTATCAAACCGCGCAATTATCAAGCTTTGATTTTTGGGGAAATTGTTGGTGCGGACCCCGATCCTTATCCATTTTGGCATTCGTCGCAAATTGAAGATCCTGGTCTAAATCTAGCGCTTTATGCCAATAAAGAAGCTGATCAGGTTTTAGAAGAAGCCAGAAAAACATCTGACACAGCAGTTAAGAATGATAAATATATTCATTTTCAAAACATTATTGCTCCAGAGGTTCCGGCCATCTTTCTCTACAACCCAACTTATACCTATGTCGTTTCTGAAAAAGTTAAAGGCATTAACATGTTTAGGATTTTGACCCCCCAAGATCGTTTTGATGATATTGGTAATTGGTATATTGAAACACGGAAAAAACTTTGGTAATTTATGTAATTTCGCGTCGCCTGCCGACAGGCAGGGAATTGGTCTGCCCACCGATGCCTTATTAGTCTGATAACTCAAGTGAAAGGGTTAGATGTTATTCGAACACCTTTATCATGTTTTCATTATTAGGTTAAGGCAGGCGGGTATACGCGCTAGTTCACCCCTCACCAATTGCCCTCGTGGCGGAATTGGTATACGCGCTAGCTTCAGGAGCTAGTTTCTGCAAAGAATTGGAGGTTCGAATCCTCTCGAGGGCATTTGATGATGGGCAAGGGAGCTAGCGGGGGCAACCCTTCGGGAGTTCGACTCTCCCTCAAGGCAAATTATGGCCGGCTAGCTTTTAATCTCAGAAGTTAGTATTTATTAGTTAAAATTTTTCAATATAGACCAAAAAAAAGTCGAGGCAGATTAATTTTGCTTAAAAACTTGGTCGCACACTTCACTTTAAAGATAATCTTTAAAGTTAATAATTAATTAAGATTCTAAAAACATATTTATTATTTTTTTAGAAGTAAACACCTAATGTTTATATGTTTATATATCAAACAAATAGTTTATGATTACACAAAGAAATACAAAACAAAAAACACATTCCCAAGTACGAAGTTCATCTGAAAGACTAAAGAGAAATTTTTCTGATCGACAAAGACACCAATCACATCAGAATTACTATTCAAGAGCAAATGAAAATAGACAACCAACGCAACGTTATGATGGTGGAGTTTTAAAGATAATTCCCTTAGGTGGTTGTGAAGAAGTTGGTCGTAATATGACTGTTTTTGAATATGGTAATGATATTGTCGTTATTGATATTGGTCTGCAATTTCCTGAAGAGGATATGCCAGGTATTGATTATGTTATTCCTAACACCGATTATTTAAGGGGTAAAGAAAAGAAAATTAGAGCTGTAATTTTTACTCATGGCCATTTAGATCATATTGGTGCGGTGCCGTTTATTGTTGAAAAGTTGGGTAATCCAATTTTGATCGGCAGCAATTTAACGATTCATATGATTAAAGCTCGAGTTGAGGATTATCACAAAGGCGGGGCTAAAAATTTGAAAACCAAGATCGTCAACGACTACAACCAAAGATTGAGCCTTGGTAAGTTTATTTTTCAAGCCTTTCCTGTTTCGCACAGTATTATGGATGCCATGGGTATCATTTTAGAAACACCAGTAGCCTCAGTTGTTCATCCAGGTGACTGGAAAATTGAACATGACCCGATTGGTCGTCCCCTGGATTATCGTCAACTTTCAAAAGTAAGAAAACCAAGTATTTTAATGCTTGAAAGTTTGGGAGTTAATTATCTGAAACCGCCGGTTTCTGAAAAGATAATGTACAAAAATCTAGAGACCATTATTGCTAATTCTCCTGGGAGAGTAGTCATTGGTACTTTTTCTTCGATGGTTGAAAGAATCAAGGTGGTCTTAGAAATAGCAGAAAAACATGGAAAAAAAGTAGCGGTCGATGGTTTCAGTATGAAGACCAATGTAGAAATAGCCAAAAAGCTTGGTTATATCAAATTCGACCTGAAAAATTTGATTTTAATTAATCAGGTTAATGATTATCCGGATAAAAAGATTATTGTCATGTGTACTGGGGCGCAAGGTGAAGAAAACGCAGTTTTAGCTCGGATCGCAAATGGAGAACACCGGCACATTAAATTCAAAAAGAGTGATACTGTTATTTTTTCTTCTTCAGTTATTCCCGGCAACGAGCGAACCGTGCAAAAATTAAAAGATTTAATTTATCGCCAAAGTGATAACGTTATTCATTCTGATATAATGGATGTGCATGCCGGTGGTCATGCAACCGCCAGTGATGTCAGAGAAATTATTAAACAAATTAAGCCAGATTATCTGGTGCCGGTTTATGCCAATCATTTTATGCTTAAAGAAGTGGCCAAGATTGGTTATGATATTGGTTATGACGACAAGCATGTCTTTGTACCAGATAATGGTTCAGTTTTAGAATTTAATAAAAGAGGCGGTCGAGTGCTGGAGACAAAGGTTGTGACTGATCCGGTTTTTGTTGATGGTTTAGGTGTGACTAATTTACAGCATGTCGTTTTACGTGATCGGCAAATTTTAGCCGGGGATGGTATGATTGTAGTGATTGCTACTGTTAGTAAGAAAAATAATAAGCTCGTTCACAATCCAGACATTATTTCTCGCGGTTTTGTCTATCTGAAAGAAAATAAAGAACTAATTGAGCAAGTGCGCAAGAAAGTACGCAAAATTTTCGACCTTGTTGACCCAAATGTGCCGTTGCAAGATGACTATCTTAAGAATAAAATACGCAACGATGTCGGGCAGTTTGTTTTTTCCAAGACTGAAAAGCGGCCTATGGTTTTGCCAGTGGTGATACAGGTATAGATATGATTGACAACAGACGACTAACAACACCGGCGACTAAAAAATATTAACTAAAATTTAGGTCGTAAAAAATTATCAATAATTAATTAACCAAAAAATTATGAAGAAAGCTCTAATTATCTTGGTGGCGATCTTGGTGATTATCGGCGGCTACTATTGGCTGACCTATAATCGGCTGGTGACTGCCAACGAAGCAGTTAATAATCAGTGGGCACAAGTCGAAACGCAATATCAGCGCCGTTTTGATCTGATTCCTAATTTAGTGGAATCAGTAAAAGGCGTCATGACTCAGGAACAAAAAATATTTACCGAATTGGCAGAAGCCCGCACGCGTTATGCCGGTGCCGCCAGTGCTGATGCGAAAGCTGAAGCCGCTACTGCTGTTGAAGGTTCCTTAGCGAGACTCTTGGCTGTCATGGAAAATTATCCGCAGTTAAAATCAGCGGAGAATGTGCAAACACTGATGGCTCAGCTTGAAGGTACGGAAAATAGAATCAGTGTTGAACGTAAGCGCTATAATGATGTTGTTAATAGTTTTAATGTGGCCATTAAAAGATTTCCCACCAACTTGATCGCCAAGCAATTAGGTTATGGGACTAAGGTGTATTTTGAGGCCCAAGCTGGCACAGAAAATGCCCCACAAGTTGATCTTCAGACTGAATAAATGAAACTATTTTTGTTAAAAATTGTTCTTATTGTTTCAGCCGTGCTGTTTTTAGGCAGCACGGCTGGGGCATATTATAATCCCGGCACGCCTACCGGCTTTGTTAATGATTATGCTGGTGTTTTAAGCACTGACCAGAAGCAATTATTAGAGAACAAACTCGGTGAATTTGAAAAACAATCAAGTCATGAAATAACCGTCATTATTATCAAAGATTTGCAAGGCGATACTATTGAGAATTTTGCAGAAAATCTTTTTCAAGAATGGGGTGTTGGTAAGAAAGGTAGCGATAATGGCGTGATGATTTTAATTGCCAAAGATGACCGGAAAATGAGAATTGAGGTTGGCTATGGTTTAGAAGGCGCTTTGACCGATGCTCAGGCCAGTTGGATTTTTAATCAAATCATGAAACCGGCTTTTCAGGCAGATAATTTTTATCAAGGTATTGACGGCGCAGTTGATAAAATTATATCCGCGACTCAAGGTGAAGCAGTCCCCAGTCAGTCAAGCAGCGGTAACAAACATTCGGACTCTTTTTGGGAAGGTATAATCTGGTTGGGCATGATGGTAATTATGTGGCTGTCTGCTATTTTGGCGCGTAGTAAATCATGGTGGCTCGGGGGAGTCATCGGCGCCGTAGTTGGTGTGATTCTTGGTTTGTTTAAAGGTTTTATGTATTTTGGTTTAACTTCAATAGCGATTTTAATTCCAGTTGGTTTGCTTTTTGATTATGTCGTTTCTAAACAATATCGAACTGGCAAGGCCAAGGGTCATGTGCCCTGGTGGGCTGGTGGCGGGCATTTTGGCGGCGGCTCAGGTGGTGGTGGTTTTGGTGGTTTTGGCGGTGGCATGTCTGGTGGCGGCGGCAGTAGTGGCAGTTGGTAATTTTTGATTTACTATATTTATCAATGTTATCCTGAGCTTGTCGAAGGGTGACAGACTTATACTTTGACCATCCGATTCGGTGGGCAGACATGCTCATACTTCGACAGGCTCAGTATGACAAAATAAATTTTTATTATTGATTTTTAAGGTATTTCGCGGTAGATTTATATATATGTCTAAAGAAACTTTTGCCGAGCCATGGAAAGATTATGCTCAGAGGTGGCAGAAATATTATCGGCCGCCGGGCCGGCCTTCTCAAAGTGCCATTGCCGAATATCGCCGGCACTTAAGAACAGCTAAACGTGGTTTAAAAAGAAAACCGCGAGTTTTAATTTTTGGTTCCACGCCAGAACTTAGGGATTTAGCCTTTGAAGAAAAATTTGAAGTTGCTTTTATTGATTTAAATTTGGAAATGATTCTCGCCATGACTTCGATTATGAAGCACAAGAATCCAAATGAGATCGTGGTGCGCGGCAATTGGTGCGACTTGCCTTTTCAGGATCATTATTTTGACGCAGCCATGGGAGATGTTGTTTTGTCAAATGTCCCTGGGAATTTGCAAGATAGATTTTTAAAAGAGATTGTCCGTGTATTAAAAAACAGCGGTTATTTTATCAGCAAGATTGAGGTGGTGCCACAAGATTTTCCATTTGAAGATTATGAGATTGTTCTTAATAAATTTAAAGACGTCCCCAGTGACTTTTATCGCGATCGTTCCTGTATGTCTATAGAACTTTTAGTTTATCTTCATAACTTAACTTTTAATTACAGGAAGAAATTAATAGATTTGTCTTTAATTATAAAAGGTTTAAACAAATTTTTTAGAAAAGATCATTTTGTTCATCCCGATAAAAAACTAAACGTTTTGCTTAACGATATGTGGCAGATGTGGCAACCGATGAAAAAAACCTGGAGCGTCTCTTGGGAAGTTGAGGTCGAAAAGCAAATAAAAAGATATTTTAAGATTCTGAATAAAAAAGTTTTAGCTGATTGCTATTTTAGATGCAATGATCAGTGTTTTCCGATTTGGCTGATGCAAGTCAAATAATCGGCTGACTTATGACTTACGACTATAGCTTACCGACTACTTACTCCCTGTTACTTACTACTGGCTACCACTTACTAAAACTCAACCATTTATGAATTCAAACATTAACTGGTTTAAAAAGATTGCTGATCAATGGCATATTTACCGCGAACCAATAATACCATCCTTTGGTGAAGTTGCTTTAATGAAGAAAGTTATGAGAACCGGCGCTAGAGTTTTGGTTTTGGGCGCCACACCTAGATATCGTGATCTCGGACATGAGTTAAAATGTGAAGTGGTTGCCTGTGACATGAATTTAGAGATGCTTGTCTCAACCTCGCGACTAATGAAATACTCTTATAAAAGCGCTGCTGAAACATGGGTTATTGCCAACTGGCTTGAAACACCTTTAAAGACAAATTATTTTGATTATATCTTGGGTGATTTTGTTATTTCCAATATCCCCCTCAATTTGCGCAGCCAGTTTTACTTAGAGATAAAAAGATTATTAAAAAAAGATGGCTTATTTATAACTCGCCACATAATGCTTGATCATAATTTAAAAGCAAGCGCTGTTGTCACACATTATGCCGATCAAAAAGATCCTAATATCTGCGAGTTTCAATTTGCCTTGCAGTCAGTGGTTTGGAATAAAAAACTAAAACAATTTGACTTTAGAAGTGTTAGACAAATTATTAAGCAGATGATCCGTAAGCAAGCACTTTCTAACAGAAGAAAATATAAAATTTTGTATCAAAGATTTATTGCAGATTATCCTTTTGAAAAAACTTGGTTTCAGGACGCAGAAATTAATGAAGAAAAAAAGCTAAAAAAATATTTCCAGATCACAGCCAAAAAACACGCTTCTGATCATCGCTTGTCATATCTTTGCCCTGTTTATTTTTTAAAGAAAAAATAGTATGCCTCAATCACTTCAAAAAAAATATACTGCAGCCTGGCGGAATTTTGCCGCAACCTGGCTAAAAATTTATCCACCCTCCCGGCCCTCTCTCGGCAATATTATGGCTTTTAAAAAACTAATGTTCGAAGCAATTAAAAATAAAAACAATGTTCAAGTGCTGTTGTTGGGTTCGACGCCAGAGTTGCGAGACTTGTTTGCTAAATATCATCAGCTTAAAGTGACGGTGTGTGACATTAATATGGAAATGATTATTGCCATGACGAATTTAATGAAAAGAAAAACAGACAATGAAACCTGGATTAAAGCAAGCTGGACGACCGCGCCCTTAAGGCAAAATTATTACGATTTGGTTTTTGGTGATTTTGTCACTGGCAATGTGCCCCGTCGGGATTTACTTCAAATGTATCAGCATATCAATGATTTACTAAAAAAAGATGGTTATTTTATTACTCGTTTTTTCAGTTATTTTAACAAAAAAGCCTTGTTAGATTTAGACAAGGTGATTGTGAAAATGAGTCAAAAGAAATTGACTGATAAAGTGGTCAGTGATCTGTGGTCATTTGGTGTTTTTTGTTGCGGCAGTCAAAATAAACAGGTCAGTGCCGACCGGCTTTTTGCCAGACTAAAATTTTTAGCGAAAAATGATCAAAAAATTAAAAAATTAAATGATGCAACCTTAAAAATAATTCCACGCCATAAATATTGGGCCTATGGCTACAGTGGCCAAGAAGATGAAAAATTACTTAAAAAATATTTTGTAATTGAAAAGTATCTGCCTGACACCTGTCACCCAGTTTACCGTCAGCTGTCTCGGATTTATAAACTAAAAAGGAAGCAATAAATATGTCTCTGGCACAAAACAAAGAAACCTGGGAAATTATGGCTCGGTCATGGGTTGATCTAGTTAAGCCGCCTTCACGACCATGTCCAACTCAGCTTAAAATTTGGGAGAAAGTTATTAAAACAATCAAGGCTAAAAAAGCAAATCCTAAAGCCTTAACTCTCGGCTCCACGCCCGAGTTTCGTGATCTGCTGGCCAGTCACGGCTATGAAGTTACGGTTTGTGATTTGAATGAAGGCATGATTTTGGCAATGGAGAAGTTAATGCACCAAACAGAGAAAAACGAACACTACCTGGTTTCTAATTGGCTGACCACTAAATTTAAAGAAGGTGAATTTGATTTGGTTCTTGGCGATGCTTCTTTAAATCAAATTTTAAATTTGGATGAACTTATAAAATTACTTAATAAAATTAGTAAGATATTGAGTCCTGGTGGTTATTTTTTAACCCGAGAGGTTGTAGCGGTTACTAGCAACAAAATGATTACTCCAGAACAGGTTGGAAATTATTTTGCCGCCCGTCGAGAGGGTCAATTATCTGACATAGAACTTTTTAATTATTTGAAATATTCCAGTTATATAAATCCTTGTCTGAGATCGCCGACTATAGTTGATTCATATGCTGTTTACCAGGAGCTTTTGAAAATTAACAAAAAATATGAAATAAAAGATTTTTTTAATTGGTATCAAGATGCGCATAGTAATGCTCACAAATACATGATGTTATTATTTAAAGATCATTTAGAAGATTTATTAAGCAAAGATTTTGAAATATCCCCACTAGAGCAATGTCAGGATTATCATTTTTGTGCTATGCAGATGCCAGCTTATTTATTAAAGAAAAAATATGACGCTTAAAAAAAATTTAAGCCAATATTTTCCAGATAATTCTATTCCCAGCTTAGTCAAAAACTGGCGAGTGACTTTGCCGCCCGGGCGTGTTTCACCATATTCGATAAAAATTTATCGAAAGTATTTAAGTCAGCTTATAAAAAAGAAAAACATAAAAACTTTGGTGTTGGGTTCGACTCCGGAATTACGTGATTTGTGTTTAGCCCGAGGTTGGCATTTAACCAGTATTGACATCAACCATAACATGCAGCTTGCCATGCGCCGGTTTATGAAACAAAATTATGCCCAAGAAGTTTTGATTAATGCCGACTGGTTAAAAGCTTCTCTTCCTCAAAATCATTTTGATTTAGTTTTATCAGATTGGGCAGTTAACATGGTGTCCAGAGTAGACTTGCCAAAATTATTTCTAAATATTAATCATTGGTTAAAAAATACTGGCTATTTTTTTGAGCAAACTGGCTATTTTGATAAAACCTTTCAATTTAAAAGTTTCGCTGAAATTATTAGTCATTATGATCACCAAAAAAATATCAATGTTAATGATTTACGCTGGCTACTTCTTTTGAGCACGTGGCGGGCAAAAGATGAAAAAATATATTATCAGGATTATTCTGATAATTTAAAGAAGCACCTGACTCTGCTTGATAATTGGTACAAACAAAACAGAATTACCGAGAAGGAATTAGCTGGCCTCAAGATCTATCTGAATAGTAAAAAACAGGCAGTAATTTTTAAAAAAGAAACTTATTTATCATCTTTTGAAAAATACTTTAAAATTTTGGACGAGTTTCCGGGTGAACAAGTACTTTCTCGTTTTTATTTAGCTAAAAAGAAATAATTTATGTCAATAACTAAAAGAAAACAAAAAGAATGGCGGGATAAAATTGCTGATCAAAGAACTATGGAGCGCTCAAATTATCCAGGTGCACCATCAGCCGCGAAAGGTATTATCGCTGTTTACCGAGAGCTTATAATGAAAGCTGTTAAAAATAAAAAGCATTTCAAAGCTTTAGTTCTAGGGGCAACGCCGGAAATTAGGGATTTGGTTTTAGAATTAGGTGGTAGTTTAGTTACTCTTGACGTTAGCACTGATATGATTGTGAAATGCAATAAACTCATGAGATATGCTGGTCATAAAAAAGAAAAAATAATTATTGGCGATTGGTTGGAATCTGGTTTAGCTGATAATTCTTTTGATGTTGTCATTGGCGACGGCGTCACTAATAATATCAGTGTTAAAGATCACAGCCGTTTTTTTAAAGAAAATCATCGGCTTTTAAAAAAAGATGGTTATTTGATTATTAGGGAATTTGTTTTTAATTCAAAGATTGCGCCAGATTCGGTCAAAAAAATAACCCAAAAATTCGATCGTGGTGTATCTCATTGGTTTGACATGTTCTTATCACTCTATATTAACAGTGAGCTAAAACCTAAGATTTACAATAGAAAGCAATGTCGTTTATATATGAAAAAATTGTTTGATCATTTGTATTTATATTATAAAAAAGGTGAGCTTTCACAAAAAGCTTTTGACGCCATGTGGTGGTTTCGTAGCAACATCATTCATACTTTTGTTGAGAAAGAGGTATTGGAAAAAAACATGACAGTTTTTTTTCAGCTAATGCCGGTTAAACAAGCTGATAATTTCTTTTTCACCAAGAATTATGCGTTATTTTTCTTTGGTCAAGTTAAAAAATAATATGTCTAAAAAGGTATTTAATAAAAATTGGAAAAAATATGCCGACGTCTGGTTGAAAGTGACGCCGCCGTGGCGTCCTTCACCTTTTGAAGTTAAAAAATATTCCCAATTTTTGCAGAAAGTATTTGGTAAGAAAAGAAATAAGCACGCTTTAATTTTAGGTTCAACGCCGGAATTTCGCGACCTGCTTAACCGCCACCAGTTTCAAGTCACCTGTCTTGATGTTAATCGTGAAATGTTTCAGGCTATGGAAACCGTTATGAAAACCGAACCAACAAAAGAGCGGCTTAAAATAGGCAATTGGCTTGACCAGCCATTTAAAAAAAATTATTTTGATCTTGTGATCAGTGATGAAGCTTTGGACAATATCGCCTTTAAAGACTATTTATCTTTTCATAAAAATGTTCATGATTATTTAAAAGATGGTGGTTATTATCTTTATGGTTGCTATTATTTGGTGAACAAGTCTTTTTTACCTAAGGAAATCCGCTCTGGGAAGTTTAAAGCGCTGATCGAATTTTATCGAAAAAAGCCAGGCTGGTTTAAGAATTTTTCCAATAAAGAAATTATTTATCAAGCCTTTATTAATAATCATAATAAAGAATATTTTGATCAACAAAAGTGGCAGATCAAGTTTGGGTGGTATGAACAGTCACTGCTTAATTTCTTGAAGCGTAAAAAGATAGATCAAGCAGTTTATCGTGCTTTATCTTTTAACTTAGGCCTGGATGCAAAATTTACCCAGCTTTATCAAGGTGATTATGAAAAGATATTTAAAAAATTTTTTAAGATAATTCAGATTGACCAGGATCCTAGTTATTCCTTTCACAACAAATCAATTTATATAATGAAACGTAAATAATTTATGGTAAAATTGGATCCAAAAAAATTTAGTTATGCTACCTCAAATTATAATGTTTCTATTTGGCCTTTGCTAATGTTGAGTGAAATGCTTTGTTTTCACTTTCAAAAAATAACTGGTTTGAATTTTGGTTCGGCGGTTGGTGAATGGCGTCAACGTGTAAATCGTTGGGCGGTCGATAATAAGCGATTTGATTTAGTTGCCAAAAAGACCATTAAGAGAATCATGGCTGACAAAAAATGGGTTCAACACTGTTTAAAAAAACTAGAAGCCTCTTGTTGTAAATTGATTAATTTTAGCCACTCTGTTTATCGGAGCGATTTAAGTAAAAAAAACAATCATCAACTATTGAGTCTTTATCTTCAATACCGAAAGCTTTATTTTGCGATGTATTTATATGGCTGGGTGCCCAATGCTCCGGAGGGGCAGAATAATCTTTTTTCTGAATATCTAAAAAAATTATTGCTAGTTAAGTTAAAAAAGTTGAAAAAAGAGAATCAAGTTGGTGAATATTTTTTTGTCATGACTACACTTAATCGCACTACTGTCCGTGAACAAGAACAAATTGATTTTCTTGAGATGCTGATTAAATCAAAGAGGAAGCTCAATAATAGTTATTCAAAGAAGCTTATTGCGGACCACACTAAAAAGTATTGCTGGTTGCCTTTTGATTATGAGGGTCAAGCTTGGACTGAAGAATATTTTACAGATCAAGCTAAAGACTTACTTTCCAGAAAAATAGATCCGTTCAAAGAATTGAAAAAGATGAAGCTTGCTCGAAAAGATTTTGCTGCTAAACAAAGAAGATATTGGCGCGAGTGCGAGCTTGATAAAGATGAAAAGTTAGGTTATCTTTTTAAAAATGCTCAGTTATTAATGTGGTGGAAAAATAAAAGAAAAGACATCTTGTATCAGTCTTATTTTTATATGGATAAATTAATTCATGAGATTGCCAAGCGGTTACATTTAACCCCGATTCAGGTTAGGCATATTCTGCCTCAGGAAATGAAAGCCGCTTTGGTTGATAATAAACATAACGTTCATGAACTTAATGCTCGTATTCAGCATTCAATTATAGTTTTAACTGATCATAAGATTAAAATTTATACTGGTGCTGAGGCAAAAAAAATGGCACTGCAGTTTTTCAAACCAAAACAAGTTGATTTGTCTCAAAATAATTTGATTGGGCAGACTGCCTATGGTGGACAAGTGACGGGCAAGGTTAAAATAATTAATGATCTAGAAGACATGGCTAAAATGGAATTTGGTGATATTTTGGTTTCTGAAAAAACCGTACCGGTGCTGGTGCCGGCCATGAAAAAAGCGGCAGCGATTGTGACTGATCAAGGTGGCATAACCTGCCACGCTGCTATCATGGCGCGAGAACTAAAGATTCCTTGTGTTATTGGCACAAAAATTGCTACTCAGATATTTAATGATGGAGACAAAATTAGAGTCAATGCCGATTCAGGTCAAGTTGTTAGAATTTAATTTTATTGAAATATTTTTTAAAGACATCCGATGCTTTAAAAACGAGAAATTAACTCGTTTTTTAGTTTACAGCCAGGCAAAAATCAGTTACAATAAAAACATATGAAACCAATACTTTTTTCCGGTATTCAACCGACTGGCGAACTCCATATAGGTAATTATTTAGGCGCCCTTAAACAGTGGGTAGAAATGCAGACTGATTATCAAGCAATTTTTTGCGTAGTTGATTATCATTCACTAACTGAAGATTTTGACCCCAAGAAAAAACAGCAACAAATTTTTGATACTGCTGTTGATTTTTTAGCTTGTGGCCTTGATCCCGAGAAATCAATTATTTTTGTTCAGTCACATGTTTCTGAACACACTGAGTTGGCTTGGATTTTTAATTGTTTAACGCCGGTCTCAGAGCTGGAAAGGATGACTCAATATAAAGATAAAGCTTTAAGACAGCAAGCCAATATCAATATGGGTCTTTTTGATTATCCGGTTTTGATGGCAGCTGATATTTTACTCTATAAGGCAGGAATAGTGCCGGTTGGCGAGGATCAGGTTCAACATGTCGAGCTGGCACGTTTAATCGCCCGCAAATTTAACAATCGTTTTGGTCAATTTTTCCCCGAGCCACAACCTAAGTTGAGTCAAGCTAAGAGAATTATGTCTTTGTCAGATCCTAATAAAAAAATGTCTAAGTCTTTGGGTTCAAAATCCTATATTGCTTTGTCTGATTCACCAGAGACAATAATAAGTAAGATTAAGAGTGCTACCACTGATAGCGGGAACGTTCAAGGTAGTGGTGGTGGTCAGAATTTACTTTATTTATTAAAAGAATTTGTTCAAGACGAAAAGCTGATTAAGAAGTTTGAAGTTGATTATCAAAAAGGTCAATTAAAATATTCAGAACTCAAGCCTGTTTTAGCAGAATCAATTATTGCTTTTTTAAACCCAATTAGAAAAAAAAGAGAAGAATTGTTAAAAGATAAAAAATATATAGAAAAGATTTTGCGTTTAGGCGCTGCCAAAGCAAGTCGCATCGCCGACAAGAATCTATCAGCAATTAAAAAAATTATTGGTTTAACATAAAGAATATGAATGTTAATTTTTATCTAAAGAGTATTGAAGAAAAAGAAAAATTTTTTTTGGAAGATTACTTAAAAGAGAAAATTAAACGTTTAGAAAAATTATGTGCCGGCAGAGCAATTGATCAGTTTAAACTTGATGTCAAAGCCGAGCAATTTGCTAAAAAATCAGCCTATCAAGTTGAATTTATTTTTACTTTAGCCGGTAAAAGCTTTACTGCTTCTGAAGACGATCATACTATCAGAGAAGCTTTAGACATGGCTTTTGATAAATTAATCAAACAAGTTCGTATTTATATTGGTAAAGAAAAGGATCAGAAAAAATAGCTTAAATTAGCCAAAAAAAAATTTTAGTCTTGACCAGTTCAATTTTTTTTTATAGAATATTAAACTGAAAATAGAAAGATTGCAGAAGTTTTGGAAAATTGTTCAAATTTTGATAATTTCATTGCATGTTTAAAATTGATCCAAGCCAGAAAAGAAAGATGCTGCTCGCAAGCGCCATTGGCTGGGAGCTGGCATATACGATTGCTTTGCCAGTTATTTTTTTTACTCTGGTTGGGCGCTATTTGGATAGAAAAATTTCCAGTGATTTTGTTTTCACCTTTTTAGGCGGACTATTGGGTATCGGCAGCGCAGTTTACTTGGTCTGGAAGAAATCGGAAAGAATAAAGGAAATGGTCTATCCCACAGATAATCAACGAGATAAAAAAGATAATCTTAATTAATAATTTAAAATCATAGATAAAAACTATTAAGTTATGAATATTAGTTTAAGTGCTGAACCTATTTTTCATATCGGCAGTTTTCCGGTCACCAATTCTTTGATTAATAGTTTTTTAGCTGTGATTTTTTTTGTTACATTGGCGTTAGTCTTTAGACAAACTAAGATCAAGTCAGTGCCTAAAGGATTGCAGAATGTTTTGGAAAGCATAATTGATTTTTTGTTGGGTTATCTCGATCAGGTTACACATAATCGCAAAAAATCAGAAAAATTTTTGCCATTAGTGGCGACGCTCTTTATTTTTGTCTTGTTTTCCAACTGGTTGGGGCAATTGCCGGGGACAGGGACGATTGGTTTATGGGAAGAACATCATGGTCAGACTGTCCTTGTTCCTTTTTTAAGACCAGCGACAAGTGATATTAATACCACGCTTGCTTTAGCGGTTTTTGCAATTATTGCCACTCACGTTTTTGGTATTATAACCATTGGCTTTTTTAAACACGCTAATAAATTTGTTAACCTGGCCGGGATTTGGAAAAGCGTTAAGCTTAGGAAACCGATCGGATTTTTTGTCGCTTTTGTAGAATTTTTTGTCGGGTTGATTGAAATTTTTTCTGAGATTGCTAAAATGGCTTCATTATCGCTTCGGTTATTTGGAAACATTTTTGCCGGTGAGGTCCTATTAACCGTTTTAGCTTCTCTCATTGCCTATTTTGTACCGCTGCCATTTATGTTTCTGGAATTATTAGTTGGATTCATTCAAGCCACAATTTTTGCCATGCTGACGCTAGTGTTTTTGGAAGTAGCGACCGCTGAGCATCATTAATTTTTTTGTTTATTAAGTTAATTGGTTTTCTGGCACTGTAAAAAATACTTAATAAAAATAAATACACAGCTGGTTAACCAAGAAAGGTCAAAAAATATGTTAGAACCAGAAGTAGTAAAAATATTTATGAAGGGCTTAACCATGGCCATTGGCGGTATTTTTCCGGCGATTGCCATTGGTAAGATCGTGACCAAAGCCATGGAGTCGGTTGGTCGCAACCCAGAATCGGCTGATAAGCTTTTCGTACCGATGTTATTGGGTGCAGCTTTCGCTGAAGCAATTGCTATTTATTCCTTGGTTGTTGTGTTTACTTTGTAAAAATTTTCTAACGGTGGGGGCGTGTCTGGTCATTTAATTGTGACAGATTACATCCCCACCGTGCGAATATAGAATGTAGAATGTAGAATGTTGACCACTCAACACTGACATTCTACATTCAATATTCCCCATTAATTTTAATAAGTTTATTATATGGATTTAATTCAAATTGCTTATGCAGCTGAAGAAGCAGCGCATCAAGCCGTTGAAAATAAAGGATTTGTCGAAGCTTTAGGTATTAATTGGAAAATTTTTATTGCGCAGATAATTAATTTTGCCGTTGTTTTATTAGTTTTGGCTAAATGGGTATATAAACCGTTAACCAGCGCTTTGAATGAACGGTCAGCCAAAATTGAAAAAAGTTTGGCTGATGCCAAAAAGATTGAAAGTGATCTAAAGAAGCTTGAGGAAACAAAAGCCCAGGAAATCGCCAGGGTTAAAAAGGAAGCTCAGGAAATAATCAACGAAGCGCACGATAAATCAGAAAAGAATCGCCAGTTTTTATTGCAGGAAACAACTCAAAAGGCTAATACCATAATTCAAGAAGCTAAGGAACGCTTAGAAGATGAAAAACAAAAGATGCGTCAAGAAATTAAAGAAGAGGTGACCGACTTAGTTGTCGCTTTAACAACTAAAGTGCTAAGTAAAACTGTTGATGAAAAGATTGATAAAAAAATTGTTGAGAGTATTGTTGGTGATTTTAATAAGAAGTCATAAATAGTTTATGAAAATCAAACCTAAAATTTATGCTAAATTTCTGTATGAGAAACTGAAGGCTGCTGATAGTCGTGAAGCCAAAGAAATTATTAAAGCTTTTGTGGAGTTGTTGTTTAGCCATAATAATTTAAGCAAGTCTAATCAGATTATTAAAGAGTTTGAAAAATATTATTGCACTGCAGAAGGAGTGGTTGAAGCTAAAATTTCCAGTGTTAGAAAACTTTCGTCTACTGAGATTACTAATTTTAAAAAGGCTATTTTAAATCATTGTCAAAATCAGCGGCGAGAGGTAGCGCGTATTGATGTGTTAAATGAACTGGATAATGCAATTTTAGGTGGTGCTGTTGTGGAAGTCGATAATTGGCTATATGATGGTAGTTTAAAGAGGCAATTAATTGCTTTTAAAGAACAAATTATTAAAAATAAAATATAATTAATATGAACGTTGCTAAAGATGATTTAATTAAACAACTTAAAGAAGAAATTAGTCGTTTCCAAAATAGTGTGGTCTCCGAAGCAGTTGGCGAAGTGGTTGAGGTAGGTGATGGTATCGCTCGCGTTTCCGGCTTGAAAGAAGTTAAAATGAGTGAAATGTTGGATTTTGGTAATGGTGTGATTGGTGTGGCTCTGAATCTCGAAGAAGATTTAATTGGTGCCATGATTTTAGGCGAAGCGACAGGCATTAAAGAAGGAGATACTGTAAAATCAACGGGTCGTATTTTGGAAGTACCAGTAGGTGAAGATCTAATTGGCCGTGTTGTTAATCCGTTGGGTGAACCATTGGACGGTGACAAAGAATTTAAGGCCAAGAGTCATTACCCAATTGAGAGAATAGCGTCTGGTGTTATTACCCGTGAACCAGTGACCACGCCCTTGCAAACTGGCCTTAAGGCTATTGATTCTATGATTCCCATTGGTCGTGGGCAACGAGAGTTAATTATTGGCGACCGTCAAACAGGTAAGACTGCCATTGCACTTGACACAATTATTAATCAAAAAGGTAAAAATGTTATTTGTATTTACGTGGCCATTGGTCAGAAGGAATCAAAAGCGGCCAAGATTGTGGCTGAGTTAAAGAAACACGACGCTATGAAGCATACAATTGTGGTCGTGGCTGGTGCATCTGATCCGGCAGCTCTTTCTTTTATTGCGCCTTATGCTGGTTGTGCTATGGGCGAGTATTTTATGGATCAAGGTAAGGATGTTCTATGTATTTATGATGATTTATCAAAACATGCCGTTGCTTATCGGGAGATTTCCTTACTCTTAAAACGACCGCCCGGCCGTGAAGCCTATCCGGGTGATATTTTCTATTTACATTCCCGTCTTTTGGAACGTGCAGCTAAAATGAATAAAAATTACGGTGGCGGCAGTTTAACGGCTTTGCCAGTAATTGAGACCCAAGCCGGTGATGTTTCAGCTTATATTCCCACTAATGTTATTTCTATTACTGACGGTCAAATTTATTTGGAATCAGATCTTTTTTACCAGGGCGTCAGGCCGGCGTTGAACGTTGGTATTTCAGTGTCTCGTGTCGGTTCCAAAGCACAGGTTAAAGCGATGAAAAAAGTTGCTGGTAAATTACGACTTGATTTGTCACAGTATCGGGAGTTGGCGGCTTTTGCCCAGTTTGGATCTGATCTTGATGAAGCGACAAGAAAGCAACTTGAACGCGGCAAGAGATTGGTGGAAATATTAAAACAACCACAATATCAACCGATGGCTGTTGAGCATCAAGTGGCAATTTTATATGCTGCTACTAATGGCTATCTTGATAGTGTGCCAGTGGAAGAACTAAAGGATTGGGAAAATAATTTTCATAAATTTTTAGATCAGGATAAGAGTAATTTGATTAAAGAACTGGCAACTAAAAAAGAACTGACTCCAGAAATTGAAGCTGGGTTAAAGAAAGCGATTGAAGAATTCAAATCAGTTAACAAATAGCAGCTAACAGATAACAAATTTGTGTTAAGTGAAGACCACATTTAACCTCCATTTAAAAAAGGGAATGAGAGATTAAGGTAGATAATTTTAAACATAGTTTGAAAATTAGGTCATTAAAAATTATTTAAAAATTAAAAATTCAAAATTGAAAATTGTTGCCGTATGGCTCAAGAAAAAAGAACAATTAAAAGACGGATCAAATCCATTACCAGCACCCGTAAAATCACTAAGGCAATGGAGTTGGTTTCGGCTGCGAAGATGCGCAAATCTGTGTCACGTGTGCTTTTAAGTCGTCGCTACGCAGACCTGGCTTGGCAGTTAGTGAAAAACCTTTCTCAAGATGAAGCCAGTCGTTATCATCAATTATTGGCTCCTCGCGAAAAAATTCAGAAAGTTGCTTTAGTTTTGATCAGCTCCAATCGTGGTTTGTGCGGGGTCTTTAATAATCAGGTGGTGGCGGAAGCAGTAAATTTCCTTAAAGAACAAAATTTGGTTCACGCTTCAGCGACTGCCGAAGTAATTCTATTGGGTAAAAAAGGTAGTTTGGTAAAAACACGCTATGGCCAGCAGGTCACAGCTGAATTTATTAAACCAGATGTCACTTCTCAGATTGAGGAAATATTGCCTCTTGCCAAAATGCTCCTCACTGACTATCTTGAGGGTAAATATGATTTAGTGGCTGTTGCTTATACTGATTATGTTTCATCATTAAAACAGGAAGCGCGAGTTAAAAAGTTATTACCGATCGAGCAGGTGAAAGATGAATTTTTGGGGGTCGTCAGCGAGCAACAAACCAATCAGACTAGAAAAGAGACGATAGAGGTTGAATATTTATTTGAGCCAAATCGAGCAAAGGTTTTGGATGAAATTTTGCCAAAGTTGATTGAGACGCAAATTTATCAAGCTGTGTTAGAATCTGATGCTTCAGAACATTCGGCACGGATGATGGCTATGCGCAATGCTTCCGATGCTGCGTCAGATTTGATTTTTGATTTAACACTGTCCTATAACCAAGCTAGACAAGCTGGCATAACCCAGGAAATTGCGGAAATTTCTACCGCTAAAGTAGCAATGGAAAAGAATAAATAATGTAAATCTAAAATTCAAAACTCAAATGTCAAATGAATAATTGTATAAAAAGAAAAAATTTGAAATTTGGATTTTGAAATTTGGATTTAATAATAAAAAACATCTTATGTCAAAAGAACAAAATCATCATCAAGAAAATAAAGGTAAAATAGTCCAGATTATTGGTCCGGTTATTGATGTCCGTTTTGAGGAGAAATTGCCGGCTTTGTATGATTCATTAGAGATTAATTTAAGCAGCGATACTAAAGATGGCAAGTCGAAGAAATTAGTTTTGGAAGTCCAGCAACATATTGGTGCGAACATGGTGCGGTGCGTGGCTATGGGCTCGAGTGACGGCTTAGCACGCGGCATGGAGGTGGTTGACACCAACAGCCCGATCATGGTGCCGGTTGGCAAAGAAACTCTGGGCCGGATGTTTAATTTGTTGGGTGAACCTATTGATGGTATTGAAGATAAAATTAAAACCAAAATTAAGTATCCAATTCATCGTCCAGCTCCTAAATTTACTGACCAGTCGACTAAAACTGAAATTTTGGAAACCGGTATTAAGGTTATTGATTTAATCGCTCCGATTGTCAAAGGCGGCAAGGTAGGACTTTTTGGAGGTGCTGGTGTTGGCAAAACAGTTGTTATTACTGAATTAATACGGAGTATTGCTCAAGAGCATGGCGGCATATCCGTTTTTGCTGGTGTGGGTGAGAGAACTAGAGAAGGTAATGATTTATATATTGACATGAAAGAGTCGGGTGTTTTAAATAAGACGGCCTTAGTGTTTGGTCAGATGAATGAACCGCCTGGTTCCCGGGCGCGCGTGGCTTTGTCGGCGCTCGCTATGGCAGAATATTTCCGTGATGAAGAAAAACAGGATGTATTGTTATTTATTGATAATATTTTCCGTTTTACCCAAGCTGGTTCTGAAGTTTCGGCGCTACTTGGACGTATTCCTTCAGCAGTTGGTTATCAACCAACTTTAGCTACTGAAATGGGTGAATTGCAGGAGCGCATTACTTCCACCAAGAACGGTTCTATTACTTCCATGCAGGCGATTTACGTGCCGGCCGATGACTTAACTGATCCGGCGCCGGCTACTACCTTTGGCCACCTTGATTCTACTGTTGTTTTGTCACGTGCTCTGTCAGAATTGGGTCTCTATCCAGCAGTTGATCCTTTGGATTCTACCTCGACGATTCTCGACCCACAATTAATCGGGGAGGAACACTATCAGGTAGCGCGTGAAGTTCAAAAAGTATTACAGCGCTATAAAGATCTGCAAGATATTATTGCCATTTTGGGCATTGAAGAATTATCAGAAGAAGACAAATTAGTTGTGGCTCGCGCTCGCAAAATTCAGAAATTTTTATCGCAACCATTCTTTGTGGCTGAAACTTTTACTGGTCAGCCTGGTAAATACGTGCCTTTAAAAGAAACCATTCGTGGTTTTAAGGAGATTTTAGCTGGTAAACACGATGATGTCCCAGAACAGAATTTTTATATGAAAGGAACTATTGATGAAGTTAGACAATAGCAAAAATTATATTAACTATGGATAAAATAAAATTTGAAATCACAACACAAGAAAGAACAGTTTATAATGATGAAATTGATGAGGTAATTTTGCCTACTAAGACTGGGCAAATTGCTGTTTTGCCACACCACATTCCTTTAGTTTCTGTTTTAACCGCTGGTGAACTTATTGTTAAAAAGGATGGTCAAGAAATTCCCATGGCTATTTCTGGTGGTTTTGTTGAGGTGCAGTCCGAGAATAAGATTGTCGTTCTGGCAAATACTGCAGAAAGAGTTGATGAAATTGATGAGAGTAGAGCTGAAGAAGCCAGAGCACGAGCAGAGAATTTAATGAAGGAAAAACGCGCTGATGCTCAGGAATATGCCGTGTTAGCAGCCAAACTCCAAAAAGAGCTAACACGTTTGAAAGTGGCACGCAAACATCGCCAATTTGGCAGTAATCATCCTAGTGGGCATATCTAATTCTTTAAAATCGGTAATTTGATTGGAATTAATTACCGTTTTGTTTTACCTATTAAATATAAAAAATAATAAAAAAATTATGTTTAAATTAATAAATAAAAAAAGTATTTTTTTTGTTTTTTTAATGAGTATTTTTTTATGCTCAATCGGTGGATTTGCTCTTGCAAGTGAATCTGGAAATACTGAAACAGCTGGCGGGCATACAGCTCAGTTTGCCGAAACTTTTTTATGGATCGCGGTTATTCTAATTGTTGCAAAAATCGCTGGTTTAGTCGAACGCTTCGGCCAGCCGTCGGTTTTAGGCGAGTTAGTAATTGGCGTGGTAATCGGTAATCTGGTTTTATTGGGTATTCATCTTTTTGAGCCAATCAAGAATAATACGTTTATAAGTTTTTTGTCTGAATTAGGCGTGGTAATTTTACTTTTTCAGATCGGATTAGAGTCAAATATTCAAAAGATGCGTCAAGTGGGTTTACGTGCTTTTATTGTGGCAATTGTTGGTGTAGTTGTGCCTTTTGTTTTAGGTACGTACTTAGTTGGGCCGTGGTTGATGCCCGGCTTATCAAGCAACGCTTATTTGTTTTTAGGTGCGGCACTGACCGCCACTTCGGTCGGCATTACTGCCAGAGTATTTCGTGATCTTGGAAAGTTGCAGTTACCAGAGGCGCAAATTATTTTAGGTGCGGCTGTGATTGATGATGTTTTAGGCTTGATTATTTTGGCTGTTGTATCGGCTATTGTCACTCTAGGTGCGGTGAGTTTTGGAATGATTGGTTGGATAACTGCCAAGGCTGTTTTATTTTTAGCTGGTGCTATATTTTTAGGTCAGCTATTTGCCCCAAAAATTGGAAAATTATTTTCCAAAATTCATACCGGTGTTGGCATGAAGTTTACCTTAGCAGTTAGTTTTGGTTTAATCTTTGCCTATCTGGCCCAGAAAATCGGCTTAGCGCCGATTGTTGGCGCTTTTGCCGCTGGCCTGGTTCTTGATCCGGTGCATTTTAGTTATTTTAAAGACCCGAAAGTTGTTGAAGAGCTGAAATTGGTTTGTGATAATATGTCCCAAGAAGTAAAAGAAAAGATTGAACACACAATTGAACCGCATGCCCATCGACACATTGAAGATTTAATTGAACCTTTGAGTTATTTTTTAGTGCCAATCTTTTTTGTTTTAACTGGTGCTCAAGTTAGATTGGAGACAATGTTTAATTTACCTATTTTACTCGTTGCTTTAGGTATAACCGCTGTCGCTTTTATTGGTAAGTATGTGACTGGTTTTGTTGCTGGTAGAGTTAATCGTAATTTGGTTGGTTTTGGTATGGTCCCGAGAGGTGAAGTTGGATTAATTTTTGCTTCCATTGGCAAATCTCTTGGAGTTGTTAATGATGAAATTTTTTCAGTTATTGTAATTATGGTTATTTTATCAACTTTGTTAACGCCGCCGATTCTTTCTTATATTTTAAAAAAACAGGATCAAAAAGCCATTCAAAATTAATTTTTTTATATGAATTATGTAATAAAAAATACCAGCCTTAACACCCATCACTGTGATTTGCTGTTAATCCGCTGTTTTGATTTCCGTTTCCGAGTCTCAGATCAGCAGTTTGTTGAAGATGCCTTAGGCATCAAAGATTTTGACCTCACCTGCCTACCAGCTCCCGCTAAAAGGTTGCTTGAAAACGAAACCCAGCGTTCATTACTTGTCGCCGACATTAGAAGAGTCTGCCAAGGCCTGCACCAGGTTAAAAAGGTCTTGATTCTCGGTCACTGGGACTGCGGCGGCTACGGCGGTAGTAAGAATTTTGCAGATGCGGAGCAAGAAGAAACAACCTATATCCAAGACCTGCAAAAGATCCGCGAGATACTGAAAACAGAATTATCTGATCTGGAGATAATGATTGGTTATTCAAAAAAGGTGGGCGACAATGACCTGGAGTATGTGATGCTTTAGAGGCATTTTTTAATCGATTTTTAATAATATCCGGTTTTATAGCCGGATATTTTTTGTCTTGACTTAAGAGCCGCAGTGTGTTAATTTTAGGAGATTATTTTTTTGTTCTTTAATTAATTTAATTAAACACTATAACCTTTTTTGGAGGAATTATCATGAAAAAAGTTATGCTGTTGATCTGTCTGTTGGTTTTAATCTCAACCTTCAATGTTGTGTCCCAAAGTGGCCAGCCAGTACCTAAGGAAACCAGAGGCGGTGTTTACGACTATGCGGTCGTTCTTAAATCAGCTGAAATCGATAGTCTGAACACCATAATCAACAATTATGAGCGACAGACGTCTAACGAGCTGGCCGTGGCCATCATTAACGATGACCAGTATCGTTATTATGATGAAAACGCGCATGTGGCGGCGGTTAAAATTTTTGAGAGCTGGGAGATTGGCAAGGAAGGCATTGACAACGGTCTGCTGGTGGTCTTTTATCCCAATCCGCCGCGGGACGTTAACATTGAAGTTGGTTATGGCCTTGAGCAATATATCACTGATGCCATTGCCGGCGACCTGCTTGACGGGGCGTTTATTCCCGTCCTTCAGGCTCAGGGTAATTATGAGGGCTTAAGATCATTGCTTTTGGCAATCATTGAAAAGATTGGCGTGCGTTCAGCTGCCGATATTGCTCAAGCAGTTGAAACCCGACGTCAAGCTGAAGCGCAAAAATTAGCTCAGGAACAAGCGGAAAAAGAAAGAAGAGCTGAAGCTCAGCGCGCGCTTTGGGAGAAAGTTAAAGCTTTTGGACCCGTGGCATTTATTCTTTCAGTATGTGCACTTTTTATTTTCCTGTTGGGACGCGCTCTCGCAAGGTTTGTTAAGAAATGCCAACTCAGGTCTCAGGCTAGAAGCATAATTAATGATTGGGAATCAAAACTGGTCAATATGCCAAGGATAACACTTCCCAAGCACGGCAATTGGCCGCCATGGGCAGTACAAAAAGGTGAAAACTGTATTGAACAAATCAAAGCTTTGGAAATTGGCGTTTGCCAGATCATTGCCCAGGCCAAACTTCTGATGAGGAAAGATCCTGCCACAGCCTTAACTCTTTTTGCCGAAGTTACAGAAAAAGACTTCCAGGCAGTGAACAGAATTTTTTTTGGCATTTCTGGAGAAATCGCCAGATATGAAAGCGAAGCGCCCAGGCAGGTCGCGTTAGCTCAAGAAACATTGGCTGAAGTGGTCGTAACCAGAGACGAGATAGCAGCTCAGCATTTTGTAATTACTAATATGGCTACCAAACTCACTGAGCTGGGGCTAGCTGTTAATGGCTTGGCTAATGACGCTCCAAACGCGGAGCCCAAGATTGTCTATGACCAAGCTGTAAGGTTAATAACTGATCTTAAAGCCACGCAAGCGCAATTATTTGATTTGCCGGAGCAGAAGAAAAAAATAGATAAAACCGTGGCTGATCAGACGCTGGTTCTAGCTCAGCTTCGCACAGCTCAAAAAACCACAGTGAAAGATATATATGTTCAGCTTAGTGATAATTATCCGCGGAGTGCTTGGCAGGATGTGGCTGACAAGTCTCGAGTAGTTGAAGTTGAACTCAATCAAGCTGAAGCGGAACTGGCGACTGCACAAGATCTTGGCAGCATGGCAAAGCAACTTTTTTTGCAAAGTTTAGATCATTTGCTTTCAGCGACCACAGCCATTACTATCGCTCAAGAAGCCATCGAATCTTTGAGTGAAAAGCTTCAAGCAATTCAAGATGCTGAGAAAAATTACCACTCGCGGATTGATGTTACCACTCAGGCTGTGGCGGCTG
>CAYSSY010000002.1:69567-87084 GCA_964434055.1 uncultured Gammaproteobacteria bacterium | reverse complement strand
CTGGGTTTGGCTGATCATAGCGCTGCTAATCTTGGTGACAGCGTAATAGAAACAGGAGGTTTGCGAGTCTTGAGGGCTTATGGTTCTCTGCCGCATCCAAATATTTTGGCCGGTTTCGCGATTATAGCCTTTATAGCTGTTTTCTGGTTAAGAGTTTTGCTTGACAATAGGCATTGGTTAAAACGATTGTCAGCAGATTTAATGATCTTTACTTTAACGATCGCTATATTTTTATCATTCTCACGGGCAGCGTGGCTGATTTATTCAGTAATGATAGTTTTAATATTAATAAATAATATTATAAAAAAAACGTTTACTTTAAATAAAAGTTATTTACGATTAGCACTCTATAGTTTGGTTATCTTTGCTAGTTTATCAATAATCCTTTCGCCACTCATGAAAACTAGAGTTGGCGGAAACGAACGCTTAGAAATAAAATCAACTCAAGAGAGATTGGCTGGTTATCAAGATTCTTTGGAGTTATTAAAAAACAACTGGGTCCTTGGTGTTGGAATCGGCAACTATACCCAAGAACTACAAAATATGTACCCCGGTAAGCCGGCATGGTTTTATCAGCCAGTGCATAACACTTATCTGTTAGTTTTAAGCGAACTTGGTCTTATCGGTGCGATAACAATTATATTAATTTTTGTAATTATATTTGTAATTAAGAAGCAAGAATTAAGAAGCAAGAAGTTATCTGTTGTCTGTTGCTTGCCTGCCGGTAAGGCAGGTCTGTTGTTTGTTGTCATATGTCTGCTGTTTTTTGATCATTATTTCTGGACTATAGCATCTGGGCTATTACTATTTTTTATGATTATTGCCTATTGTTATAAATTTAATGCCAGTAAAATTTGACATTTAGCTTAATATAAGCTATAATATATGTGTAGTATTTATCTCAAATCCACCCCTGGAAGGCGGATTTTTTATTTTAATAAATTTTTAACTTTAAAAAATAATTATAAAAATATGATAAAAAATGCCAAACCGATCTTATTAGCCGTTCTTTTAATTGAAGCAGTATTAATTGGCGGTCAAAAAGTTGAATCAAGGCTTTTAAAAAACAAAATTAACGAGTCCATTAAAGACGTGCAGGGTATTTCTCATTCAACTAATCCTTATATCTACTACACTCCACCGAAACCAATTGTAACACCACCGAAGCCTTATAATTATTATGTACCAAAACCGCCGATAGCAACTCCTTATGTTTACTATAATTATCCTAATAATCAGACAGGAGATCGCAAGTTGCAAGTTAAACCATTACAGGAAATCACAAGTGGTATAAACATGAATTTTGCCAAGAGATTGTCTGGACGAATTTTATTGCAAGCCGAGCAGAGGGGGGCGATGTGGTATGTTGATACCCGAGAATATCGTCGTCACTTGCTGACTCGAGAAAATGCTTTTCAAATTTTTAAGAAATATGCAATCGGTATCTCGAACGCCAACTTGGTTAAAATACCGGCCGTTACAAATGGCATCCGTGCCGATATTGATTCCGACGGAGATGGTTACAACGATCTAGAAGAGACAGTTAATAATTACAGTCCTTATTATCCCAAACCCGTGAAAGTAAAATTTGACCTTCAGCTTGCACGCCGTTTGGCCGGTAATTTTTTAATGCAAGTTGAACAAGGCGGAACAATCTGGTACATTGATAATAGTGGTCGACGTCATATTATTCGAGAGGATACATTGATTGACTTCTTAAATAGGGTAGCTCTAGGTATCTCGAATAATGATTTATCTAAAATTCCTTCTGAATAAAAAATGTTCAATCTTGAGTTTTTAACAAAAAAACAGTTTTTCATTATTTATGGACTGTTTTTTTGTTTGCTAATCTTTTCTCTCAATGGATTTTTAAACGGTATTGTTGGTTTTTTAGCTTTGATCGTTGTTTTTTTAAGTCAGTATTTATTAGTTAAAAAATATTTTTTTTCTAAAGTTAGTAATCAGGCCAGCTGTGATTTATTGTCTTTTGGAACAGTTAGTAGTTATTACATAGTTTCTTTAAGTATTTTGTATTATTCAGTCGGTATCTCTAGTGTTGTGTTGAGTCTAGGATTGTCCATCAGTTACTTGTTATCGTTTCTTTTATTCTTTAATACATTTACAGTTTTGGATATATCTTTGAAAAAAAAATTCGTTTCATTTTATAAATCATTAAATAGTTTTAACAGCCATGATCTAATAATTATTATCCTCAGTATTTATTTATTGAGTAATTTTTTCAGTAATCCTGTTACAAATGGCAGTCCGACACCTTGGGTCAACACAACTTGGCTATCTTTTGTTATTTTTTTTCTGATTTCTTTTTTCTTTATTAAAAAATTAATAAAAGGTGATTCCAATATTTTATTCATTTCTGTTTTATATTTGTTTATAGTGATTAGTGTTATAGCTATCAAATATGTACTTTCCTTTGGTTATGATACTCTTTTGCACCAGGCTTCTTTAACATATATCGATTTAAATGGACGGATTGAACCTTTAACGCCATTTTATATTGGTCAATACGTATTAGAGGTTTTAGTCTATAAGGCCAGCGGTTTATCTTTTGTGTTAATTGAGAGATGGTTGGGTCCTTTATTTTTTTGGTTTGTTTCAATCATTTTAGGTTTTTATTCTTCAAAACATTTGTCACCGTTTAAATCATTTATTGGTCTTGTACCACTTGCGGTTTTACTATTATTACCCAGTTTTTTTACTTATACTTCTCCTTTTGCTTTTTCACTGACTTGGATTTTTTTTGCTACAGCCGCATTGTGGTTTTATATTTCCACCGGGCAAAAGGAGTATTATTATGTAGCTTTATTAGCTTCTTTGTCATCATTTTTTATTCACCCATTCGTTTGTTTAAATTTTTTAGTTGCTTTATTTTACGCCAAGTTATATACCAAGAAGAAAGTATCTATTTTTGGTATTTTATTTTTAATTATTGGAAGCGCTTTAGCTGTACCCATCTTTTTTTTAGTGTTTCATTGGCTGAAAGGACAAATAGTTTTTTTGAAAGATCCGTTTTATTATCTTAGCTACTTTCTAGCCATGTTTGGCGATCCGGCTTGGTATTCATTAACCAGCTACTCGCTTGGAACTTATTTAATCTATTTATTCGAAAAGTTTCATCTTATTTTATTATATTTGTTTGTTATGTTTTGGTTATTGATTAGCAAAAAAAATCGAAAAGGTAATTTATTTTTGTTTTTTTTGTCTTTGGGGGTATTGCTAGGATCGTGGATTTTCGTGGCCGCAATAGAAGTAGACGGTTATGGTTATGGTGACCAAATAAATTATGCTTACCGATTAATGGGTGTAGCTCAATGGTTTTTGTGGCTTATTCTTTATCAGTTTTTGGTTAGTTTTTTTCTCTGGCTGAAAATGAGAAAAAAAATTACTATTTTTTTTCTCACAATTTTATTCTCTGGGTTATTAACCATATCCTTTTACTTAACTTATCCTAGAAACGACGAAATTGCTCGGGCTAATGTGAATAATATCAGAGACATAGATTATCAAGCCTTAAATTATATTTATAACCGTGAGGGGGGGAAGAGTGGTTATTTAGTTTTTGCAAATCAAATTTTTGGGGCCGCAGCTATTCAAAAATATGGTTTCAGCCCATATTATCAAACTTCGTGGGGTGATGTTTTTTATTACTCAGTACCGATGAGTGGTGAGTTCAACCAGCGTTATGAAAAAATAATGAATTCATCTGAATTTAATCGGCAATTATTAGACGAGGCGATGTTTGAGACAGGCACCACCAAAGCATATTTTGTTATAACTGACTATTGGCCGCTTAACGAGCTTTCTTATAAGCAAATGCGCGAACAGGCAAGTGATTATTATAGTATTAAAGAAGGCAAGATCGAGATTTTTATTTTCAATTATCAGTATTAAAATGTGCATTTTCATCTTGTTAAAATAATGATAAAATAAAATTAGTATGTGCTTAAGCGTTATTATTGTTAGTTGGAATGTCAAAGACTTTTTAAAGAAGTGTTTAACTTCTATTTTTCTTTTTATAAAAGAAGTTGATTATGAAATAATTTTAGTTGATAACGCCTCGACTGATGGTTCAGTGGAGATGGTTCAGAAAGAATTTCCTAAAGTTAAATTAATTGTTAATAAAAAAAATTTTGGTTTTGCTCAGGCCAATAATCAAGGTATTAAAGAATCGAAAGGAAAATACTTATTAATCTTGAATCCTGATACAGAGTTTATTGATGATCGAATTAAAGAATTGATAGATTTTCTTGAGCGTAATTCAGTAGTCGGTGCAGTCGGTTGTCAAATTTTAAATAGCGATCTCAGTCTTCAACCTTCTGTTAGGCGTTTTCCGAGTCTAAAAGCAATGTTAGCGATCCAATTAAAATTACCTCATCTATTTACAGTAAAAGCAGTTAATCACTATTTGGCGCATGATTTTGATTATCGAAGTCCGCAGAAAGTCGAGCAAATTATGGGCGCTTTCATGTTGATTCCAAAAACAATTTTTAAAAAAATTGGTTTGTTTGATGAAAAGTTTCATGTCTGGTTTGAAGAAGTTGATCTGTGCCAGAGAATTAGTAAGGCTGGTTATCAGGTCTTTTATAATCCAGCAGCAAAAATTGTTCATTATGGGGGTAAAAGTTTTCAGCAGTTATTCTCATTAAAAAAGCAAATAATTTGGAATCGTTCTTTGTCGCATTATTTTTATAAGCATTGTTTCAAGATCAGTTGGCTTGTTCTATGGCTAATTCAGCCTATTACATGGTTTCTATCATTCATAATCAGTTTTAACAATTTTAAACGCAAATCATGAATTATAAAAAAGTGATTACTTTAACTTTTTTGTTAATTTTTGCGGCAGAAATTATATCTCTGCTTTCTTTTTATTTGTTAGATTATAAGATTTTTATAAATAATATTTCTTTTCTGGTAGTTATTTTAGCTACTATATGTTTTTCGCTACGGAGACCTCACTATGGTCTTTATATATTAGTAGCAGAGCTGATCCATAATTCATTTGGTTACTTGTTTGTGCTACAGATCGGTAATATTCAGATTTCACTTCGGACCGGTTTATTTATTATTGTCATGTCAATTTGGTTTTTTTGGAAACTTTTGGAGATGGTTTCTGGTATTAGTCGTGGTTTATGTTGTAATTCGGGTCATCAAAAAATATCTACAATTAATTTAAGCTATAAATGGTTAGCAGCTTTAATGTTGGTGACTCTCTGGGGAGTGTTTCAGGGTTTAATAATCCAAGGGAATTCTTTTGCAAACGTTTTTTTAGATTTTAATAATTGGTTGTATTTTTTAATTATTTTACCACTTGCTGATTATTACAAAAAAAATGTTTTTATTTTTAAAACCATTAGTCTTATTATATCTACAATAATATTTTGGACAGCTCTTAAAACTTTTATTATTTTTTATGTTTTTTCCCATGCTTTTCAATGGACATTACCTGAATTTTATTTTTGGGTCCGGGATACGGGATTGGGGGAGATTACTAGGTATAATGGCAATATTTATCGGGTTTTTTTTCAAAATCAGATTTTCGGTTTACTGTTGTTTTTTATTTTTAGCGGTTATGCTTTAAACTACTTTTTTAGAAAAAAAAGACCAACAATATTATTACTTTTGTTGAGTAGTGTTGTTTTAGCTGAGGTAATTATATCTCTTTCACGGAGTTTCTGGCTTGGTTTCTTATGTGCTTTATGTATTTATATGTTGGGCTCTCTCTTTTTGATAAAAAAAATAATTATTAAACAATACTTACCATATTTTTTAAAATTAATTAGTTATTTCTTTGTTATTTTTTTGGGTTGTTTTACGCTGTTGGGCTTGATTTATTTTTTACCACCTAAAATCAAAGGTGACTTGTCATCAGTTTTGGACAATCGTTTGAAAATGGAAGCAGCTGGTTCTTCACGTCTTAATATGCTTAAACCCTTATTGCATGCTATATCTGATCATCCATTAATTGGTTCCGGCTTTGGTCGGACAGTTACATATCAATCGGCTGACCCCAGAATTGTTGCGACAACCGCTGCCGGTCGCGGGCAATATAACACTTATGCATTTGAGTGGGGTTATTTGGATATTATTCTTAAGCTGGGTTTACTGGGTTTATTTGTATATTTTGGTTTTCTCTGGGTGCTTTTAAAGCAGTTCTGGCACTTATGCTGTAAGTATTTGGAGAGTAAACCCAAACAAGCTACTTTATATTATGGTTTTTTTGTTTCAATATTGGCATTAATGGCTGTTAATATAACAACACCCTTTTTGAATCATCCGCTGGGTATAGGTTGGCTGGTAATACTGACTGTTATTAGTTCAAAGGACCAAACATTGTTAGACTAGAAACATTAAATTTTATAAATCAAAAAACGCCATTTATACAAAAGGGGCGTTTTTTTGATTATATAATATGCTCGGGATCAACATCAATAATCCAATCAGGAGGAATTATTTTTTTTAATGGTAATTTAATGGCGAATTCGGTTTTAAGCACAATTTGGTAGCGGAAATTATTTCTTATTTTTTTGGGATAAGTCGGTTGCGGCGACATAATTTTAACGTTTTTATCAAAAATATTTGAAATTTTTTTATATAATAGCTGTGCTTCATTAAATACTTTTTTTTCCTGCTTATTTTGATAAATTAGTTTAATGATTCTGCTGTAAGGAGGATAAAAAAAAGTTTTTCTAACTAATAATTCTTGTTGATAAAATTTAGAAAAATCATTATTAACCAGGCTTTGGCAAATGGTGTTTTCCGGTGAATTTGTCTGGATTAAAATTTTACCATCAGTCATCAAACTGTTTATTTCAAGAATAATTTGCCAAGCTTTTTCATTAGCTCTGAAGTCCGGGCGATTAAGCATTTGTTCTAAAGACAGCAAAGCAGTTAGTTTTATGTTATGCCAGTCAATTTTTTTGAGGGCATATTCGGTGCCAATTATAACCTGAGAGTTTTTGTTTTTATCTTCAGGAGAATCTTTATCCAGTCGGGAAATTGTTAATGCAGGTAGAATTTTTTTTAATTCGTTCTCAATTCTTTCCGTGCCGGCTGAAGAAAATTTTATGTTTGTACCATGACAACCCGGACAGAGTGGTGGCAACTCTTGGACGTGAGTGCAGTGATGGCAGATTAGTTCATTTTTTTCAAGATGGAAGGTCATGGACAGTCGACACCGAGGACACTTGAAGGTGTAATGGCATTCTGAACAACTGACGGTGTGTGCTAAACCGCGCTTATTTAAAAAAATAAAAGTTTTTTTATTTTTTGTCACGTTTAAATTTATATCTTCAATTAATTTCTGGCTTAATAAAGAATAGTTACCACTGCGGCGTTCATTTTCTAAGTTAATAAATTCAAATATATTTTTTTTATTATTAAAATTTACTTTAAAATCTAGCTGCTTATTTTCACCTTGAAAAAAAGTTTCCAATCGTGGTGCCGATGTAGCTAAATAGAGGGGGATATCAAGAAGTTCAGCAAGATAAGCAGCGACAGTACGAGAATCAAAGCGGGGGTTTATATCCGACTGTTTTAAGTTCCAATTTTGTTCTTGGTGAACAATAATGGCGCCAAGATTTATAAAAGGTTGCAGAACGACAATTTTTGTGCCAATTATGAGACATGGTTTGCCGCTTATAATCGTTTGCCAGTTATTCCAAGTTTCTTTTTTGTTAATTCTGCTGTGTACCTGGACAATTTCTATTTTTTGTTTATTTTCAGAAAGTATTTTTTTTATGTCTTCTATTTCTGGGACAATAATTAAAATTTGATTGTTTTGACTTAAAATTTTTTTTGTAATTTCAAAATAATTTTTTATTTGGTTATTATAATTATCAGACCACATTAAAATAGTAGTATTTTTTGAATATTTTTTCTTCTTATCAATCAATATTTTTTCAGGTGTAATATTTTTTTTATTTTTTCCTATGTTAGGTAATAGTGAATTTAAAACCATGGCTGGTGAATGATAATATTCATCGGCAATATAGTTTATAAGTTTTAAATGTGTTTCTGTCAGTAAAGACATGTTGCTGACCAGACCCAGTATGTTTTTAAGTTTAAAATGGCTTTTTAAGTTGTTGTTTTTATTAAGGCCGGTAATTAGTCCGATGGTTTTACTGCCCCTGAGATTAATATTGACAATTTGACCAACCTTAACCTGGCCAATCAATTCCGGTGGCACTAAATAACTAAAAGTGGAAATTTGACGCGGTAGACGCGCTACAGGAAGTATTTCTGCTAGCATACTAAAAGGAATTGTATCATTTTTTAACAAATAAAAAAACCATAAAATAAGTTTAGGTTTTGATATCAGTCTTAATATTTTTATACTATTTTGAAGTTCACAACAAGATAGCCAACCCCAAAAGATCCTTCATATGAAAGCAACTGAGGCTGATAGTTAACACCGTCTAGAATTCCTAAAAGAATTACCAAAGAGCGCAGGCCGCATTCGCCAGCCGCTTCTATAAATTCTTGATCAAGATTTAAAATTTTATCAGTTTTTTTATTTTTAATTAGAGATTGAATTAATCGGTCAAATTTTGGACCTTGTTCAGAAAAACCACCAGGTGCTTCTTTAGTCAAGCAATGAGACATATCACCGGAAGATACTACCGCCACCCGCTTTTTATTAGAAAAAATAACTTCTTTTATTAACCTACCAAATAAGTAGTGTTGTTTTAGATCCGTATTGCTATAACCGATCGGTATTAGTTGAAAATTTTTAAATTTTTCGCTTAGATAAAATAGAGGAACTGTTACGCCGTGATCTAATATAGGTTCGCTGATTAGCTGAGCGTTTATTTTCGTTTCCATTGATTCTTTAATTTGGTGAGTTAGACCGAGGTCACCTTTAAAATTAAGTTTTGTCGTTAGGTCACCAAACTTTTCAAAATTACCAGTAAAGTCAGTCGATTGGTTAATAGTAAAAGCCCCCGGTATCAGGTGTCCATGAGGAGAGATAATTATTAATGTTTCAGGTTTAATTTCCGCTAAAAAATCACCGGTTTTGCGCAAGGCGTTAACCGTTTTTTTAATTTGATTTATATTATCCTTACCAATAGCTGGGATACTTAAAGGTGGATGGGGTGTTAAGGCTGAAAAAACAAGCATAATGTTAATTATTGCTTAGTGCATCAACAATCGGACCCAATTCGTGCAGGTTGATAATTTTATCTTCCAAAACTAAAACGTTTTCCCATTTATAACCCAAGGATGTAAAAGTTTGAGCTGAGCCAATCGGTCTTTTTAAGCCGTTTGAAATTACATATACCGTTGGTTCAATTGGACCTCTAACCAATTCACCATCTTTTAATTTAATCGCTTCTCCTGTCTGATAAGCTTCAAGCTCTTCGGCTGAAACTTGTGTTAATTTTTTATTTTTGAAATAGAGCGTATAAAGCTGTTTAGATATTATTGGTTGTTTAATACCATTTTTAACATAGTAAATTCCGCCAGTTTTTTTATTCTGAAGAAGAGCACCGGTTGGGTAGGAGCTCTCTACGGTAATCGGTTCACCTTTTGGGTACATAGCAACATCTTCTTCTTTAACTTTTATTACTTCTTCAGGATTAAAACCCAAAATCTGAAAAGCTTTTTTTGAAGCAATTGGGCGTAGAGTGTCATTATCTAAAAAGTATATACCACCCGTGGGAACCTGAAGCAATGAATATTGAGCATATTTAATTGGTGCGCCCAGCGGGTATTTTTCTAAGTCCGCGCTGTTTACCGTAATAAGTCCATCCATTGAATAACGAGACAAAAAAGCAGATTTGGAAGTAAATAACCGTCGGGTATTGTTTTGAATGATGTATATATTGCCATTTTGCTCATCTTGAAGCAACGTGCCATCCAAGTAGTTTAGGGCGAACCAGTCTTGCCATAAGGTCCAGAAATTTTTGTTACCGTTGATGTGAGGCGTATAAATATAAAGTGCTCGGGTTGCGTGATTAGAGATTGTTACTGATTGATTGTCTATCTGATAGGTTTGGTTTATTTGGTATTTGAATTTGTCAGGGTTGTCAAAATAAAATCTAATGCCACCAGCGCCCCAGTCAACTTGATTGGTAAATCCTTTATATTTTTGTAATTCGGGATCAGACTTTGAACAACTATCACAGATGCCATAACCAGTTGCCCAGTCGAACTGGCCATTAGAGGGGTTGGTGTCAGAAATAAGACTTTGTTCTTTCTGAAGGAGAACAAGAATAAATTTAGGGCTTATCCGGTGTGACCACGACATTTCATAAATAATTTGAGCGGCACCCATTCTTGTTTGCGGGTCAACATATTTTGCTAGAGTACTTTGTTTTTTTTCCAAAAAGGATTGAATTTGGCCCATGTCCATTGAGGTATAGTCAGTCAATTCAGCGTCTGAAATCAGGTAATTCGGATTAAACTCAGCTGCGTAACTATTTTTTGTTAATATAAAAATATTTAACAAGATAATAATTAATAACAACCAAACATTAATTTTTTTAAACATATTTTGTTTTTTTATTTATTATTAGCTTTTATAAGCATAGCATTTTTATCAAATCTATTCAATAAAAAAATGTTTCCTTTTTTATCAGAAACATTTTAAATATTGATAATTATCTCGACAAGAAAGGATCAATTAGGTCATCGTTTTTGTATATTGAGGCATCATTTTTCTTGTTATCAATCTTTGCAATAGCTGACTGCCATTTACGGGGGTCAGTAAAGGTATTAATAAATATGTCATTTTTAATTAATGAAATATCTTTTAAATCTCGGACAGTCTTAAAAAAGTTATTATAAATAAAAAAAATTGCCAAGATACTGATAATAATAACCAGCATGCCAATACAATTATTTATAATTTTTAAAACCTTTATGTACTTCATAAAAATTTATTATTGCCAATAAACCCGACTGTTTAATTCAACTCTCAATTGATTTTGATTTTTTTCTGAGTTATTAGCTCCAGTATTTAATGTTGGTATGTTATTGACTGTATTATTTTTTTTATTGTTAATCAAGTTAATTTGTAAAGGATTTAGATAATAATCTAAACTTTCCAAATCCTCAAGATAGTCTATTATTTGGTCGAATTTTCCGAAAACAACCAAATTAAGCTCAGAAATCAAAAGATTATTATCACTATTTTTAGGTTCAGAAAGATTGATTGTTTGTTCAACCCCGTTTTTTGAAGCAACTTTTTCCAGAGTTGTAATAAATTCTATTTCATTGTTTTGGTAGAGAAAAATATTTTCCAGCTTGACTGAATCCTTTTTGTATTTTTCTAATTGATTACGGAGTTCTTTTATATTTTTTCCCTGTTCGTTAAGTTGTGTCAGTTCGTTCTTTTCGGTAGAAATTTTTTTTGCGAGCTCATGAAGTTCTTTTCTTTGTGGCAAAACAGTCAACCAAGTTATTGTCAGGAGGGCGAGTGACAGACTCAAAATTACATTAAGATTTTTATTTTTTAAAATCATAAATTTTATTTTAACACCGCTTGAAATTGAAAGTTGATATTTTCCTTTTTTAGTAAGTTCGCCAGCGGTGAATTAATCTCAGTAAATAACTTAGAATTCTCAAGATTTTTTTGTAATTTTAGAAGGTCGTCTCTTCTTAATGAAAATCCGGTTAGTTCGACATTATTAGTGGTTTTGTCAATTGCTAGAGAGTATAAAGTATTACCGGGAGGAATCAACTGTGTAATTTCTATGACAGTTCTGCGAACTGACCAATAATCTTTTTGCACCTTTTCTGTAACTGTTAATAAGCTAGATAGATTATTTAGTTCAGAACCTAAATTATTGTTTCTTTGGACCAGTGTTGAATTAACCAGTGACTCAATGCGTTCAGATTTTAAAATCATATTAGATATTGAAAAAAGAATCGCAACCAAAGAAGATATTAAAACAATCAATGAAAGCATTGAACGGATTGTTAAAAAAATAATTTCCAGTTTAACTGTTTCTTGTTCTTGACTTTCTAGTAAATTTATTTGTTTCATATTTTTATTATTCAACCCACTCTCTTAATGCTAAGCCAACCGTGGTAATAAGACTTGATAAATTTTTTGAGGCATTTTTTTCCTCACGTTTGAAAACAAGGTTAGTTAGTGCATCTTTACCCAAAATGATATTTTTTTTAAGGTTTTCTTTGAGGTTTTCTTTTAGATTAAGAAGGTTGGCTCCGCCACCAATTAAAATCAGATCTTCAATTTCATTTCCTTCAGGAAAACTAAGTTTGTAATATTCCATCGTTTTAATAATGTCGCTCGTTAGTTTTGTAATAAAGTCATCAAGTATGTCTTTAATTATTCCTTTACCTTTTTTGGGGTTTAATCCGAAACTTATTTTTGCCTTTTCTGCTTCAGAAAAGTTAATTTTAAGTTCAGATGCAATTTTTTGAGTTATGTCCTGAGAAGAAAAATCCAGTTTATTTGTAAACTTAACGATACCGTGATCAAAGATAAAAAGTTGACTTGAAGTTTGTCCGAGGTCAATTATAATTTTAGCTGTTTCTTTTTTTAAAATGAAGGGATTTTTATTTTTAAAATTAAAGAAAAGTGTCCTAATTGCGGCTTGATAACTAAGTTCGAGAGCTAAGACATTTAAGCCAGCCAAGTGTAAAACTTCGGTATATTGGCGGATTATTTTTAAAGGTGCAGCAGCAATAACGATAAAATAGTTTGATTTGTCATCTGAGGGTATAACTAACCAGTCAAAATTTAGTTCTTCAATAGGTACGGGGATGTGCTTAGGCAATTCATTCTTTATTATATCGACGGTTGGACTTTCTTCAAAGTCTTCTTTAGTTAATTTAATAACTTTTAAAAATGTTTTGCTCTCAGGTAAATTAGCCACAACCAACTTAGAGGTCAATGGACCATAACTAGTTTTTATTAGCTCATTAATCTGGTTAGATATCTCGGTCGGATTAATAATTTCTCCATCTTTAATCAAACCTTCTTTTAAATTTATTTTGTTCCAAGAAGAGACCTCGTATTTACCAATTTTTTTTCCTAAACTTATTAATTTTAATGAGTTATCGGAAATATCCAGACCGAAGCTATGAAATTTTTCTCCAAAAATGTTCATGTTTTTTTATGTGTTAATAAAAGACAAATATTTTCTTCATTATTGCTTATCTGTTTCTTCACCCCAACGTAAAAAGGTATAAGTTTCTTTAGTGGGGAAATATGGTGGCGGTTTATATTTTAAGTTAGGGTCATAAACAGTACTCGTTTCCTCATAGCCGGAAATTGGATTACCAAAACTGTTGAGCCAGGTCCATGTCCAAGTATTATTAGAGATAATCGAGCCATAGGTTGTTATTGATTCCTTCAGATCATTTTCATAGTAGTAGCGAAAAATTCTTCCGTTTTGGGCAATCATAGCAGCATCTATTTCCAAATATTCCGGAGCAGAGCTATATGGCACAATAATATCTCTTTGAGCTATTAAGCCGAGGACATGAAGGCCATTTTTTTCAAAATATGTTAGATTATCATTGATGACAATTTTTCTATAGCTATTAGAGACTGCCGGCAGTTTTGCAACAGCTAGAGTTATACGCCCCTTAACAACTCCATCCACCCAAACATCGTCTTCTGCAAATATTATATTACATTCGCCGGAAATGGGGTAGTTAGCTTCAAAACTTTGAGTTTGGATATCATTTGATTCACGTTTCCATTTTTCCATGTCATAACCCCAGACAGGATGTTCTAATTTTGTAACTCTGTAGACATCAAACGTACCATTATCTTTGAAAACTATGTGGTAGCCCAATCCTTGTTGTTGTAGGAAGATGCCAGAAGATTCTGCTTGTCCTTTAAGAGTTGCTAAATCGATAGTTAAAGCCTCAAAATCGATATTAGAAACCGGGAAATTCCATAAACTTTGATCAGAACCAGTTCCCCAAATTCCAGGTTTTTCTTCATTATTACATCCATGTTCCGTGCCGCAGATATATGTCTCCTTGGCTGAGGTGACTAGCGAATCAGACTGCCCATCCATTCTGATACCACCATTTGAGTGGACTTCACCATGTAAACTTTCATTATTACCAAACCAGACGTTGGCATTGGTTAAAAAAGCGTAAGCTGCCAAAGATTCTTGGCCATACCTCATAGCAATAACCCTTTTTGTATTTGGTTCGATTGTGGTCCAGCCGGTTGATTTAATAATAACAGATGAAGTGCATTCATTCGCTGGTGCAATCTCCAAACTGAATTTTCCGATAATCGCGCCTTGCGGATCCGTATAATCATGAATATACGGTCCCGGTAGTCCTGTACCGTCAGTATAATCACCGGGTGCGTGTGCTAAATGCCAGCGATAGTAATTAATACCCGCCTCCGCAATTTGTAAGGCATTGTGCCAGGAAACTTTTTGGCGACTTAAGCGGTGTTGATAGTTTACCCAACCAGCGATTCCTAAAGCGGTCAGAGAAAATATCGTCGTGAATACCAAAGTCAGCATTAGAATGGTCCCTTTTTTATTTTTTAAAACAATTATCATAATCAGGCTAAAAATTAGTTTTCATATTTCTTAGATTGACATCTGATTCTAAATCAAAATCCATGGGCACTCTTTCCGGATAAACATTGATTTTTAAATAAACATGAATTAATTTTATCGTATCAACATCTGCCGGAGTTGCTAGCGGATTATTTATATTATCACCAGGCCAATTTTCGTTAAAGTAGGAAAAAATAGCAATTGCTTCATTTCTGACGTAGCGAGAGATAATCGTATTTGTTTCATTTTGCGGTAAATAAACTAAAGGTATACCAGTTGGCTCAGTTATGCCTTTGACAAAATTGGAACCAGCTAAGTAGTAACGTATTTTTTCAACTACTGAATCACGGTCACAATCGGCATAAAAGATTAGCTGTTGTTGATCAGCGGATTCGATTGGGTAGGCTCCAGTATCAGCCGGCATTGTTTCGCGGAGTTCCTTAACCATTGTTTCTATACCTCGCTGCGCTTCACCAATAGCCGTGGCCTGTTCAATTGAGTAATTTTGTGTCTTTAGTGATTGAATAAAAAAATAGAAGATAATTAATCCGGCTAATGAAAAAATAGCCAAAGCAACTAGGGTTTCGATAAGAGTTAAACCAGAAGTTCGAGAGTATTTCTTTTTATGTTTTAAATTGTTCATTTTTTAAGGCATAGTCATTATGACATTTTCAGTAGTGTAACCATCAATAACGACTTCAATTTGATAGTCTAAATAACCATCTTTGGTTACTTGTAAAGTTGAAGTGGCGTTTTGCCACGGCGTAAAATAACTTTGGCCGGATGAGCTGCTGGATAATGTTTCGTCTAACCCTAAGGAGAGATTGTAGAGTCTGACAGTTGCGTTTTCAATTGGATTTGTCTGGGCGTCTTTGATAACAACCAATAGACTGTTTTGTGACTGAGGGACAAGTGTCAGTATAATATTTTGGGTCGTATTGGGTAACAGGTTTAATGGTTGTGATGGATTTGACCCGCCTAAATTAAATGAGGTTGAAGTCGGCACAGTTAACGTATAGGAATCCCACTCAAGATTTGTCAGGGTTATTTGCCCAAGATTATCAGTGGTAAAATTTTGATCATATTTATATATTGGATTGCCGGCTCCATCGGTGCCAATAATTTTTGCGCCTTTAATCATTACCGGAATTGAACCTAAATTAAAGCTATTTTGATCAATAACCTGGACATTAATATTAGAAACCAAATCAATAGAAAAACTAGCTGATGTTACTTCATTTTCAAATACTGATAATGGTGGTTTGGTAGGTGAAGGATTATCAACCGAAGTTTCGACGGTGCTGTCACTTGAATAATTGGTTTTTGTGACTGAAATATTGTAATTGTTAATGGATGGCGGCGCACCTGGCAGTATTATTTTTCCCTGATCATTGGTTGTCGTCTCAAAATCAACTGCCGGCGTTACAACATTATTTTCAATATGCACATTAGCTTGAGAAACCGGTTCGCCATTCGCGTTGAAGACAGTGAGGGAGATAGTGCCACCACCAACATTACTTTCTAAACCATTCGGTGATATATCTGTTAGAAAGATTATCGGTTTATAAGATAAACGTGTTGGCCAGGAAATGGAAATCCTCACTCTTTTGTAATCAGTATTTAAAAGATCATTAGGCGAGCCATTGAGTGTGCCATCAAATGGGTCGTCAATATAAATAATGCTGGTGTTAACAGTATAATCAATCCCGTTGCGATTTATTGCTTCATTTGGGAAAATTGGACCGGCTGGTATGCCGCCCACAAGACCGACCTGGCTATAGGGTAGGTTTTTAATTAACTCCATTTTTTGGTTTGCTATTTGTGAACCTGTCACGCGCGCTTTATTTTCCCAGAGCACTTTGAGAGAAAAATTATATAAAGAATAAAGCGTTAAAACCGAGATACTTAAAATTGCGATGCCAGTTATGACATCAATGAAGCTGAACCCCTTTTGAGTTGTTTTTTTCCCAATATACATTAAATAGATTGAGTTAAAGAATACATTGGCATTAAGACCGCCAGGGCCATACCGGCAACACCGGCGCCTAGAATTAACATTAGAATCGGTTCAATGATAGAAGGCAGATTGCGCATTGTTTGGTCAACGTCTTCTTCATAAAATTCCGCCAGTTCTGACAAAATATTGTCAATGGAGCCAGTTGATTCACCGACAGTAATCATTTGGATTATAAGTGGTGAGAAGAGTAGGGGGTATTCTCTGAGGGCTTTATTGATACTGACTCCTTTTTTTATTTTTTCTCCGGCTTCAATCATTGCTTTTTTATAGAAATAGTTTCCTAAGGTTCGGCCCGTAATATTCATACTATCAACAATTGGTATATCGGTTTTCATCATTGAAGATAACATCCGGGAAAAACGGGCTAAATTTACTTTTTTTACGATTGTTCCCAGCACCGGGGCTTTTAAAAAGAATAAGTGCAATAGCCGATGTCCCCGAGTGGTTCTTAAAAATTTTACCAAAATAACTAGGGCTACTAAGGTAATCAGACCAATTATCAGACCATTATTGGTAATAAATCGGGAAACAGAGATAAGGATTTTTGTCGGCAGAGGCAGTTCCGCTTGAACTTCTTCAAAAATACCGATAAATTTGGGAATCACAAAAATAACCATACCGATGCCAATGCCAATCATGGCTGTAACAACTATTGCCGGGTAAATCATGGCACCCTTAACTTTAGACACAAGATTGTAATCACGTTTCATTTGAATATTAATTTGTTTTAATACCTCTTCCAGATTACCAGATACTTCACCAGCTTGAACCATATGTACGTAGAGTTCACTAAAAATATTAGGGTATTTTTTTAATGCGTCGCCGAAATTGACACCTTTTTCCACATCAGCTTGGATATTTTGTAATGCTATTCTAAATTTTTGATTTGAAATTTGGTCGCTCAGTGTTTTTAAAGCTACCGACAAAGAAAGACCGGATCTGATCATAACCTGTAAGTTTTGGGTAAAAAAAATTTTCTGG
>CAYSSY010000002.1:16075-69557 GCA_964434055.1 uncultured Gammaproteobacteria bacterium | reverse complement strand
CTAATTGATATTGGTTGTATTTTTTGCCAGAATTTTTTTGGGCTGAAATTATTTTTTTTCTTAATTTTCATATCAGCCGGCTGTTCTTGGTTCGTGGTATTGAGCATGGTTTTTTACTTTAGAATTATTCTTTAGTGACCCGAATAACTTCTTCTAAAGTTGTGATTCCCTGGAGTGTTTTTAGAATTCCATCCTGTAATATGGTCAACATACCTTGAGACATAGCTTTTTGACCAATTTCGTCAGCGGTCGCTTTATTCATTATTAATTCAGCAATTTCCGTTGTTATTGGTAAGACTTCGTAAATACCAATTCTTCCTTTGTAACCCTGTTGAGAACATTGTTTACAGCCGGCTCCGTGATAAAAATTGAGATTGTTAAGCTCAGTGGTTTTTTCCTTAAAATAACCTTTAGTTCTAAGAACCTCAAGATTTTTTTCAAAATTAAATTGGTTTTTCAACTCGGCTAATGTTTTTTTGTCGAGTTTATAGCTTGTTTTACAGTTCTGACATATCTTTCTAACTAGTCTTTGGGCGATGATAATGTTTGTCGTTGAGGCAATCAAAAAGGAAGGAATATTCATATCCTGCAACCTAGGCAAGGCCGTCGCCGCATCGTTGGTGTGCAGAGTCGAGAGTACTAAGTGGCCGGTCATAGCGGCATTAATCGCAATGTCGGCGGTTTCCATATCACGTATTTCTCCAACCATAATAATATCCGGGTCCTGCCTTAAAAAAGCACGTAACCCAGAAGCAAAAGTATAGCCGATTCTTGGATTAACCTGAGATTGATTAACGCCGCTCATGTGATATTCAATCGGATCTTCAATAGTAGTAATATTTACTCCTGGTTTATTAAGTAGGTTAAGGACTGTATAGAGTGTTGTTGTTTTACCAGAGCCGGTTGGTCCGGTGACCAGTATCATGCCATGCGGTTTTTTGATATTATTGACTACTTTGACTAAAGCATCATTAGTAAAACCAAGTTGTTCCAGAGTAAGAATTTTGTCTGATTCATTTAATAAACGCATGACAATTTTTTCACCATCAAAAACAGGAATAATGGACACACGAAAAGATATTTTATATTCTTGAGTGGCTATCTTAAAGCGACCGTCTTGAGGTAAGCGATGCTCGTCAAGTTTTAAATTAGATAAAATTTTAATACGTGCTACTATGCCAGAGTTTATCTTTTTAGGTAGAGTCATTACCTCACGCAGAATTCCGTCTATACGGTAACGAACAACCACTTCTTTTTCTTCAGGTTCAATATGAATATCGGAAGCATTTTCAAAAATTGCATAATCAAGCAAAGTATCGACTATTTTTATAACTGGCAAATCAGAAGCAATTTCCTCTAATTTTTTTTGGTCATCAATGTTTTGACCAATTTTTTTTTGACCTTCAGCAAGCGTTTCCACTTCAGCCTTTAAACTAGTGTGATATTGTTTTAGGATTTCTTTTAAAGATGACGGAGTTGTTAAGTAAATTTTTATCTCTAAGCCGGTTTTTTTATGAATGAATTCAAACGTTTGGATATCTAGCGGATTGATAGTGGCAATTTTTAATTCATTATTTATTTTATCAAAAGCAACAATTTGATGAGTTTGAGCAATCGGTTCGGGAATAATTTCTAAAATATCTTTGCGTATTGTTTTATCTTTTAAGTTAACAAAGGGTAATTTATTATATAAAGCGACCTGATTCCAAAAAATTTCTTCACCCATGAGTTTGTGGTCAATTAAGTATTGCTCAAGGTCGAGTTTGCTTTTTTTTGCTTCTTCGCGTGATGTTTTTAAATCTTCGGGACTCACCAAATTGGCCGCAAGAATAATTTTTTCAGTTAATTTATTGTCGAGCATAGTAATTTTTGTTTTCAGTTATCCGTTTGATTGTCCTTTATATTATAACACAAAATTTAATTTTAATAAATAAAATAGCAATTTTTGTGTATTAGTTACTTTTGTTTGATTTTTTAACCAAAAAAATGGTATATTTTTAATATTAAAGGCCAAAAATAAAAATAAAAGTTTATAACTGGCTTAAAGAACCAGTTTAGCTAATCCAATTTATTTTTGTGCTCATTTATTATTTAGTGCAATTATGCTAATATTTTTTCCCACTTTAAGGAAATCGCTATTTTTAAGAGATAAAATAGTTTTTATTAATCTCGGACTGACTTTAACTTTTAATTTTTTAGGTTGGTTTTTTCTTTATTGGCGTGTTCAACCAACGACAGACTTTTTAGCTCTACATTATAACTTATATTTCGGCGTTGATATGGTTGGAGAGTGGTGGCGAGTTTTTTATCTGCCCTTAGTTAGTCTTTTATGTGCGTTGATTAATATTTTTTTAGCCAAGGTTTTATATAGACAGACACGTCTTTTGAGTTATTTCTTAATGACTGCAACTAGTTCGATTTCAATAATTATTTTTGTCGGTTCTTATTTGTTAATTTTATTAAATGGTTTTTGATTTCTTTATTATTAAGTAAAAAAATATGGAAAGCTTTGTTATAACAAAAATTTTTATTTTAACAACGCTGTCTTTTGTAATTGCCATGTCTTGGACACCCGTTCTGACTCATTATCTATATAAATATAAGTTAGGTAAGCAAATCCGAAGTAATGGCAATACCCCAATTTTTACCGCTTTGCATCAAGAAAAAGCTGGTACGCCCACTATGGGCGGAGTATTAATCTGGGTCACGGCTTTGATTTTGATCGGTGTTGTCTATCTATTTGACCTTATTTGGCCAAATGGCTTTTTTAGTAAATTAAACATTTTAAATCGTCAGGAAACATTATTGCCATTAGGCGTGCTTGTTGCGTCAGCTTTAGTTGGTTTATTTGACGATGTAATTGATATTCGTAGTTTAGGCAAGGGTGGTCTTAAAGTTAAACACCGTCTTTTGGTTTATACACTGATTGCTTTGATAGGCGCTTGGTGGTTTTATTTTAAATTAGATTGGAATTCCTTATATATTCCTTTTTTAGGCATGATTAATATTGGCTGGTGGTATGTGCCGGTTTTTTTGTTTGTTATAGTGGCGACAGCTTTTAGTGTCAATGAGATCGATGGGTTAGACGGCTTAGCGGGCGGAACCTTACTAGCTTCTTTTTCAGCTTTAGCAGCCATTGCTTTTGTTCAAGGTCGTTACAATTTGGCAGCGTTTTGCGGAGTAATCATTGGAGCGCTTCTGGCTTTTTTATGGTTTAATATTCATCCAGCGCGTTTTTTTATGGGTGATACCGGTGCCATGTCATTAGGAGTGACCTTAGGTGTGGTAGCCATGCTGACCAACACGGCATTATTGTTGCCGATTATCGGTCTTTTATTTTTGATCGAATCACTCTCAGTTATTATTCAAGTTTTGTCTAAGAAACTACGTCACGGAAAAAAAGTTTTTTTGTCTGCGCCGATTCATCATCATTTTCAGGCGATTGGCTGGCCAGAAACAAAGATTGTTATGCGCTTCTGGGTTATCTCTGGAGTAACCGCAGTCGTTGGCTTTGTCATTTATTTGGTCGATAAAGGGCTTTAAAAAATTCAAAAACTGATTATTTAATTATAAAAATTAATTTTGTTTATTGGTTCTCGGTATTTGTCTACTATAAGTTATGAACCTTAATTATTTTAAAGATAAAAAAATTGCTTTTTTGGGCTTAGGGATTGAAAATGTCTCCTTAGCCAGATTTTTATTGAATCAGGGATTAGAAGAGATAACTATTTTAGAGCGTGATAAGGATAGTATTAGTGATAGGTTAGAGAGTCTTAATAAAATAAAAAAAGTGAATTTAGTTAGTGGTGTTGATTATTTAGCTGATTTAAATCAATACCAAATTTTATTTCGTTCTCCCGGCGTGCCGCTTCATCTCGAGGAACTTAAAGAAGCTAAAGAGTCTGGAGTAATTATTAGTTCGGCGATGCGTCTTTTTTTTGATCTGTGCCCAGGAAAGATAATCGGTGTGACTGGTTCAAAAGGAAAGGGAACTACGGCGACGCTAATTTTTCAAATATTGAAAGAAGCTGGTAAGGATGTTTACTTAGGTGGCAATATTGGCATAGCTCCTTTTGATTTTTTAAATCAGCTTTCTACGACATCATTAATTGTTTTAGAACTTTCCAGTTTTCAACTTGAAGATTTTGAAAAGAGTCCACAAATTGCCGTGGTTACTAACATTTTTGAGGAACATTTAAAAGCGGCAGATCCCAAAAATCCAAATTTCCATAAGAATTTTGCTGAATATATTAATGCTAAAAAAAACATTATTAAGTATCAAAACCGACAAAATTTTACGATTACTAATTTTTCTAATAAATTAACTAAACAATTAGCTCAAGAATCGCAAGCCCAGGTTTATTATTTTTCGGGACTAGAAAGAGTTGGGCGGGGAGCTTTTATTGATCAGGATCAAATAAAAATTAAAGTTCCTGCAGGCGAATTTTTGTTAGCAAAAATTAGCGAGATTCCGCTACTCGGACGTCATAATTGGGAAAATGTCTGCGCTGCTAGTATTACTAGTTATTTAGCTGGTGCGGGCATGGAAGCAATAATCAAGATAATTAAAAGTTTTTCAGGACTTCCTCATCATTTAGAAGATGTTGGTTCTGTTAAAGACGTTAGTTATTATAATGATTCAGCCGCTACAGTACCGACAGCGACAATTTTATCGTTAAATGGTTTAACTAACCGAAAAGTTATTATTCTCGGCGGTTCGGAAAAAAATTCTGATTTTACTGCCTTGGTAGAGAGATTGAAGCTTGATGATATAACGGGGGTAGTTTTATTGCCCGGTGCTGCGTCGTCAAGAATTGCTGCTTTAATGGAAAAAAGCGGTCAACATTTTAATCAGGTCGTGGATATGTCTGCAGCCGTTACCTTAGCTTCTGAGCTTGCTCAAGCCGGAGAAAGTGTTTTACTTTCGCCAGCTTGTGCTTCTTTTGGAATTTTTAAAAACTATCGTGATCGAGGTGAACAGTTTAAAAATGCCGTTAATAATATGAAACAAAACAATAATGAAGTTAAATAAAAAAAACGGACAAATTGATTACAAATTTTTGACAGTTTCTATTGTTTTTATTGTTTTTGGTTTAATAATTTTATCCTCTGCGTCGTCAGTTGTTGGTTTTGAAAGAAAAGGCTCGAGTTATTATTATTTGACCCATCAAATATTATATGGTTTTTTACCAGGTTTAGTTCTTTTGTTTATTTTTTCCAGAATTAATTATAATTTTTGGCGCCGACGGGCAAGTTTATTTTTTTTATTAACTGTTTGTCTGTTGATTTTGGTTTTTGTTCCTGGTATTGGTTTTAAATCAGGCACACATGCCCACAGTTGGATTAAAGTAAGTAATTATACGTTTCAGCCATCTGAAATTGTTAAATTGAGTTTGATTATTTATCTTGCTGCTTGGTTAGTAGAAAAAAAAGAAAGAACGACAAATCTTGTTCATGGTTTTTTACCTTTTTTAATAATTATTATTTTAATTTTGATACTGATCGCACTACAGCCTGATGTAGGGACTATGACCGTTGTTGCATTGATTGCTTTCGGGATGTATTTATTGGGCGGGGCCAAATGGCATTACCTTTTAAGTTTAATATTGATGGGATTGGCTGGCATTTTTGCTTTAATAAAAATTGCTCCTTATCGTTTGAATAGACTGTTAATATTTCGTAATCCTTCGTTGGATCCCCAAGGTAAAGGTTATCATATAACCCAAGCGCTTTTGGCGATTGGTTCTGGCGGGTGGCTAGGGTTAGGTTTTGGTCGCTCTCGTCAGAAATATGAATATCTTCCCGAGGTTTATGGAGATTCAATTTTTGCGATTATGGCAGAAGAGCTTGGTTTTTTAGGAACTTTGTTTTTTATTGGTGTCTTTGGTTATTTTTTTTATCGGGGTATGCGAATCGCTCGGGCAGCGCCAGATGAATTCAGTCGTTTGGTAGTTAGTGGTATTATGGTTTGGTTTGGCGGGCAAGCTTTTATCAATATTGGCGCGATGATTGGTTTGTTACCATTAACCGGCTTGCCTTTGCCTTTAATTAGTTATGGCGGTACGGCGTTGTTTATTTCAATGGCCGCCATTGGCTTAATTATAAATATTTCAAAATTTTCTAAAATTGATTAACAATAAGAGTATTATATATGTCTCAAGAGTATAAAAACGAATATCAAATTCGTTTAAAAAAATTACAGACCCTGAAGACTAAACAGATTAATCCATATCCAGCTAAATTTGATAAAAAAAATTCAGTTTTGGAAATAAAGTCTGTTTCTGATGGTAAAACCATAAAGACCGCTGGTCGGATTATGACTGTACGTATTATGGGTAAGTTGATTTTTTGTCACCTGCAGGATTTTTCTGGCAAAGCACAAATTGCCATTAAGTCAGATGAGGTTGGTCAGGAACAATTCAAGGCGTTTGTTGATTATTTTGATCACGGTGATTTTATTGGCGTTGAGGGTGAGGTGTTTACCACTCATAAGGGCGAGAAAACACTTTTAATCAAAAAATTTGAATTTTTAGGCAAAGCTTTGCGGCCTTTGCCAGAGAAATGGCATGGTTTAAAAGATGAAGAGTCATGTTACCGACAGCGATATTTAGATTTAATTGCCAACGAAGAGACGCGCACGCGTTTTAAATTTAGAAGTGCTTTTATTAGAGCTTTACGCGAATTTTATTGGAGCGAGGGTTTTACCGAAGTGGAAACACAAACTTTGATGCATTCACCGACCGGTGCTTCAGCTAAGCCTTATAAAACTCATAACAATGGTTTGGATATTGATGTGTTTCTCCGGATTTCTTTGGAGTTACCATTAAAAGAATTAATTGTCGGCGGCTATGAGAAAGTTTTTGAACTGGGTAAGGTATTTCGCAACGAAGGCTTTGATCCATCACACTTGCCGGAACACATGAGTTTAGAACACTATGCAGCTTATTGGAATTTTGAAGACAATATGGCTTTTACTGAGAAGATGTTTAATTATTTGTTTAAGGAGTTAAAATTAGATAAAAAAATTAATGTTATAGGTAAAGATGGTAAAAACAGGGAAGTAAATTTTACTACACCATGGAAAAGAGTTGATTTTGTCGCCATGATTAAAAAAGATTCTGGCATTGATATTGAGAAGATAAAAGACATTAAAGAATTAAAAAAGGAAATCAAAAAGAAAAAGATAGAGATTGAAGATATGGAACAGATGGGTTATGGCAGTTTAGTTGATGCTTTGTATAAAAAAGTTTCTCGTCCTAATATTGTCGGGCCGGTATTTTTGCATAATTATCCGGTAGAACTGCAGCCGCTTGCCAGAAGAAGTGATATTGATCCGAGTAAGGTGGAACAATTTCAGTTGGTGATCAATGGTTGGGAAATTGTTAAGGCATATTCAGAGTTAGTTGATCCAGCTGACCAAGCCGCTCGTTTTAAAGAACAAGCGGAGGCGGCCAAAAAAGGCGATGAGGAGGCGCAGGTTGGCGATGATGATTATATTTTGGCCATGGAATATGGTATGCCGCCTATTTCCGGTTGGGGGCTTGGAGTCGAACGATTGCTTACGCTTTTAACTAATCAGACAAATTTAAGAGATGTGGTTTTGTTTCCATTGATGCGACCGCAAGAGAAAGAATAATGAATTAAGAATAATGAATTATGGAAAATAAATTAACAAAATTAGAAATTTCGAGAGAAATTTGCTGGCAGTTGGTGGAGAAATATGTATCACTGGAGGGTAGGGAGCATCTTTTGAACACTGAAGTGGCGCTGGCAGCTTTGGCTCGTTATTTTAATGACAGTTCCGCCCAAGGCGGACCCGCCTCGGGCGGGGAAGATGAACACACTTGGGCGATGTGCGGATTACTGCATGACATTGATTATGAAAAAATTACAGGCAAAGAAAATATGGAAGCACACATGAAAGAACATTGTGGTGAACTTACAGAAAAATTTTTGAAAGAAATTGATTTTCCTGATGATTTAATTCGGGCCATTCAATCACACAATGAAGTGCAAAATATTCCTAGAGATTCTAAGCTGGCTAAGGCGTTATTTGCAGTTGATGGATTGACCGGCTTTATTGTGGCAGTTTCCAAAGTAATGCCGGACAAAAGTGTAACTTCAGTCAAGGTAGAATCAGTGTTAAAAAGATTTAAAGAAGCGCGTTTTGCCGCGGCAGTTAATCGAGATCATATTTACACTTGCGAAACAGAACTTGGCATACCGAGGGAGAAGTTTGTGGAGTTGGTGTTAGGGGCGATGAAAAATGTATAAAAATATTTTATTAATTAATTTTGTCTGAAGCATATTTTTTTGGACTCAAGATCAGGTTGGGAATGACAAAAAATGTTTTTTGTCAAAATAACATGGCAGTGTTTAAATATTTTTTAAAATTTAAAATTAGAAAATAAAATTTTTGTTATGCATGGCACTATTCATGGCAGTGTTTCCAGTGTCTTGGCCTATATTATTTTTAAGATCGTTGGCTTACAGTTTACCTGGCCGTTATATGTAGCGAGCTGGCTTTTGGGTATGGTGCCTGACTTTTCTGGTGTTATTAGTTACGGTAGAAGAATTTATCATCATTTTATTCTCAAGCAGGATTATCAAGACAATCCTTATAGTCACCGGCAGGATATTGTTCATAAACCAATTTTATATATCGGAATTTTTTTAACTGCCGCGATCTTAAATATATGGTTAGACTTTTTATTTTGGCCATATTTTTTTATTGCCCTTTTTTTAATAATTTTTCATTTTGTGATGGATGGTATTGGTGAGACCGAGGGTATTACCTGGCTCTGGCCATTCAGTAAAAAGCATTTTGGTCTTTTAGTTAGAGCTGATATTGAACCGCAGAATTGGTACTGGTGGTATTTTCACCAGCCTTATTATGTGGTCGCGGAAATATTATTTTTTTTGATCAGTGGTTTAATCTTATTCAATACACTCGGGTTACTTTGACAGCTCGTTGATAATTATTTAATATTTATTTATTAAAAGCCAGTTCTTTATTTTTATACTTAACACAACATGGAGGTTTTAATGTCTAGTTTATCAGCTGAGGAAATTAGGGCTCTAGTTGAAGCTGTTAGAAAAGAAACACTCAAACCCAACGTGATGGTTAGTGGAATAAAGGGTGTTGAGGTACCAGACGTACATTTCAACGGCATTAGACTAGCCAACGTACCCGCGGGTCAGGAAGAGATTATAAACGTTGGTGGTAAAGCCGCTTTTAACAGTCAGCCACACGAAGAAGAATTGCCTCTTTTTGACTAACATTGCCACTGCTTAAAGAGCAGTTTTTTTTTGCTTTTTTTTAGAAAAAGAGCTAAAATAATAGTAACAAAAAATTAAAGTCTTTTATTTTATTACAAAATTATATGTTGGATATTAATAAAATTCGCAATCAAACTGAAGAAGTTAAAAAATCTTTATTGAAAAGAATATCAAAAAAAGATTTAGATTTGGAAACAATTATTAAATTAGATGATTTGCGTCGCAACCTAATTCAGAAGGCTGATGAACTTAAAGCTGAACGTAACCGCTATTCTAAAACTAAGCCGGATGCGGAAACAATAAAAAAGATGAAACAGGTCGGTTTAAAGATTACCGAGCTTGATGAAAAGCTCAAACAGACAGAAACAGAAATTTCAGAAAGACTTTCTGTTTTGCCAAATATTCCAGCGGACGATGTAGTGGCCGGTGGTAAAGAAAATAATCAGGTCTTAAAAACTTTCGGCGAGAAATCAAAATTTGATTTTCAAGCCAAAGATCATATTGAGTTAGCGACGAGTTTGGGGTTGATTGACTATGAGCGCGCTGCCAAAATGAGTGGAGCTGGATTTTGGTGCTACACCGGTGACGGGGCTTTGTTAGAATGGGCACTCTTGAATTATTTTATTGAATTTCATAAAAAGAATGGCTATGAGTTTTTGCTTTTACCGTATCTATTGAACGAAACATCAGCCTATGCCTCAGGACATCTGCCAAAGTTTAGAGAAGATTTATATTGGGTAGAGGACGGGTTGTGTTTGGACGCCACTTCAGAAATGATGATTAATAATTTCCATCGCGATGATGTTATAAGTGGAAGTGAATTACCTAAAAAATATTTTTCCTATTCAGCTTGCTTTCGGCGGGAAGCCGGCAGTTATCGCAAAGAGGAACGGGGGATGATTCGGGGTCATCAATTTAATAAAATCGAAATGTTTCATTTCACAAAACCAGAGGAGTCATGGCACGCTTTTGACGAGCTCGTTAAAAATGGGGAAAAACTAGTTGAAGGTCTAGGTTTGCATTATCAAACCGTACAATTAGCAGCTGAAGATGCTTCGGCCGCGATGGCTAAAACAATTGATATCGAGGTTTGGATTCCCTCAATGGCAACGTATAAAGAAGTAAGCTCCATTTCTAATGCTTTAGATTATCAAGCGAGAAGAGCTAACATCCGCTATAAGAATGAAAATGGGAAAAATGATTTTTTGCACACCTTAAATGGCTCAGGCTTGGCAACCTCAAGATTAATTCCAGCGATATTGGAACAGTTTCAGCAAGCAGACGGCAGTGTTATGGTTCCAGAAGTTTTACAAAAAGTAGTTGGTAAGGATAGATTTATAAAAAAGTAGAAACAGTTATCATTAAGCGACGCATTAATATAAAATGTAATTATTTTAAAATATTATTTTTTTTATTTTTTAATCAATGAAAGAGCTAACGAAACAAACCTACAAGTTATTTTGGCGGCACGCCAGGCCTTACAAAAGCCTGTTGTTTTTTATGTTTGTAGCTACGACCTTAGCAGTTGTCGCCTCAATTGTTTCTCCTCTTTATTATAAAGATTTTTTTGATCTTTTAAGCGGCAGCGAAGTTAATAATCAATTAGTTGAGGAATTATTAAAGATTATTTTTATTGTTTTAGCACTTAATGGCTTAGAATGGCTTTGTTGGCGAGTTGCTGAATTTGGCAGTAATTATTTTGAACCGAGAGTAATGGCTGATTTAACTAATAGCAGTTTTGAATATTTACATGGTCATTCTTTTGGTTTTTTTATTAATAAGTTTGTTGGTGCTCTTGTGCGCAAAGTAAATCGTTTAACTCGGGCTTTTGAAGTTTTTACCGATAAGTTTTATTGGGATTTATTGCAAATGGCGATTAGAATTATTGCAATTTTTATTGTTTTACTTCAGCGTAATGTTTTTATCAGTTTAATTTTACTTGGTTGGGTTGTTATTTATTTAGTACTAAATTATTTATACACTTTATATAAATTAAAATTTGACGTTCGCGCCGCCGAAATTGATTCACAGGTGACAGGTTTTTTAGCTGACTCTATAACCAACAGTACGAACATTAAAGTTTATACATCAAAAAAAGAAGAAATCAAGCAGTTTAAAAAAATAACCGAAGAGCAGTTTCGAGTGACTAGGTTTTCTTGGAATTTAAGCGCCTATATTAATGGTGTTCAAGGCGCTTTTATGGCTTTATTGGAATTTTATGTTATGTATCTAGCTATTGGTTATTGGAAAAGAGGTTTGTTAACCGTTGGAGATTTTGTTCTTATCCAATCATATTTGTTTCAGATTTTTCACCAGCTTTGGGGTTTTGGTCGGGTGATTAGAGATTTGTATCGTCAGTTGGCTGATGCTGAGGAGATGGTCGAAATATTAAATACACCTTATGAAGTTCAGGATAAACCACAGGCCAAAAAGCTATTAGTTACTGAAGGTTTGGTCGAGTTTCGAAATGTAAATTTTACTTACACTAAAACTAGAGACATTCTTAATAACTTTAATTTGAAAGTTTTACCTGGAGAAAAAGTTGGTATTGTTGGTCCTTCAGGTGCTGGTAAAACAACCTTAGCTGCTTTATTACTGCGTTTTTGGGATTTATCAAATGGCGGTATTTATATTGACGGACAGAATATTGCTGACGTCACTCAAGAGTCCTTGAGGAAAAATTTAAGTTTAGTTCCTCAGGACCCAATTTTATTTCATCGCAGTTTAATGGATAATATTCGTTATGGTCGGCGTAACGCTTCTGATCAAGAGGTTCTTAGGGCGGCAAAATTAGCACATTGTGATGAATTTATAAAAAGATTACCGGATGGTTATCAGACTTTTGTCGGCGAACGAGGCATTAAACTTTCTGGTGGAGAGCGTCAACGCGTAGCCATAGCCAGAGCAATACTTAAGAATGCACCTATTTTGGTTTTAGATGAAGCAACATCAAGCCTTGATTCTCACTCAGAACATTTAATTCAAGATGCGTTAACAAAATTAATGCAAGATAAAACAACGATCGTTATTGCTCACAGACTCTCAACTATTATTAAAATGGATCGTATAATTGTGGTCAGGAAAGGTGCTGTTGTTGAAGAAGGCCGGCACGAAGAACTGGTTGCCAAAAAGGGAGGTCTTTATCAGAAGCTTTGGCAGATACAAGCCGGTGGTTTTATACATTAATATATATTATCCTTGACTTATTATTTTTTTTATAATAGAATGCTTTCATAGCACTTCACTAGTTAATGCTTAAAATTATAAAGTTTTTTCCAAAGAGTAATTTCTTGGAAAAATAAATTATATAAATATGCCAAGAGTTAAAAAAGATCAGGTTAAAAAAGAACCTGTCAAAAAAGAAATTAAAAAAGATATTGTCAAAGAGCCGACGAAAGTTAAAGTTCAGAAAAAGGATTATTATTACGGTGTCGGTAAAAGAAAAGCCGCAATCGCTCAAGTCAGGCTTTATCCTAAAGCTGGGGAAATTATAGTTAATGGTCAAGACTGGCAAAAATATTTTTCTTATTTTGAATTAAAACAAATGGTAATTGCGCCCTTGGAACTGACTGGAAAAAAAGAATCATTAAGCGCTTCAGTCAAAGTTTATGGGGGAGGTTTTAAAAGTCAGGCTGAAGCGGTCCGCCACGCGATTACCCGTGCTTTACTAGTAATGGATGAATCTTTAAAATCAGTTTTAAGGAGTGCTGGTTATGTTACTCGCGATCCTCGAGTTAAGGAACGCAAAAAACCTGGTTTAAAAAGGGCACGCCGAGCTCCTCAGTTCAGCAAGCGTTAAATATATTTTTAAATATAAACACTCTTTGTCTTATTTAATTAAGAAAAGAGTGTTTTTTATTTGCTTTTTTTTAAAAAATATGTTATAATTATTAAAGTTTAAAAACACCAATAAAATAAAAACAAAAAATAAAAAATGGCTAATTTTATTGCACCTGAAAAGCAGTATAATTTTAAAAATTCATTAAAAGTAGGTTTTAGGCGTTTCAAAATTGCTCGCTATTACTTTTGGCTGGCAATTTTTTTATTACTTTCCATAACATCATGGCAATTTATTTTGGCTCAAGCAGAAATACCGATGACAATAAACCTTGGCCAAAGTTCTAGTGCTCAGAATATTTTAGTGAACTCTAGTGGAAATTATTTAGAGCGTTTTGTTTTTAATAATAATAGTCAGGAAATGGTGCGTTTTACCACAATCTGGTTTAGCCGTGACGCTAGCTCGAGTTTGAATGGTAGTAGTTTGAAGAATTATTATCTTTATGATAATGAAAACGGAATCAATATCGCCGGGCCTCAACCCTTTAGCAGTTCGGTTGATGGTGTTTATTTTCAAAATTTAAACTGGCAAGTTGGACCATTGTTAACAAAAAGTTTAAGTTTAGTCGCTGACGTTGATTCTGCAGTCGATGACAGTTTAAAAATTAAATTTGACTTGGATTTAAATCGTTCAGTTTTTTCTGGTCAAGATTCAGGCAATCCGGTTACTGTTACACCAAACCCAAGTAAAGTTGATGGTGTTTGGCTGACAGCAAAGTATCCGAAAGTTAGCTTAGTAAAAAATAGCTTGTCACCTTTAGGTTTAAAAGCAACACCTCTATCCAAAGATGTAACTTTTCTGATGTTTAACCTACTAGTGAATGATGCTGAAAATGTCTATCTTAGAGAATTAAGAGTTAAACTAAAGAATTCGAGTGTCGACAATTTGACGACAGTTAAAATAACCAACGAATCTGGTACTCAGTTAGCCAGTCAAACTGTCGAATCTGGTAATATAGTTTTTACTTTCAGTAATGTTGAGCTGTCGGCTGGTTCCGAAAATAAATTTTATTTAAAGGCGGATGTCAATGAATTAAGCAAGGTATCTCTTGGTTCTAAGCCATATTTTAGCATTGAGACTTCAGGTGATGTAATTTTACAAGGGAAAAGCAGCGCTGTTTACGCTAAGGTGTCTGGTTTTATAAATGGTAATGAGGTTGAAATAATTTCTTCTGCGCCGGTACAAAAATTATTTGAATTAAAATTTGAAAAAAAATTAGAAAGTGAGGACAAAATTTTACCAAGCTCAAGTTATATTACCAATGCCCTGAGCTATGAAAATGGCGTGTCCACTTCCGCTTTGAGACTGAATAATTCAGCCGGATATCTGGATTATAGTTGTAGTGGTAATTTTGATAATAACAACGGCACATTAGAAATGTGGCTCAAGTTTGATCAAATCAAAGGTGCTGATCAACATTTTTGGGAAACAGATAATGGATTTTTTTCTCTTCAATATGATTATGAGAGTCAGGGTGACAATCAGAAAAAAATTAAAGCCTTGATTGGTGGCCAGAATTTAAACTATGTTTTTCAGACTGCTACCTCAAGTGATGCTTGGAAAAATTCTGAGTGGAAACATTTAGCTTTAACCTGGAGTAATGAATTGAGTCAGGCCAATCTTTATGTTAATGGTGTGAAGAGTGCGACAACTTCTTATGCCGGTTCGATTATGTGTACGAATTTTCGTCTTTTAAATGATCATACAACCTTAGCAAGAGGTTTTACTCATGGAGCCATTGATGAATTTAAGCTTTATAACTATACACGGACCGATAATCAAATTCTCGGTGATTATACTGGATATAGTTATGTTTATAGTTCCCCGTCAGTTGATGAAAATTCTAATAATCAAAACCAGGAAGACACCCAGTCTAATTCACAAACAAGTGTTGGCACTGTAGCTAATACTGATACCGATAGCGATGGTTTACCTGATTCTCTTGAAAATTTGTATGGCACCGATAAAAACAAAAGCGACTCTGATCTTGATGGTTATAATGATTTATTGGAAATCAATGGTTGTTATAATCCGGTCGGTTCCGGCAGAAACTGCGATGATAATTTAGTTAATCGATTACTGGGTAGAATTTTATTGGCTGTTGAGGGTAAGGGTGAAGCGTTCTATGTTTCTCCGACAACTAGAAAAGCTTATTATTTAGGGCGCGCGCAGGATGCCTATAATCTTATGCGCAAGTTCGGTCTGGGTGCTAAAAATTCTGATTTGCAAAAAATTCCTACTGACTCAGAAAATTTTTCTGGTGACTTAAGATTAAGAAAAAGATTAGCCGGACGAATACTTTTGCAAGTTGAGGGTAAGGGCGAAGCATGGTATATCAGTCCGGTAAATTTGAAACGTTATTATCTGGGCACTGCCGAAGATGCTTACCAATTAATGCGTCGTTTGGGTTTGGGAATCACCAACAGTAATCTGAGAAAAATTCCGATGTTAATTAATTAAAAAATAAAAAATTTTATTAATGAAATGTCACCCTTCCATACTCGGGGTGATATTTTTTTGCTTGAAAGACATTTTTTTGCTATCATTTAAACATGAAATATTTTTATTTTATTAGTATTGTCAGTTCTCTATTTTTTTTAAGCAGTGCGGACAGTGTTATTGCTCAAGATAGTAGTCAGCAATATCTGTTAAAAGTTTTAGATTATGAGAAATTAACAACAGAACGAATTTTTAAAGTTGCTGATATTGGTGACAAAGCGCGTCAGATTAATTTTTCATTAGTCGATTTAGGCGGTGACGGACAACAGGAAATAGTTTTGACTAACGGTACCGGCGGGCAGCCTTGGTTAAAAATTTTTGATGGTTATGGAAATCTGATTAATGAATATTTAGTTTATAATGAGAATTTTTTTGGTGGAGTCAGTTTAACAACGGCTGATTTTGATAATGATAAGAAAAGCGAGTTGGTGGTCGGGGCAGGTGAGGGCGGCGGACCGCATGTTAGGATTTTAGATGGTTTTGGGAAAATGAAAATTAACCCCGGTTTTTTTAGTGGAGACAAGAAAGACCTTTCCGGGATCAGAGTTACTGCCGGTGATGTTGATAATGATAATAAGCCGGAAATTATTGTCTGGCAACGTAGTGCACCGAGCAAGATAAGAATTTTTAATTTGCTCGGACAGTTAAATCAAGAATTATCTCTTGATGGGCTAACAGTAATAAAACAAATTCAAATTTTTGATTTTGATTCTGACAAAAAAAATGAAATATTTATTAGTGGTTTTAAATTAGGGCGTCCGGTTATACAGGCTTACCAGTATTCGGGCAGAAATATTTGGGAATTGTCGTTTGATCAATTTAAATCCAAAGAAATTAATTTTTCATTTTATAACAATGGTCAGGATAAAGAAATAATTGTTTCCGGTGGTTTACTGTCAGAGCCGCTTTTATTATTTGTTAATTTGAGCAGTAAAAAAGTGGTGCGGGAACTTAAGCCTTTTGAAAAAGATTATCAAGGTGGCTTGCAGACTATTGTTGGCGATATTGACGGCGACAGAAAGTTAGAGTTAGTTGTGGCTCAGGAGAGAATAAAGACTGCTGAAAAAAAAATAGAGAAATATATAGCAGTTGATATATCAGAACAGAAATTGCGCTATTATCAGAATGGTTATCTGATAAATGAGCAAATTGTTTCCAGTGGTAAAAAAAGCATGCCGACTCCAATTGGAGAATTTAAAATTTTAAATAAAATTGAGGTTGCTTATTCCCGGGCATATAATCTTTATATGCCTCACTGGTTGGGTTTTACCTGGGGAGGTGCCGGCATTCACGGTCTGCCTTATTGGAAAAATGGTAAAAAAATTGTTTATGAAGGTGCTAATCATTTAGGTCAGCGTGTTTCACACGGCTGTGTCAGATTATCACTTGTAGCTGCTGAAGAACTTTATGATTGGGTTGTTGTTGGTACGCCAGTTTTCGTTAGTAATTAATTGATTAATCAAAATACCCTACTTTTTAGTAGGGTATTTTTTTAATTATTTTTTTTATTCCACCAGCACCGCTTTAAACATTAATCGTTTCCAGCTCGAGTTGAGCGGCCAACAAGTGACCAAGGTCAAGATTTTCTTATTGGTTTTTTCAAATAAACGGCTGTCGTTCGGCATTACTATGTCTTCTGAAATTATTTTGTATTCATAAGTGATGCGTCGTCCGTTGTGTAGATTATATTCAATTTTTACCGAATCACCCACATTAAGTTTATGGAGATTACTAAAAATATTTTTGTAATTTCCTTTGGTCCAACTGTAGTCAGAAGAATGGCCAGTTATAAATGAATTACCAGTTTGACCAGGCATAGAAGTTCCTGGATAATGGATAACTCCCTTTTGCAGGTCTTTTTGAATACTGGCTTCGTCGGTTGAAGCTGACCAAATAACCGGTGCGGTTATTTTTATTTTTGGGATATTAATTGAAGTATTTATTTTTCCCAATGATGTTGGATCATCGCCAACATTCATTTCATAGCCATCTTTTTTGCCGTCTTTGTCAGTATCAGGATTGTTCGGGTCAGTTCCTAAAATTTCTTCCATTTTATTATTCAAACCATCCTGATCAGGATCAAGTTCTTTTGAATAAACGGCAATTTTTACAGTTTGATTAACATTTGTTTTTGCTCCCAGAACCATGCCACTAATGGGAGAACTATAATTTAGTGCCAATAATTTATTGTCTTGAATGTTTTTTTGCTGTAAGGCAAAGATGGTCACACCAGCGCCAAAAGAAACAATGGCAAAAGTTATTAATGATAAAACAATTGCTCTTTTGCTGCTTTTTTTAACATCAAGTTGGTTAGTATTATAAGGATTACCGTTCATATTTCTTTATCAACGAATATTTTAGGCCGGGTTAAATCTGATTGAAGTTGTAATATTATCATTTTTTTTGGCTTTTTTCTTTTTCTTAAGATAAGCGAATGAAGATAAACCAGCGAGTGAACCAGCTGACAGGCCGCCTAAAGCCGGAAAAATTAAACCAGCACCAGTCCGCGGGGCATATGGAGTAGTTGAGGTTGCGGTTATTGTAACACCGGGAATATAAACAGAAGTTAAAGTACTATCATTATCAGGGTTAACATTGTTTGCAGTAGCTGTCACACGATTAAGAACGTTTAGGCCATTTCTAACCTGGTCATTCAATTGAACGGTTAAAACTCTAGTAGTTTGTTCACCTGCTTTTAAACTGTTGATTTGCCAACGAATAACATGTCCGTCGTCAGTACCACTATCAGTCGAAATAATTTTAAGATAGCGCTCATCATAATTATCAATCACCACGACATTTTCTAAAGTTGTTAAACCAGTATTTTCAACAGTTATAGTATACAGTAATGTTTCTAATGGTTCAGCAGTATTATTATGGCTATCGAATTCATCATTGTCACTGACAGTCTTGGTGACGTTTAGTTCTGGTTTGGCAATTACAGTAGTGACAGTTTGGTCTGACATGGTCTGAATATTACTGCCGGTAACTTTAGCCACGTTATTAATGACTATTGGATTACCGCTCAGATTTTCTTTCACTTTGGCGGTTATAAACCGTTCAGCGGTCCTGCCTGGATCGAGATTTCCAATCGACCAAGATAGTTGGTCACCGTTGTCATTAGCATTGCCAGTAAAGGAAATAATGACAATTTTATTCTGATCATAATCATCAGTTAAAATGACGTTTTGGGCAACCATTGTGGAGTTATTAGAAATTTTTATTTTATAAGTCAACTGTTCGCCAACATTAGCCGAGTTGCGATGAACTTCGTTTTCGTCATTGTCAAAAACAGTTTTGACAATATTTAAATAAGCATTTTGATTGTCTATATTGCCTTCAATGTTTGTTCTGACCCGGTCTTCAACGGCCGGTGCGTTATCAGCTCTTAAATAAGCCCAATTACTTATTTCCAGGCTATTGTCAAAATCATTAACAATCTGGACAGTCACATAACGGGTGGTGTGGTAACCCGATTCCAGGTTGCCCAACTGCCAAACAATCTCATTACCATTGTTTGAACCGCCGTCAGTGGAAATAATACGCACATAGCGCTGGTCATAATCATCACGCAGGACAACATTGCGGGCAATTCCGCGACCATTAACATGATAATCTAAGCGGTAAGTTAAAACTTCATTTTTGTGAGAACTTGTATAGTCTTTATTGGTTTCATCACTATCGGAAACAGTCTTATCGAGAGCCAATGTAACTTGATCTTGATTAACAACATCAATTCTGGTTGTGACTTCTTTTTGTTGAGAGCTGACATTATCAGCATATGAACGCAAAAAGTTTTTAAAATTTGTTTCATCAGCAACATCACCTTTAACGCGCACAATCATAGTTTTTTCCACAGCACTATAGGGTGCTAAATCTCCTAATGACCAGGAAATTTTGTCACCATTATGACTACCGCCAGTTTCCCATGAGATAACTTCAGTATAATTTTGATCATAATCATCTTCAATTCTCAAATTTTTTATTGTCGTCTGGCTTCGATTCTCAGCTCGTAAGTAATAAGTTAATAATTCATTACGTTCAGCAACATTGTTAGCCACTTTTGATTCATTGTTATCAGAAACGCTTTTGCTGATAAAAAGTTCAGCTGGTACATTCGGTAAGACCACTTGAGTAGTTACCTCATTAGCGCAGCTACCAGCGTTATCTGTCTGACAAGAGAGGTAGTTTTTAAAGTTTAGGTTGTTGGTAATCGAATCTTTTATTTTCATTCTGACTGTTTTTTCGACAACAGCGCCAGAAGAAAGATCGCCAAGTTGCCAACTGATTTTATCACCATTATCACTACCGCCATCTGGATTTAAAACAATCAGATAGTTTTGATCATAATTATCTTCCAGTCGAATATTTTTTATAGCGGTAGAATTTTTATTCTCAATCTTTAAAGTGTAGATTATTTCCTCACCTGGCCGAGAAGTATTACTGTGAGTTTTTATCTCATCATTGTCGGAAACTAATTTATCGCTGACTATATTTATGGTTTTCGGATTGACGTGCACTAAAACGTAGTCTTGGACCAAGTTACATTGATCATTAACTGTTAGGGTAACATAACGTGTGCCTAAGGCAAAATTTGCATAACTAGCTTTGTCGCCGTCTAAAACCGCACCGTTATCAAGATACCACTTAAAAGTTAATTGGTCACCGTCAGCATCGCTAGACAGCGAGCCGTCAAATTGAACGGTATCACCCAAAAAGACAGTTTGATCAGAACCGGCATTAGCAACCGGTTTGTGGTTATTTATGCACGGGTCTGTTACAGTGCATTTAATTTTTAAAGATTTAATTTTTACACTTTCTGGCCCGGTAATTGGTCCTGCCACAACATAGGCCGGATACTGACTGGCTATTTGGATATAATGATGAAGTTCAATAGTATTTATGCCTTGGTCAAAATAAAAGACTCCTGATTTGCGAGTGGCACCATGGGGATCGCCCGGATCATCAGCGATTACTTTATATTTGCCGGCATTAGCGTCCAGAGGATAAGATTTATTGCCATTAGCGTTTTTGACAACTAAAAAATAACTTTCATTTTTTTGTTCATCACCACTGTTGTACCAAACATAAGCCTCGACTTCGTAGTTGCCAGCTGTAGAGACATTAACAGTTGCTGCGTTAAGTCTTTCTTGAGGACAGGTACTATGAAAAGCGCAGACACTCACATAATCCGTCCCTGAATAATTTATAGCTGCGTTTATTTCGCAGAGATTGGATGTTGCAGAAACATCTTTTACAGACACAATAGCTATAATTAAAGATAAAGCTAGAATAATAAATATTTTTTGAGATTTTTTCATATATTTAATTTTAAGTTATCAAAATTGATAAAAAATAAAACTCCCTTTTTTTAAAGATGAGAGTTTTTGAAATTTACAGTTAATTCTCAAACTCTCTTCTCTATATTAAAGTTTAATTATTAACTTGCTATTATAAGTCTTTTTTTAGGATTTGTCAAGGCTTTTTTTAAATAAATTAGCTCTTTTTTGCTAATTATAAATAAAATTAATTAGCATTTGACTTGACAAGTTTGTTTAACAGGAGTATAATAAGCAGTTAAATTAATTTTGAAAAAATAATTTAAATATTTATTTCAACGAAGAGAGATTTGCCTTAAATTTTTAGGTGTCGAGATAAAACAGATATTTGTCTTAACACCTAACACAAAAAGCGGCTTTAGATATTTCTCTTTAAGCTGCTTTTTGTGTTTTTAAGGAAAAATTTGGAGGTTAGGCGCTTGTTTTTTAATCAAGACACCTTGACCGGTCCTTACTGGTCTGTTCTTGACTAAATAGTGCTCGTTCCCGATCGTTGCTTTTTTAAAGCGACTTAAGGTTGGGAATAATGTACCCCGTGCGTTTATAACCAACGAAACTCTTTAATACCGTGTCACAATTTTTAGTGACACTACTAAAGATTCGTCTTTGGGGGATCGAAGCTAAATTTTTTTAAATTTACTTCGGATTAACCTCCAAATTTTTCCTTAATAAAGGTTTAGCGTTTTAATTGATTGGTCAGTATTAATATTGTATAAAATCTTAATAGAATTGACAATTTTTAAAAAAATAGTATAATTAAGTAAGATCAAAGACCACAATCAAGCGCGCTCTGCCTAAAAATAGGAGAAGCCGGTAGGCTGCCGGTTTAAACGAGTTTAGAGGAGATAAACAAATCCTGTTTTCTTCATCGATAACAGGTAAAAAAATCAAAATCTCTCTTCTCTTCAAAACATTATCCCTTTAAACTTTGGATAGTCGCCCAATACTTATATTATCATTTAAAGTGATGGTCTAAGACTCGGTGACAAGAATCGGCAGCCTACCGGTTTTTTTTGCTTTTTAAATTTTAAGTTAAATGATAGAATTAAATTAATGTATCAGGTAATATCTAAAAAATTAAAAACGACAATTGGCGGCGGTGCAGTCATAATTGCTGCTTTAAGTATTATTTCCCGTTTTTTAGGTTTAATTCGTGATCGGTTACTGGCCTCGCATTTCGGCGCCGGAGACATTCTTGATGTTTATTTTGCCGCTTTTAAACTGCCAGATTTAATTTTCAACACTCTTGTTTTGGGCGCATTATCAGCGGCTTTTATTCCGGTTTTTGTTCAACTTTGGCAAGCAGAGACTGAAAGACATAAAGCCTGGCAATTGGCTTCTGGCATTATAAATATTTTAACTTTGGTTTTAATAATTTTAGGGGTGGTATGTTTTTTTGGTGCTAGTCAGCTGATGGTAATAATTGCTCCAGGATTTAGTCAGGAAAAAATTGAGCTAACAGTTAAACTGACACGGATCATGCTTTTAAGCATTATTTTTTTTGGTATTAGCAATGTTTTTAGCGGTGTTTTAAACTCTTTAAAGAAATTTGCTGTTTTTTCCCTGGCACCGATTATGTATAATCTTGGCATAATTTTTGGAATTATTTTTTTGGTTAAACCTTTGGGGATCATTGGTTTGGCTTGGGGGGTAGTTTTAGGAGCTTTTTTTCATTTGATGATTCAAGTGCCACCAATTATGGCGGCTGGTTTTTTTTGGTCCCGACACTTTAATTGGCATTTACCAGAAGTTAAACAAGTAATTAAGTTAATGTTGCCGCGCACCGTAGCTTTAGGTATTAATCAGATTAACCAGATTGTTATAACTATTATTGCTTCAACTTTGGCTGCAGGCTCTCTTGCCATATTTAATTTTGCTTTTAATTTGCAAAGTTTTCCTATTGGTATTTTTGCAATTTCAATAGCACTCGCTGCTTTTCCGGCTTTCTCTGAAAGTTATAGTGCTGGCGATCAAGAGGGGTATATGATTCAGTTTTCAGTGGCGACTCGGCGGGTGCTTTATCTAATTATTCCCTTAAGTGCCATAATAATTTTATTACGTGCTCAGATAGTACGTGTTACTCTCGGTGCTGGTAATTTTGATTGGACTGACACCATCTTAACCGCTGATTCGTTGGGATTTTTTTGTTTATCTCTCTTTGCCCAAGGGGTGCAGCCGATTTTTACACGTGCTTTTTACGCTCGACACGATACCAAGACTCCTTTTTTCATCAGTCTAATTACATTAATTTTAAATTTAATTTTATCACTTTTTTTGACGAAAAAATTTGGTGTTGAGGGCTTAGCTTTGGCTTTTTCCATTGCCAGTATTATTAACGTTCTTCTACTTTTCATTATTTTAAGACAGAGAGCTGGTTATTTAGATGAGAAACAAATTCTCGCTTCAGTCATTAAGATTAGTCTCGCTACCTTAGTGGCTGCTTTAGTAACTCAGATCGCTAAGCCATTTTTTTCTTTTTTTGTTGATATGACTACCTTTTGGGGTGTGTTAATACAAGGGTTGTTTGCTGGCGGTTTGGGTCTTTTAACCTATGTTATTTTAACTTATTATTTAAAATCACCGGAGATTGAGGTTTTTAAAAAATTTTTTTTACCGAAGAAATAGTATTGCTTCAATTTTTTAAAACAAAAAAACGGGCTGAGCAAAGCCCGTTTTTGAAATTTTTTAGCGGCCGATGCCACGGTAGACAAGTCCAGCTGCTAGAAATTTATCTTTATCTAAACAATTGCGGCCATCAATGACGACCTTAATACCATGACTTTTTAAGATGTCTGGTGTTAATTCCTTAAATATTTTGTGCGCCGTCACAATAACGACTGCGGCTGCCTTATTCAGTGCCTCGGGCAATGTCTTTACATTAGACATTTCTGGAATAAAAGGGTCAAAAGCAGTAACTTGTGCTCCTGATTCTTTTAGTAATTTTATAATAATCACTGCCGGGCTTTCTCTCAAATCACCAACCTCTGGTTTATAGGCCAGTCCCAACACCGCAATGCGTGTATTTTTCATCGGCAGTTCTATTTCATTAAGACTCCTCAAGGTCTGATCGACTGTAAACTTTGGCATTTGGTTATTAATACGTCTAGCGAGAGATAAAAAATCATGTTCAAAGCCGTGATTTTTGGCATATTCAATCAAATAATAAGGATCAACAGGAATGCAGTGTCCTCCGACACCACAACCAGGATAGTGAGCCATAAAAGCAAAAGGTTTGGTGGCGGCGCCGTTTATAACATTCACTAGATCAATCCCTAAAACAGAAAATGAACGAGCTAATTCATTAACAAAAGCAATATTAATATCACGAAAAGAATTTTCTACTATTTTTACTGCTTCCGCTTCTTTTAAAGAAGTCATTTGTTTAACCGTTCCAATAATCAATGATTCATAAAATTCAACGGCAGCTTGTAAACTTGAGGCGTCATAACCACCGACAACGCGATTAATATTTTTTACATTCCATTGAGAATTGCCTGGATCAATTCTTTCTGGGCAGTGAGCAAACATAAAATCCGCGCCGACTTTTAAACCAGACACTTTTTCTATCAAAGGAATAACAATTTCATCAGATACCCCCGGATTAACAGTAGATTCAAGAATTATCAATTGCCCGGATTTTAAATTTTCCCCGATTTTTTGAGCAGCAGATTTAACTGGTTCAAGATTCGGTGTGTAATCAGCATATACCGGTGTAGGTACACAGATAACAACTATTGAACTATTCTGTAAAATTTCAAAATTAGTGGTAGCTTTTAAATTACTTTTTTTTAGTTCATCAGATATTTCTTCGTCTTTAAACGGACTGATACGGTCGTTAATTTTGTTAACCTTATTCTGGTCAATATCAATACCCTGAACTTGGTAGCCTTTAGCTTCAGCAAGCAGGGCTAGCGGCAGTCCGACATAACCTAAGCCGATAATAGAAATATTTTTTGACATAAAAATAGCAAGTTAGCTTTTATTAAAATTTAAAAATCCAAATTTTTTTATTGATATTAAATGCTTCGTTGGCAATTGTCCTAGTCTCAACAATTCTTTTTTCGGCATCGAGCCAATAATCATTGATAACAAAATAAACTGTTTGAACACCGGTTTTTTCTTTAACTTGATTTAGTGTTGGTCCATAATAAATCATGTCTAGGTAAATTTTATAAAGTGGTGAACCGGTCGGGACTGGATAATAGAAGAGAGGACCTTCAGGAGTAGAGTAGTATTTTTTAAAACCGAACTCTTGAATCGCTGCAGCCGAGACCGCCTGATTAGACAGGACAATATAATCTTGATTCTTTAACTGTCTGGATGCAATTTCTCTAACAGCTTTGATATCATTTAAGGAAGTGGAATAACCGCGTGATTTTTCAAAGGCATCGACCCGAGGATACATTAAATATAAGTTAATCGAGAGTAAACAAACAATAATTAAGCTGGTTAGAGCAAGAGTTCTTTTATTATTTAAAAATTTATTCCAGATAAAGTCAAGACTGATTAAAAAATAGGGTGTCAGCACTATTAATGCTATATTAATCAATCTTTTTGTAAAATCATTTTGTTCGTAAGAAATCAATGATGAAAATTTTAATAATTGCAAAAAAATAATATTAATAAGGACGATAATAAAAGTTTTTAAATATAAATGTTTTTTACTCAAATACCAGCCAAAAGCCACCAAGAGAAGGAAAATTATTATAATATTGAATTTATAGAGATAAACAAAATGATAGATTGAATTAAATTTGACCCATTTAATGTTGAGTTCCAGCCAGGCGGTATTTTTAAAACCATTTTGCCAAATTAGAGTGTAATTTTTTAATAGAAATGAACCAAGCCAAAAGGCTAGCGGAACAAGACATGACAATAAGGCATAGATTACTAGCTTAAGCTGTTTTTTTATATTCTCTAACAAAGAAACAGAATTAACAATAAGTATGATTAATGCTACCAAGCCGCTTAAGGGATGAATAAAAATTATTGCCAAAACAAATAGGATTGATAAAAGATTAAAAACCTTTTTATCTTGCCCAGTAGACACTATAAAGATTAAAAGAAAAAAATTAGCCAGGTTTTGAGGCAGGGTCAGATAGTTATTCATTGGTAAAAAGATTATAGCCAGAGGCAGTAACCAGGCGCTTTGCACTAATTTATTTTTATAAAAATACAACCAGCCAATTATTGGTAGTAATAAGCCCGATAGAATGGGCAGTAAAATTTTATCTAAGAGGGAAGAGTTAAGGTAGAAGATTTTTGCCAGCATGGTTACCAAGGCATATTGGCCGATATAGTACCAGCTTTTTGGATTAATGGCTCCATAATTAAAAATTACTTTTTCCGCTGCTCTATGGATAAAAGGATCAAAACCATAGCCAATTTTGTAAATAATCATGGTGATTGATAAAGACAAAAAAATAAAAATAGAGAGGCATACATATTTCAACCAGCTATTGTTTTTTTTAAAAATAATTAACAGCAACAACAGACCGCATAAGGCATAAATTACTAAAAATTCACTGGGTAATATTTCCCAAGGCGAACGAATAGCTTCAGAAGTTTGATGCTGAAAAATTATCAAAAAAGAAAGGGCTGCCAGCGCCAGATATATGCCTGTTAAAATTATCGTTTTACTATGTTGTAAAAAAAATATTTTAGTAACCCTGGCTTTGAGCGATGGAATTAAAAAATTATTCTGAATATTAGAAAAAATCCTAAAGAAATTATTGCGACCTAAGGCAAAGATTAAAAAGGTCAATAATATCAGGAGCAAAGAACAAACAACGTTTGTCAGGCCAAAGAAGTAGTAAGCAAGTGAACCAAGCACAATAAACAGTATTAAGGTCATTTGCAGTCCACCTAAAAATTTAATTGGTTGCGAGTAATGAGAAAAATATATATACCCAAGAGCGATACTATAGTAAAGAAGATAGAGCGTCCCAACAATTAAACCTATGATAAGATTGTTAAAAACAAAAATATTCAGAATTAATCCGAAGAGTAATAAGGATGATATGAGAATATAGCGGCCGGTGGAAAACAGGTTCATGTTTTTATATATTAACTGATAACACTGAGCTTAACTAATGATTTGCTTTACTAATTTTAACATTTTATCAGAAAAAAATAAAAAGACCGCATAAAGCTAAAATTTATCACTTAACAGATAAGCAATTATGTTTTAGATTATTTCAGTTAGGCACTTTTTTTATTATTTTGTTGCTGATATAATTAGTTTATGAAATTTAACTTTAATAGCTACCTTTCAAAAAATAAAGAAATAATAATCTTAGTCTTTTTGGCAATTGTTTTTTTTGTCATTTATTCCTGGTTTCCTTTAGCCAGTCATAAGAATTTATCAGTTGGTCCGGTATTCAATTCGCCTGATGAAACGGCAAACTATTTTTGGACTAGCCGAGTTGCTCATGGTATGCCTCTTTATTTTTGGGAAAGTGATAATGAGATTGGCAACGGTTTGCTTCATCCAAGGAGCATGAACGGTTTTCAGGGTAAAATTGTGCCTGGTTCATTCTTGGGCATGGTTTTGGTTTATGGGGCTCTGGCAAAAATTATTGGTCTCCAAGTAATTCCTTTTCTAACACCATTTTTTGCCTCGCTGGCCGTATTATTTTTTTATTTGTTATTAAAATTATTTTTTGACAAAAAGATAGCTTTTATTAGTTCAGTGTTGCTTTTATTTTTTCCAGGTTGGTGGTATTATGCTGCGCGTGGCATGTATCACAATATTTTTTTTGTTTCTACGGCAATCGTTGGTTTATATTTTTTGTGTAGCGCTTTGGAGAAAAAAAATTTTGGTCAAAGAAAAATTTTTCAGTATTTTCACTATATTTTTGCCGGTTTGTTTTTGGGCTTGGCTGTTTTAATCAGAACCTCTGAAGTGGTTTGGCTAACCATTGTAGTCTTGTTAATTCTTTTTTTTAATTTCAAAAAAATTAACTGGGTTCCGTTCATTTTTTTTGTTATTGTTGGGGCAACCACTTTTTTAATACCTCTTTTTTATCATAATTTGGTTTTATATAATAGCTTCTTTTCTTTTAGTTACCGTCTACCTTTCGACAACACTGGCTGGCAAGGAATTTTTCAGGGTATCGCCAGCCATGCTTTATTTCAAATTCTAGTCACTCCTTTCGGGTTTAACCCCAGAAGCATTATTCTAAATGGTTATAATTATTTGGTTAAATTTTTATGGTTTTGGTCAGTACCGACTTTATTCGGTTTGATTATCTTTTTGTTGTCAGGTCGCTATTTCAAGGCAGAAAATAGAAAAAAGAATTTTGCCTACCTGATAGTTTTGGTTTTTGTGTCAATTTATCTTTTAGTTTTTTACGGTTCTTGGCAGATTTCAGACAGGATTGACCAGGCCAGTGTTTCAATCGGCACCTCATATCTAAGATACTGGCTACCAATTTATTTATTGGCCTTACCGTTGCTTGCTATTTTTATTTACGAAATTATCAGGCTATTTAAATATTTTTTCTTTAAAGCTTCTCTTTTCTCTGTTTTAATGATTATTCTTTTTTTAAGCAGTTTAAATCTGGTTATTTTTGAGACGGATGAAAGTTTGTCTGTGGTAAAAAATAACGTTCTTAGCTACCAACAGAAGTCTCTTATTTTAAAGCAGTTGCTTAGACCAGATAGTATTGTGGTTACTTACCCGCAAGCTGATAAATTTATTTTTCCTGTGACTAGTCGGTTGATTACCGCCTTAGTTGTGCCTTATGATTATTTTAGCTTGGCGAGGCTGGTTGCTAAAAATAATAATGTTTTTTATTATACTTTTTTAAGTCCTGCTGCTGTTGAATACACTTCTCAGAATGTCTTTTTGCCTTATAATTTAGCTATTAGAAATGGGCGAAAAATATTTCAAAATGATTGGCTCTACCAAATAGAGCTAATAAAAGGTAATAGTGAAGAGAAAATAAATGAGGAACACTGATAAATTTTATAAGGTTATTAGATTAATAATTATTGCCGCTCCGGTTATACTATTTGTTTTTTTGTTTTATCGGTATCTTATTCCATCAGGTAAGTTGGCAGTAAATTATGATTTTTGTAACGAGTCGCCTTTTATCTCACGTTTGTCTCCCGATGGACGTGTTTTGCCCATAGAAAAAGAACAGGCATTTTGTCAGCAAAAGATGGTTATTGATCCAGTTTATTTTGATGTGAGATTGCCACAATCATTTCGACAAGCAGAAATTTTTTTGGAATATAAAAAACCGCCTGAGCAGTCATTAATGCTTGGGGTTAGAAATTCTCTGGATGCCTGGTCGTGGCAGGTCAAGGATGTCGTCGGTTATGTTGATCAAAGTGGTCGTTCTTACGCTCAGGTTTTTTTTGATCTACAAGGCGCTGTTCTAGAAAATAAGCGTTTGCGTTTCATTATTTCTTCTCCGGGACTTGAAACAAAAAATCAAGAGATAACTTTTTATAGTCTGAAAATAAAATTTTCAAAACCCCCGTTGACTATCACTAGCGCTATAGATATTTTTTTGAGAAAAATAAAGAATTATTTTTAAGACATGAAAAAAATTAATAATTATTTCAAAATGATTATAAATTTAGATGTTTTGGAGTTAATAAAAAGAATAATTAATGATGTTTTTTTTGTTTCCTTAATTACTTTTTTTTGTTATTTAGGTTGCGAATTAATGTTTGAGGGAATAATTTCTAATTATTTCGACCTCAATATTATTCTGATAATTGTTTTAGTCAGTGGTTTCTTTATTTTTTTTAGTTCACCTATAAACACAAAAGAGAAAAAAAGAAATTCTGTTCGAGAAATACATTTGTTAGTTAAATTTTTCTTTGCTATAATAATGGCACTTGTTATCTATTTTAAATTACAAGTTTTCAGCTATTTGTCTTTTTTTGTTGCAGTTTTTGGTGGGGTAATAATTTATTTTGTTTTTGACAAAAAAACATATGATTAATGGTGTGTTAATAAAAAACTTAAAAGTCTATCAGGATACGCATACTCAAGGCGAGGAAGTAGTAGTTAAGCCTGGATTTTTAATGGAAGTTTTGCGTGCCGATGATAACCTGTTGTCCAAATTCGGTCAATCGACTTTTACCTACACTCATCCGGGGACAATCAAGGCTTTTCATTGGCATAAAAAACAGACTGATATTTGGTTTATTGCTTCTGGTAGAGCATTGGTTGTGTTTTATGATATCCGTAAAGATTCCCCGACTTATGGTGAAACCATGGAGCTAATTGCCGGAAAAGATGATTATAAATTAATGGTTATTCCGCCGGGCGTTGCTCATGGCTATAAGGTCTTGGGCGATGAGCCCGTAATGCTTTTTTATCATACGACTGAATGTTATAATAAAGAAAATCCCGATGAGGAGCGCATACCTTATAATGATTCAAAGATTGGTTTCAATTGGGAGAAATATAAGTAAAATAAAATTTATAAGTCAAAACTTAAAAATTACATAAATAAGAAAGTTTTGATATGTAAATTTTAGACTTTAATTTTTATGTCAGATTGTGTTTTTTGTAAAATTATTTCCGGAGAGATCCCGGCAGCAAAAATTTTCGAGGATGATAGAATTTTCGCTTTTCTTGATATTAACCCAGTTAACCCCGGGCATACTTTGGTTATACCAAAACAACACTATCAAATGATAGTTGATACACCTGACGAATTAATTGCCGAAGTTTTTAAAACTGTTAAGAAATTAATGATCGTTATTAAAATGTCTTTAAGCTGTGATTTTGTGGCTTTAAGTGTGGTTGGAACCGATGTGCCTCATTTTCATGTTCACTTAATACCACGTTATTTTAGTGATAATTTTACTGGTTGGCCAACTAAGAGATACGATGAGGGAGCAATGGAGAAGACAGCATTGAAAATAACTAATCTATTAACCGTCAATAATAAATAATTATTAATTAAGATATAATAACCAAGCATACTCCGACGATCAATCACGAAAAAATTTTATATATTTGATTATTATTTATTGAGTATTTTTTGTGACTTGGAACTTGGGGCTTGGAGTTTAAATTTATTTATGCTCTACGACATCACCAATATTAAATTAGCCTCTTTAGGTAAAAAAAGAATTGAATGGGCGGAAAAACAAATGGATGTTTTAAGATTAATTCGTCATCGTTTTAGTCAAGAGAAACCCTTAAAAGGCGTGACGTTAGCGGCCTGTCTACATGTTACTAGTGAGACTGCTAATTTAGTGCGAACTTTAGAAGCGGGCGGCGCTAAAGTTTTTTTATGCGCTTCAAACCCTTTATCAACTCAAGATGAAATTGCCGCCAGTTTGGTCAAAGATTATGGTATTTCGGTATTTGCCCGCCGGGCGGAAAATCGCCAGACTTATTATCGTCATTTAAATCAAGCCATTGACCAAAATCCACACATGACCATGGATGATGGCGCAGACTTAGTTTCTTTATTACACACAACTCGACAAAAAGACGCTAAAAATGTCTGGGGTGGGACCGAAGAAACAACAACTGGTGTTATTCGTTTAAAATCTCTCGCTAGCCAAGGGAAACTACTTTACCCCATTATTGCTGTAAACGATGCCATGACCAAACATTTTTTTGACAATCGTTATGGTACTGGTCAGAGTACAATTGATGGCATTATTAGAGCAACCAATATTTTGCTTGCTGGTAAGACCATGGTTGTTGCTGGTTATGGCTGGTGCGGTCGAGGTTTTGCTATGCGCGCGCGAGGCATGGGTGCTAAAGTTATCGTCACTGAAGTTGATTATGTTAAAGCTCTCGAAGCAGTGATGGATGGTTTTGAAGTGATGCCCATGGAAGTAGCTGCTAGTTTAGGCGATATTTTTTGCACCTTGACTGGTGACTTACATGTTATTAGGGGTGAGCATTTTAAAAAAATGAAAGATGGAGCCATTGTCTGCAATTCCGGTCATTTTGATGTAGAAATAGATTTAGTCGCTTTGAAGAAACTTTCCAAGTCAACAGCAGAAGTACGTAATAACGTCATTGAATACACTTTAAAGAATAATAAAAAGATTTGCGTGTTGGCCGAAGGCAGGTTGGTGAATTTAGCAGCAGCCGAGGGACATCCCGCAGCAGTTATGGACATGAGTTTTGCTGGCCAATCTTTATCAGCAGAATATGTTGTTAAAAATCATAATAAAATGGATAAACAGGTTTACACCTTACCCCAGATGTTAGATGAGCAAATTGCGCAAGCTAAATTGAAAGCCATGGGTGTGATGATTGATACCCTGACCGCAGAACAGAAAAAATACCTCGCCAGTTGGGAATTAGGCACTTAAGATACTAAGATAAATATTCAGATTTTTACATGCAAAATTGGGGATTATGGGATGGTAGGATGTTCAATATTTATTAGGCTATAATAAAAAAACTGTCTCCCTGCAATAGGGAGACAATACTGAAAGATGCTGTGGTTCTTAACTGAGTTCGATGTTTTGGAAATCGAGTGCGTCCAGGAGATCGAAGATTTTTTTGCCGACATAGACAGTGGCTGCCACCAGCAGAGTGCCGGCGAGTAAAGAGACCAGTTTTTTGCTGGAATTTTTTGACTTCTGTGACTTGTTTTCAGTGCTCATGTTAACCTCTTCTTAGTTATAACCTCACTGTTTAGTTGATAAAAAGGAGCTGAATATATTTAAAATCTTTATTTAATAATTGTCAATAATTAATTTATATGAAAATATTAGTAACTGGAGGCGCAGGGTTTATCGGCTCACATTTAGTAGATGCCTTAATAAAAAAAGGTCATAAAGTTGTGGTTGTTGATAATCTTTCAACTGGCAGTTTAAAAAATTTGAATAAAAAAGCAAAATTTTACAAAATTGATATTCGCAATCCCCTAAAGATTCCTCAGATTTTTAAAGCTGAAAAACCACAAGTAGTCTATCATCTGGCCGCGCAAATGGATGTTAGGAAGTCGCTCAAAGAACCTTTATTTGATACCGAAGTCAATGTTTTAGGGTCTCTTAATTTGTTGCAGGCGGCAATTGTTGGTCATGTTAAAAAATTCATCTTTACTTCTTCAGGCGGAGCTATTTATGGCGATGGCGTTAAAATCCCTACTCCAGAAACAGAAAAAGAGCAACCACTCTCACCTTATGGTGCCGCTAAGTTTTCTTTTGAAAAATATCTTTATATTTATCATAAAGTTTATGGGTTGGATTTCAGTATCTTGAGACTGGCTAATATTTATGGACCGCGCCAGAATTATCGTGGTGAGGCGGGGGTAGTGGCTATTTTTTCCAGTCGTTTATTAAATAAGGAAACCTTATTTGTTAATGGTAATGGACGGCAAACTCGAGATTATACTTACGTTGGTGATGTGGTCAGAGCCTTCGAATTGATGCTGTCAAAGGGGGGAGGAGAAATTTATAATATCGGTACGGGTCGGGAAACTGACGTCTTAACTATTGCTAAAGAATTAGTAAAGATCAGCGGTTTAGTTGTTTCTATTAAACATCGTCCCAGAATTAAGGGCGAACAAATGAGAAGTTGTCTTAATGCTGGTAAAATAAGTAAAAGTTTAAAATGGCAACCAACTGTCACTATTAAAGAAGGTTTACGTGTTACTTTTGAATGGTTTGAAAATAATAAATATTAAATAAGAAATTATTTTTAGTATGGGGAAGATTTTTATGCGATCCAAATTATTGGCTGCTTATAAAAATTTGAACCACGGGGTTATTGGTCGCAAATATAAGATAGTTGATTATCAATTAGTCAAAGAGGATTTTTTGCCAATTTTCAGAAGGAGAGGACTAAACAAATTTTTTGCAATCAAAAGAACAGATTTGATATTTTATGGAGGACAGCAGCACACTAATCGGGTAGCGCTTGTCAAAACAAAAAAAAGAGGACAATTGGCATTTCCCAGAACAGATGCTCTGGTGACTAACCAAAAAAATAGTTATCTTTTTGTTTACACTGCGGATTGTTTGCCGCTTTTATTTTATTCGCCGCAGCGGGAAGTCATTGCCGCCGCTCATGCCGGTTATCGCGGTGTTTTGAACGGAGTCGCTGAAAGAGTTGTTAAAATGATGGTTAGTAAGTTTCAAGTCAACAAGAGAGATATTAATATTTTTGTCGGACCAGCTATCTTAAGCTGTCATTATAATATTGGTCGTAATGTTGAGAAACTTTTTATAAAAAAATTTGGCAGAAGCGTAATTAAAAGAAAATCTGGCGAGATTTATTTAGATTTAGAAAAATCATTAAAGATTCAACTTATAAAATGTGGCATCTTGCCAGAAAAAATTGATTTTTCTCATGTTTGTACCGTCTGTCGCAATCAGGATTATTATTCCGCCAGAAAGGAAGGGTTGTTTGGCAAAAGTCGCTTTGATTCCAACTGGACTTTTATCGGCTTAAAACAATAATATCAAAAATTATTTGTTTATGACGGCCTATTTCAATAATTTTATTGGTAATAAAAGAATTACTGAACTTCTCGGTCAGGCTTTTAATAATCAAAAAATTTCGCAAGCCTATTTATTCTTGGGTCCGGTTAGTGTTGGGAAAAAGACTTTAGCTAAGAAGTTTATTCAGGGGCTTTTTTGTCAAAAAAGTCCTGCTTATTTACCTTGCGAAAAGTGCGCACCATGTCAGCAAGTTTCTAAAGAGATTCACCCGGATGTAACTTGGGTACAAAAAGATGATTCTAAAAGAAATATTGCTATTGAACAGATTAGAAACCTGATTAGCCAATTAAACCAGACCGCTTTTTTAGGAGGATACAAGGTCGGTGTTGTTACTGAGGCGGATAGCTTGTCCATTGGTGCGGCTAATGCTCTTTTAAAAACACTGGAAGAGCCGACAAACAAAACCCTGTTAATTTTGACTGCTCATAATTTGGCCAGTCTACCTAAGACGATCATTTCTCGGGTTCAGATACTGAAATTTTATCCGGTACCACAACTAGAGATTAAAAAATGGCTAGATAAAAATTTTCCTGAAGAAAAAGAAACTGCTTTGGCAAGTTTTTTAGCTCAAGGCAGCCCGGGTCGTGGTTACCGCATGTTAAAAGACAAAAATACCATTATCAGTATCAAGGAAAAATCAAAAGTTTTTTTGGATTTAATGCCCGGTTCATTAAATGAGCGTTTTGCTTACGTCGATAGGCTGGTTGCTTCAAAAAAAGAAAAAGAAAGTGAAAATATGCGCCAGGAAATTTTAGCATTAATTAATATCTGGCAGATTGTGGTTCGTGATTTAGCATTGATGAAATTCGGTTTTTATGATAGAATTATTAATGTTCAGGAAGAAAATAGACTCAAAAGAATGGCAGAAGCAACTTCAGTTAAGAAAATCGTTGTGATTAACAATTGTCTAAATTTCACAAGAGGTTTGCTCAGCAGTAATGTTAATCAGAAATTGGCTCTTGATAATTTATTTTTACATATTTAATTGCTAAGCCACTTAATATGAAAATTAAAAGCATTTTTATAATATTCATTTTTTTGCTATTTAGCGGCTGTACCGCCTCAACTAAGGTTAAGGTTCAAGATGGCGGAATTTTTAAATCAGTTAATCAAGGTAACACCTGGGAGCAGAAAGTTTATATTGAAACCGTTAAAAAGAAAGTTGTTGATATTTCTAAAGTTGATGTTGGATTTATTAAGTTTGACCCCCATGACAGCCGTATTTTATATGCTGGCACTAGTCAGGGACTTTATCGAACAGAAAACTCAGCTGATCAATGGCAGTTAATTTTTGGTGCGGCTGGCATTAGTGATTTGGCTATGGACTTAGAAAGTCGGTCGATAATCTATGCCACCTTAGGAAATCAAATTTTTAAAACAGCAGACTCTGCAATAAGTTGGCAGCCGATTTATCTGGAATCCAGACCAAATATTTTTATGACCCAGATTGCTGTTGATTCGGCTGATCAGAGCTTGATTTACGCAGGCAATTCTTCTGGTGATCTGATAGAGAGTCGTGATTACGGATCAAGCTGGAATACTGTTTACAATTTTGGAGGTTCTGCCGTAACTAAAATTTTAGTCAATCCCGGTAATCATAATATTGTTTATGTAGCGACGTCTGCGAATGGTATTTGGAAAACTATTAATCGCGGTCAAAGCTGGGAGAACCTTTTGAATAATTATAGTATTGCTTTTCCAGGTAGTGCCTCGTATCATTGGTTAGATTTTTATCAAGGTAAAGGTGATTCTCTGTTGTATGCTTCAAATTATGGCATTTTAACGTCTTTTGATGGTGGTAAAACCTGGCAGGCAAGGGAACTTTTAACACCACCCAATACTGTTAATATTAAATCTATTGCTCAGAATCCGATTAATAGTCAAATTATTTATTATGCGACTGATACGGCTTTATATCGGACTGAGGATGGTGGTTTAAATTGGCAAACACAGCACTTGCCGACATCACGAGCAGCAAGTGTGCTGCTGATTGATTTTTACAATCCTGATATAATCTATTTAGGTACAGTTAAGGTTAAAAAATAATATGGAAAAGAGAATCCAAATAAAAATTAATGGACTGGTTCATGGTGTAAATTTTCGTAATTTTATTAAACAGCGAGCTTTAGAATTAAACATTAATGGTCGGGTTAAAAATACAGCTGATGGCAAAGTCGAGATAATCGCAGAGGGTGAGGAAGCTGAGTTAAAAAAACTTTTAATGCAAGCGCAAGCAGGTCCGTCTCAAGCCCGAGTTGAAGAAGTAAAATATGAATGGCACGATTCAAAGCATGAATTTTCAGACTTTAAAATTTTATTTTCCTAGTTTAGCGCGTTATTAGACAATGACTTACTCATTTAAATACAGGATTTTAGAAATTTTGCCGGGTGTCAGTCTCTGGCTTACTTTTATTTTGGCGTTCTTTTTGTCGTTTTATAAACCACTCTGGCTGGTTTATTTTATTATCCTTTTTGATTTGTATTGGCTGTTAAGGATTACTTATTTTGTTACTTATCTTTTTATATCATTTAAAAAACACAAAGAAGCTCTGACTATTGATTGGTTTAAAAAAGTTAAGGCGATTAAGGATTGGGAAAATTATTATCATTTGATAATTTTCCCTGTTTATAAAGAAGGTCGGGAGGTTTTTAATACGACTTTTGGCGCTTTATTAAAATCAACCTATCCATTAGATAAATTTATAATTGTTATTTCAGGAGAAGAAAGAGGCAACCCTAAAGAATTTGAGGAAAACGCTTTATTTATTCAAAAAAAATATGGTCATTTGTTTAAAAAATTTATCATTACTATTCATCCTGATAATTTACCCGGTGAATTAAAAGGTAAGGGTGCAAACGGAACTTGGGCCGCTAAAAAAGGTGTCCTTGAGATTGATCAGCTCGGCATTGCTCATGATCGAGTAATGGTTTCTAATTTTGATTTTGACACCTGTATTCACCCGCAGTACTTTTCCTACTTAACTTATCAGTATTTAACTCAGACTGATCCGACACGCTGCAGTTATCAGCCTTTGGCTTTTTATAATAATAACATGTGGGATGCGCCGGCTTTTGCTCGAGTGGTCGCAAATTCTACAACTTTCTGGCTGATGGCTGAATTGGCCCGTCCAGAAAGACTGTTTACTTTTTCTTCTCACTCAATGAGTCTTAAGGCATTAATAGAAGTTGGATATTGGGAAACGAATATAGTTACTGAGGATTCGCGTATTTTTCTCCAGTGCTTTGATCATTATAATGGTGACTATCGGGTAGTGCCGATGTACATCCCTGTCTATATGGATACAGTTTTAGGAGAGAATATTTGGGGCACAATAAAAAATCAGTATAAACAGATGCGTCGTTGGGCTTATTCTGCTGAACATTTTCCTTGGATGGTCAGTCACTTTTCAAAAAATAAAAAAATTCCTTGGAAGAAAAAATTTAAATATTTGTTTAATCAGACCGAAGGCCAGTATTCCTGGGGAACGGCGCCAATCTTAATACTTATTGCTGGCCGTTTGCCTTTTTTGGTTGGTGCTTACCAAAAAGAAACGGCTGCTATTTTTCAAAATACGCCAGTTATTTTGGAGACGTTAATGAGCTTGGCCATGATTGGTGTTTTTATTTCTGCCATTTTTAACATCCTTTTTTTACCGCCGAAGCCGCCCCAATATGGTTGGCATCGCTATCCTGCCATGCTTCTACAATGGTTTCTTTTACCGATCACGATGATTGCCTTTGGTTCCTGGCCGTGCATTGACGCCCAAACCAGATTAATGCTTGGCAAATATCTTGGCTTTGATGTTACTCAAAAACACAGATTATCTTAAAATCAGACCCTGTTTTAAAGGTCTGATTTTTTAAATATTTTTTTTATTCTTCTGTCTGTCCGTCTTTGGCTGTTTCTTTTTTACGTGCTGTTTTTGCCCTTTTTTTCTCTTTTAGGAAGTCTAATAGTTTAGTTACTCCTTCAGCCAGTAAAGCCATATAAGTAGCCGAATGTTCAATTTTATTCTTTAAAGTTTTGACGAGTTCATCAATGGCTTCCATTTTTCTTTTAAAATCTTTGACGACTTCGTGCATATTTTTAAAGATCATAATAAAGTAATACATCAACCAACAGATAAATATAGTTAGCCACAAAACGCAAAAGGCAATAACCAGATAGAGAAGATCTTTTGATGTATCAAACATATTTTAACCGTTAAGAACCAGTCCTTTAAGCGCATAGCTTAATAAGCCGGTACTTATTAATTGATTACTATTATAGTTTATCACAGCTTAAATTTTTTGGAAATATTTTAATTAAGTTGTATAATATGTTTATGTTGGACAAACAGCAATTTATTCTCAAAATATCTTATTTTATTGTCAAAAATAAAATCTTTTTTAAGAGATTTTTGTCTTTTACTTTATTTTTTTTAGATATCTTGGTGGTTATTTCCTTCAGTGTTTACTATTTAAATTACCACAGCGGCACTCTTGAGTATCAGGAAATCATCAGGCAGTTATCCCAAGATTATATTAATTATGATTATATTCGGTCTCAGGCAAAACCAAAGCAGCTGGAGGTGGTTAAAAGCCACATTATCAGGAATAATGATGGCACCACTGATTTAGTTGCCTTAGTTAAGAACCCCAACATTAACTGGCGGGCCGGCAGTTTGGAATATCGTTTTTATAATAGTAAAGGGTCAACTGAATATGTGAAGTCTTTTTTGATGCCGGGGCAGGAAAAATATCTGATGGTTTTTAAACAGAATGTTTTAAAGAATCCTACGGAGATAAAAGTTGATTTTAAAAACATAGCTTGGACACGTGAGGAGAATGCCGATAAGTTGTCTTTGTTACAGCAATTAAAAGCTACAGACCAAAAAATAGAAGTTTCACCAGACGGGAACAGTTTACTTAAATTTAAGGTTAATAATCTTTCTGCATACGGTTTGTGGACTGTTGGTTGGCAGGTAGTGATTTTTAGACAGACAAGAGCTGTCGCGGCTAATTATGTATTCGTCGATAGCATGACATCTCAAGCAACAAAGGATGTCGTGCTAATTTGGCTCGAGCGCTTAGAAACAAATGATAAAATTGATATTAGACCAGATGTTGATTTATACGACTCAAAGGTTTTTATCAAGCCACCAATTAAAAGTGCATATTAATTTTTATTATGTTTGAGTCACCGTCGCCGGATAAAAGATTATGAAATTATCAAAAAATTTTTTCTATTTTCGTGGTATTGACTGGTTGCTTTTCTGGCCAGTTTTTTTACTGAGCCTGATCGGTCTCGTTGTTATTTATAGTTTAATTATAAATAATGTTAATCTTGACTACAGTCGTTTCTATAAACAGTTGTTTTTCGTCGTCAGTGGGCTTATAATTTTTTTTGTTTTAAGTTTTATTGATTATCGGTCAGTGCGTAGTTATGTTTGGCTTTGGTATTTTTTAGCTTTAATTCTGTTGTTCGGTCTTATTTTTTTTGGACGTAATATCAGAGGGACGACTGGTTGGTATACATTCGGAATTTTTAACTTTCAACCAGCTGAATTATTAAAGCCAATTCTTGCTTTAACTTTGGCTCATTTTTTGTCAGTAACAAAACGGAAAGAGTTATCACTGGTTATTGCTTCAGGTATTGTTTATTTTTTACCTGTTATATTGATTATCTTGCAGCCAGATTTTGGAGTCGCTTTAGTTTTTATTTTTTTATGGTTGGCAATTATTTTTTTAAAAAAAATATCTTTGAAATCGTGGCTGGTGATAATTTTGTTAATTTTAATTTTAAGTTTAGTCTCTTGGCAATTTGCATTAAAAAATTACCAGAAAGAAAGATTTTTAAATTTTTTTTCAAGTGATTATGACGTCAGGGGAAGTGGTTATAATTTGCGTCAATCAATCTTGGCTATTGGCTCAGGGGAGTTTTTGGGAAGAGGTTTAGGTTTGGGACCGCAGAGTCAGCTTAAATTTTTGCCTGAGGCCCAGACTGATTTTATCTTTGCCGTGATTGCCGAAGAATTGGGTTTTTTGGGCTCGATGATTATCTTTGCTTTATATCTTTTTTTATTCTCACGAATGGCGAGAATTGTAAAAAATTCGCGGGATGATTTTACTTTTTATTTTTCTTTTAGTCTGTCTTTTTTGATTATTATGCAAACGCTAGTCAATCTTGGTATGAATATGGGCTTAATGCCGATTACCGGTTTGCCTTTGCCTTTTATTAGCTATGGCGGTTCGGCTTTATTGTCTCTTTTTATTATGGTTGGACTTTTAGAAAGTATCGCCATGAGACAAAAAGTCGTTCTTTAAATGGTGGATCAATTCAACTTGACAGACAACAGTGATTAATATAAAATAAATATCAATAAATTAAATTAATTAAATATTTTATTTATGAGTGAATCCATAATTTTAAAAGCTGAGAAAAGAGAATTAGTAGGCAAGAAAGTAGAAAATTTAAGAGATAAAAATTTTATACCCGCTGTTGTTTACGGTTCGGGCATTAATAATACCAATCTCAGCCTTAATTATAGTGAATTTGATAAAGTTTTTAAGCGTGCTGGCGAGTCAACTTTAATCGACCTCGTCATTGATAATCAGACAGCAGTGAAAGTAATTGTTCAGGATATTGCTTATAATCCTTTAAACAATTTATATCAGCACATAGATTTTTATCAGGTGCGCATGGATAAAAAACTTAAAACAAACTTGGCAATTAATTTTTTTGGAGAGTCTCCGGCTGTTAAAGAGTTTGGCGCTGTTCTTGTTAAGAATATTGACGAGATTGAAATCGAATGTCTGCCTCAAGATTTGCAACATCAGGTTGATGTTAATTTGGAAGCCCTAAAACAGATTGGTGATAAGATTATTGTTAGTGACCTTAACTTACCAAAGGGTATTGAAGTCTTGAGTGATCCCAATACGGTTGTCGCTTTGGTCGAAGCTTTACACGTTGAAGAAATTATCGAAACTTCCAAAGAAGCTGAAGCTAAAGCCATTGAATCAGTTGAAGCAGAAAAAGAAAAGAAATCTGAAGACGATGAAAAGGCTTCAGACAATGATGATAAAAAATAAATTTTTAAATAATAAACCCGACCAAGAAACTTTTGGTCGGGTTTTTTGTACCCAGCGCGCTCATCTTCCATAAAACACCCTTCAATTATTGCTGATAGTGAATGATTCAAAATTAGCGACCGTAACAGTTTCTAGGCAGCCGCCACCAGTTTTTAATATAATCTTGATTACTTGACCGGTAGGATCAAGATCAAAACTAGAAACAGCTATTAAATCGCCAGTAAATGTTACGCCGCCCTGCCAGCATAATTGTCCCTTAAGCGGCATTCTTGTTCTTGTCAATCGAACAAATTCGCTCCATTGCGTGATATTTTTTTCGGCGCGCTTGATGGTTGAAAAAGCCAAACTTTTTGACATTTTCCTCACCTCCTTCGATTGTTTGGGAGTTAAAAGTGACTAGTTAATTAAAGGCAATCTCATCATAGATGACATGTAACATTTTTGTCAAGATAAAGAATTAAGAAAGTTAAATATTTTAATTTTTGATTTTTTCTGACTTCTTGTTTCTTGTTTCTTGAAAAATATTGACAAAAACGTTTTTTTTTGTATAATATATAAGTCCAGGTGGGTGAGCGGTTACCCTGCACTGTTTTTTGTCTAATACCCAGAATATTAATTTTTAAATACTGTGTATTAATAAAAATTAGTGCAGGGAGGAAAGTCCGGACACCTCATTGTTTTAATGACAATGACCAAGGATAGTTCTGAAACAGAACCAGGTATAAGACATACATAAAAAGTAGATCACGATCGTTTTACTTTTTTGGCCAATGTCAAAGCCGCGAGCAAGTACCACAGAAAATAAACCGCCCTTCACATATTATGTAAAGGGTAAGGATGAAAACGCGGTGTAAGAGACCACGCGCTTCTATGGCGACATAGATTTGGGTAAACCTTATCCGGTGCAAGTAGTAAAATCTACGCTTAAGATAGATGACCGCTTTCTTTCATTATTGAAAGGGACAGAATCCGGCTTATGATCCCGCCTGGACTTATTTATAAAAAAATGAAAAAATCAGAAATTACTTTTAATGCGCTTTTGGTGCCAGTTGATTTTCTGGCAATTGTTTTGGCTGGCTTGACCGCCTATTATTTGCGTTATTCAGCTCTCTATGAAGAATATATTCGCGAAGTGATATTTAGCCTGCCTCTTAATATTTATTTTAATTATTTGCTGGTCATTGGTTTGGGCAGCATTTTTATTTTTGCTTTGAGTGGTCTTTACGCGATGAAAATTCAGCAAAAATTTATTGATCATATTGCCAAGATTTTTTTTGCTTGTTCAACAGCCGCCCTGGCGGTAATTGTTGGTATTTTTTTTAAACGGGAACTTTTTTCTTCCCGTTTTATAATTTTGGCGGCCTGGATTTTGAGCTTTATTTATGTGACTTTTTTTCATTTAATGATTAGATTGATTCAGCGGTCTTTATATAAGAAGGGAATTGGTGTTTATCGGGTCGTGCTTGTTGGCGATAATCAAATTGCTCGCAGTGTCGACTTAGAATTTAAAAATTCACCAGAGCTTGGTTATCAAGTGATCAAGAAATATGCTGATGTTACTGGCGATAATTGGCAGGAAGAATTGATTGCTTTATTAAAATCACATCAAATTGATGCCGTGCTTGTAGCTGACAGCACTATTTCCGCACCGAATTTAAAAAAAATTTATGATTACACTTTAGAGTTCAATGTTGTTTTTAAATATGCAGCCGATATCTTAGGTACTTTAGCAACAAATATTGATGTTCATTTTTTTGCCGGTTTTCCGATTATTGAAGTTAAAAAAACTAAGCTTGACGGCTGGGGGCGAGTTATAAAACGTATTAGTGATCTTACTTTAGCCGGATTTTTGTTGGTTTTATTTGTGCCGCTATTTGTTGTCGTGGCTCTAGCAATTAAAATTGATAGTCAAGGACCAATTTTTGTTAAATTGCCACGCGTTGGCAATAAAGGCAGAGTATTTTATTTGTATAAATTTCGTTCGATGATTGTCGGCGCAGCGAACATGAAAAGTCAGCTACATGAGCAGAATGAACGTAAAGGCGGACCTCTTTTTAAAATTAAAGATGATCCAAGAATTACTAAAGTTGGTAAATTTATCAGAGCTTACAGTATTGATGAGTTACCAAATTTTTGGAATGTTTTAAAGGGTGAAATGAGTGTGGTCGGACCCAGGCCGCACGAACCTCAGGAAATTGCTCAATATCAGTTGCATGAAAAACATTTACTTGATATTAAACCTGGCGTTACCGGTCTCGCGCAAGTTTCCGGACGTTCTGATCTGTCTTTTGAAGAGGAAGTTAGACTTGATACTTTCTATATTGAAAACTGGTCTTTTTTGTTTGACTTTTGGATCATCTACAAAACACCCTTTGTTGTTTTGACTAGAAAATCGGCTTGCTAAATTTTCTAGAAGTATTAAAATCAACTTATAAAATTATGATTAAGAAAAAATTAGCTTTAATAACAGCTTTTCTTTTGATTGGCAGCGCTTTAACACCTTTGGAAAGTGCTAATTTGGCTACCAAAGATTTTTCTTATACTAAGCTTAAAACAGGGGAATATGCTCCTCAAGAATTAATCATTAAATTTAATACCGGCACGACAAACGCTCAGCAGTTGGAAATTCTCAGTCAGTTGAGTCATACAAAGTTAACTGCTCTCTCGCGCGGCCGATCTTTTCGTTTACTTTTGGCTGATGATCAAAATTTAGTAGAAACCATAGAAAGTTTAAATAATAACAATCTTGTTACTTATGCTGAACCAAATTATTTAGTTAAAGCTTTTGCTGTGCCCAATGATCCTTATTATGTTTATCAATGGAATTTTCAACAAATAAAAATACCAGAAGCTTGGTCTTCAGCAGTTGGCCAAGATGTCATTGTCGCCGTGGTTGATACTGGCGTCGCCTATGAAAATTATTGGCCTTATAGTCAAGCGCCTGATTTAAAAGGCACACAGTTTGTGTCTGGCTATGATTTTGTTGATAACGATGCTCACCCAAATGATGCTAACGGTCATGGCACGCATATTGCTGGGACGATTGCGCAGACAACTAATAACTCACTTGGAACAGCTGGCATTGCTTATCGAGCGAAAATTATGCCGATCAGAGTTTTGGGCAAAGACGGTTCCGGTACTTATGCTGATACAGCTGAAGGTATAATTTGGGCCGTTGATCACGGTGCCAAGGTTATTAATTTATCATTGGGTGGTGCCTACCCAGGACAAGTGATGGCCGATGCCATTGCTTATGCCCGTAGTCATAAAGTTTTAGTGGTGGCCGCGGTTGGTAACAGCGGTTTGGGTTCAGTTGCATATCCAGCGGCTTATGAAAATGGCGTCATTGCCGTCGGGGCGGTGCGCTTTGATAAAAATTTGGCTTATTATTCCAACTGGGGCGCGGAGACCGACTTGGTGGCGCCGGGCGGCGACCTTAAAGTTGATCAGAATGCCGATAATTATGGCGACGGAATTCTCCAGCAGACTTTTGTTAACTCTTCGAGTTTTTTTTCTTACAACCAGAGTTTCAGTTATTATTTTTTTCAAGGGACATCAATGGCCGCTGCTCACGTCAGTGGTGTAGCCGCACTTTTAGCCTCTGCTGGCGCCGATGACCCCGATCTTATCAGAGATGTTCTTTATTTAACCGCTGAAGATCTGGGTGCTAGCGGTCGCGATTCAATTTTTGGCAATGGTTTAATTAATGCTACTGCTGCTTTGCAAACTTTACAAAACAACACACCTCTGCTGCCAGAAACCCAGGTTAACCAAGTACCTCAAGCAAAAATAAGCGGTCCAACTTCAGGAGAAACTGGGCAAGAACTTATGTTTAATGCGATAAATTCTACTGATTCGGATGGCCAAGTTGTTTCTTGGCAGTGGTCTTTTGGTGACGGGCAATCTGACAGCGGTCAAAGTGTTAAGCATGTATATAATCAGCCGGGCGAATACATTCTGATGCTGACGGTGCTTGATGATCGCGACGGTCAGGGCCAGGCAACCCAGAAAATAATTATTACCGCCCCCCAAGTGGAAGAGAATATTCTGTCGCTCCAAGTCGGTTTAAATAATCTTCAGGGAACAGCCAGCGATAATTTTAAACTGGGTGAACGGGTTTATGTCACCATCAATGCTTTTCTTAATGGGCAGTCATTAAAATCAGGTCGGTTGGAAATAAATATTTATGATCCGGATAATGTTAGAATTTATAGCCGAAACTCAAGTACTAATTTATCAGGACAATATAAATTCAGCTATCGTCCTGTCAAGACCGGTCAGTATTCTTTAAAAGTCAAATTAACTTATCAGAATTTTTCTCCGCTTACCGTATTGAGGAGCTTTAATATTAATAAGTAATTTATTTTTTTAAAAATAAGTCCCGCTTAGATTAGTGGGGCTTTTTTAATGGGTAAATTTATTGCTTGTCCAAAAGATTAGACTTAAGTATAATAAAAACATAAAGCTTGTCATAACGTAGTTAATTATTTTTTTAAAGTCTTTTGTTTAAAAGATATTTTTTTATGAAAATAGCCCTAGTTCACGACATGTTAACGCAGAATGGAGGCGCAGAAAGAGTCTTGCAGGCTTTTCATGAAATTTGGCCTGAAGCGCCAATTTATACCTTAATTTATAACCAAAAAAAGGCAGGAAAATTTTTTAAAGAGCAAGAAATAAAAACTTCTTTTCTCCAAAAAATACCGGGTTCAAAAAATAAGTATCAATGGTATTTAGTTTTAATGCCTCAAGCCACAGAATCTTTTGATTTATCGCAGTATGATTTAGTCTTAAGTTCAGCCTCAGCCCTCATTAAAGGCGTGAGAGTTAAGTCTCCGTCGCTACATATTTGTTATTGTCATACGCCAACAAGATATCTGTGGTCAGATGCTGGAAGCTATTTGGAACATTTACCGTATTCAAGAATTGTCAAAAGTATTTTGCCGCCCGTGCTAAATCATATCCGTTCCTGGGACTATCAGGCAGCCAGAAAAGTTGATCAATTCATAGCCAATTCGCAAACAGTTCAGGGTAGAATAAAAAAGTATTATCAGCGAGATTCGGAAATAATCTATCCGCCGGTTGATGTTAATAATTTTTATTTGACATCGGGCGTAACAAAAAAATATTTTTTAATTGGCGGTCGTTTGGTCGCCTATAAGAAGTATGATTTAGCAGTAAAGGCTTTCAGTAAATTGAATCTGCCCCTGAAAGTTTTTGGTGTCGGGCCTGAATTAAAGTTGCTGAAAAAGTTAGCTGGACCGCGCATTGAATTCTTAGGGGAAATCAGCGATGAAAAAAAGAAAGAACTTTTTGCCAACGCGCAGGCTTTTATTAATCCTCAAGAGGAGGATTTTGGCATTACCGCTGTTGAATCACTGGCTTCTGGCCGGCCGGTGATCGCTTATCGTGCCGGTGGGGCAACAGAAATTATTAAAGAGGGTATGAGTGGTTTATTTTTTGAAGAACAAACTTGGGAAGCTTTAGCGGACAGTATAATTCATTTTAAATCAAGCGATTTCAATCCGTTGGCGATTAAACAAGAGTCGCTAAAATTTGACACAAGTATTTTTAAGCACAAAATTTCTGATTACCTAGGAAAGATTTTTAAAAATAAGGTATAATTATTACATCGTTTAATAAATAAAGATTGATAAAAATATGCCTGACAATAAAACAGAAAACCAAGCTCATGTTGTTGCTATTGATATGGGTTATGGTCATCAGCGGGCGACTTATCCCTTGCAATCTATTGCCTATCGTCACGAAATAATAAACGCTGATAATTACCTTGATATTCCACCAAAAGATAAAAAAATCTGGCAGGATAGTCGCAAATTTTATGAGTATATATCCCGTTTTAAGAACGTGCCGGTTATTGGCAATTTAGTTTTTAAAACTTATGATCATTATCAGCGCGTTGGTGGTTTTTATCCTCGTCGCAACCAGTCGCGTCCGACTTTGCAGCTTTTGGGCACGTTGTCTTTGATAGCCAAAAAACATTGGGGTGAGCATTTTATAAGCTCGCTTCAGCCTAATAATTTGCCATTGGTAACCAGTTTTTTCGTGCCGGCCTATATGGCTGAAGAATTTAATTATCCAGGCGATATTTATCTTCTGATTTGTGATACCGACGTGGCCCGGGCTTGGGTGGCTAAGGATCCTAAAAAAAGCCGGATTAAATATTTAGCTCCATGCGAGCGCGTGGTTGAAAGGCTAAAGCAATACGGCGTTAGGAGTGATCATATCTTTCTGACCGGCTTTCCTTTACCCAAGGAAAACTTGGGCAATCAAGACCTTGATGTGCTAAAAAAAGATCTTTTGAACAGGCTAGCCAATCTTGATCCTGAGCGTGTTTATTATAAAAAGTTTCAGAAGACCATCAACAAAGAATTAGGTGAGTTACCGACTAAGGCCGATCATCCTTTGACTTTGGCTTTTGCGGTTGGTGGTGCAGGCGCACAAAAAGAACTCGGACTGAAAATAATTTCCAGTCTGAAAAGTGAAATTTTGGATAAAAAAATTCAGGTCAACTTGATTGCTGGAACGCACAGTGATATTGCAGATTACTACCGCACTGCCATTGAAGAGCTTAATATGCTGCCGGAGTTAGATAAGGGCATTAAAATTATCTGCGGCGAGGACAAGACTAAATATTTTAAAATTTTTAATGAAAATTTAAGAACAACAGATATTCTCTGGACCAAGCCGTCTGAACTTTCTTTTTACTGCGGTTTAGGTTTACCGCTTATTATGTCAGAACCGATTGGCTCACAGGAAGATTCCAATCGGCGCTGGATTTTTTCTGTGGGCAGCGGCACCGATCAGGAGGACGTACGTTATACTAACGAATGGTTGTTTGATCTGATAAAATCTGGCTGGCTGGCAGAAGCCGCTCTTCAGGGCTATTTTGACGCGCCAAGGCTTGGCACTTATAATATTGAGAAAGTAATTTTTGGAGAGAAATAAGTTTTTAATTCTTCTTTTGGACAATAATTTATTGTGCTACCTTTTCTGTAAAAGGTAGCACCAACCTGCCTGTCGGATGGTAGGAATCAGCGTATTTTATAGATCAGGCCTCCAATGCGTGTACTGGTATGCGATTTTTTATCTTATAGAAGAAAGAGATTTTTTTAGTTTGAAATTTGATTTACTGATTTATTTTAATGATAACCAACCGCGTTCGTTTACCTAAATCTTTTTTAAATTCTGCTTTTGCACTAGGCAGAAGTTTTTTTATTAAAAAGAATATTGAGCTTTTTTGACCGGGGTCAATTTCTAAGATAACGGTTATTTTTCTATTATTAGCCGTCTGTTGAAAGTCGCCTGCCTGCCGGCAAGGCAGGTCGGTCATCAGTTTTTTAATTTGTTTCAATAATTGATGATAATACTTAAGCCCGTCACGCCCGGCAACTAACGCTTCTTTGGGTTCAAATTTAAGTTCGGGATTGGCGTGATACTGTATAAGTGTGAGATAAGGCAGATTAGCAGTGATGACTAGACTGTTCGCTGATAGCAAGAAGCGGGTAGTTGGTATATTTTTTAATAAGTCACTTTTAAGCAATTTAATTTTATTAGCAACATGATGGAATTTAGCGTTTTTTCTAGCGATAGCCAAAGCCTTACTAGAAACATCAACAGCTAAAATTTGTGTTTTGTTATTTGTTTTTTGTGTTTTACAAATAGTAATTGGAATACACCCTGAACCCGTACCGACATCAATAATCACTGTTGGTTGTTGGTTGTTGGTTGTTGGTTGTTTGATTATTTCTTCAACAATCATTTCTGTTTCTGGCCGGGGAATCAAAACTTGTTTGTTTACATAGAAATCTAAGCCATAAAACTCTTTTTTACCAATAATATATGCCACTGGTTCGCCGTCAGCCCTTTGCTCAATTATTTTTTTGAATCTCGTTAACTGTTGGTTGTTAACTGTTTTTTCTGGGTTGGTGTAGATAAATTCTTTGCTTTTTTTCAGGCTGAACGACAGCAGGATTTCTGCATCAAGTGAGGCTGATTTGATCAGATTTTTTTGCAGATAATTATTGCCAAATTTCAGGCAGTCTTTTATCAACATAGTTGGTCTTGAATTATCGATATAAATAAGGTATATTCTTGTTATAAGGGGTTCTTTTCTTAATTAATATTAATCACTTTCAAAAAACTAATTGTGTGAAGGGAGTAGGGTATGAGCAGTAAATACTTGTGCAGCAATTGTTCCCAAAATTTAGTCAGCCGTCAAGGGGCTGTTTGCCGCGAATGCAGTTGCGGCAACACAGATGTTGTATCTTATATGGAAAGCGCTGAGAATCGGCCATTGCCGTCTTCAGCATTCACCAACGGTCGTCTCAGCGACGGGAAAACACACATTCACAGACTAATAAAAAAATTAAGAATATTTTGAGAAGGAGATTTATCGAAAAGAATTACACCTCAGACGCTTGGCTTGCCAGGCGTTTTTTATTTTCAAATTATAAATTGACTTTTTTCTAGCTTTAATTTAAGCTAGGATAATATATTCTTTAATACACTTCTAATCTTAAGAGGAGGCGCTATGGATCAATCAAGTGTTGATTTAAAAATTTATCTGACAGAGGTTCTGATATTAGGTGCTGACGCCGCTGATGCATCTCTGATGGAGAAATTAAAGGAACCGTTAGAAGCGGTCTGTGGGTCACTAGTTTATTTTTACGAAATTGGTGTCAATCTTGGTAAAAAGCTAGATACTTTGATTATCAGACCAGATTTACATGAAGTGCACGATTTTTTGGGTTCTCAGGCCAAAGCCTTAGCACTATCTCTAGAAGTTTTGGCAGCAGCTAACAGTTTATCAAAAGTGGTTAATGCCATTATTTTTATAACCGGTTTGTCACAAATTTTGCAAGATCCCAGATTTGATTAATAATAAATCTCGGGATTTTTTTATTGGTCAGCTTTTTTTAGGGCTTCGATAATTGCTTGGAGTTCGCCGTCCATAATTGAGGTAATGTTATGCCAGCTCTCTTTGATCCGGTGATCAGTAATGCGGTCCTGCGGGAAATTATAAGTTCTGATTTTTTCGCTCCGGTCACCGGTGCCGATTTGCGATTTTCTGTCAGCGGCAATTTCTTGGCGCCTTTTTTCTTCAATTTGAGCAAGCAATCGCGAACGCAGAACTTGCATCGCTTTTTCTCGGTTTTGCAACTGCGAACGTTCATCTTGGCATGAGACCACGAGCCCCGAAGGCAGGTGAGTAATACGGACCGCTGAGTAGGTAGTATTGACTGACTGACCGCCGTGACCGCCGGCGCAAAAAGTATCAATGCGTAGATCTTTGGCCTCAATTTTTATATCAACTTCTTCAGCTTCCGGCATGACGGCAACTGTTACGGCAGATGTGTGAACACGGCCGGCTTTTTCTGTCTCAGGAACACGCTGAACGCGGTGGGTGCCACTTTCATATTTCATCAGTCCATAGACGTTTTGTCCGCTGACTTCAAAAATTACTTCCTTAAAACCGCCAATACCGATGCGATTTGAGGAAATAAGTTTGACCTGCCAGCTATTTTTTTCAGCAAAACGGGAATACATCCGGAACATCTCGGCGGCAAACAGCGCTGATTCGTCACCGCCCGTGCCGGCTCTAATTTCAATAATTACATTTTTTTTGTCCAGTGGATTTTTTGGACTAAAATATTCTTCAAGTGACAATTTTAAATTATCAATTTTCAATTTTAAATTAGTTATTTCTTCTTGAACAACTTTGATCATTTCAGAATCAGTTTCATCTTCAAGCATTTTTTGATTTTCGTTCAGTTGTTTTTCTAGTTTCTCTAATTCCTCGCTTTGTCCGCAATAATATTTTGTTTCTGTATATTCTTTGGTTAGCGTGGCGTATTTTTTTGAATCAGACAAAACCGCCGGGTCTTGTAGAGCCTGCTCCAACTCGGCGCATTTTTTTTTGAGTTGATTAATTTTTTCTTCAGTCATATAAAATATTTAATAAAATAGTTTGAATCAAATTTAAAAACCGGGTTAGTTTTGAGTTGAATAAATTTATTAATTCAAACAAAACTAAGCCCGGATCAGAGATGAGCTATTTTTTTTCGGCAGTTTTCTCAGGACTTTTCGGAGTCCGCTTGCGCGTAGCTTTTTTAAGCTTTTTACCCTTACGCTCTTTGGCAGCATCTTCTTGTTTGGCAGTTCGGGCCTGATATTTTTCAACTCGTCTGGCAGTATCCAAAAGTTTTTGTTTACCGGTGTAGAACGGATGGCATTGCGAACAAATTTCTACCCTAATTTCTGGCAATGAAGAGCCAGTCGTAAAAGTATTGCCACAGGCGCAGACCACCTTGGCCTCTTTGTAATAAGTCGGATGAATTTCTTTCTTCATGAAATTTTAATTAAAAAATGCTTATTATTAATTAAGTTATTCATAGTGTAACAGAAATGATCATATTTGACAATGGGTTAATGTCTGATTTAAAATATAAAATAATAAATTTGAATAAAATTTATCAAAAAACGCAGTATCAGCTTAATACTGTTTTTTTATTAACAAATATTAATAAAAACCTTTATTTTGTTGTCTAATTAATAATCAGTGTTGACAGAATAAAAATTATGTGCTATATTATCAGGTCTTAATATTTTTAATATTTATTAGACAGTTTATCTAAATTATATATTTCCTAAACTATGAAAATCGCCATGATCGGGCAAAAAGGCATACCGTGCACAATCGGCGGGGTAGAACGTCACGTCGAACTTTTAAGTGTGCGTTTGGCTCGCGAAGGTTATGAGGTTATTGCTTATGCGCGCAGTCATTATACGCCAAAAGATTTAAAGAATTATAAGGGTGTGCGTTTGGTCTTTAAGCCATCATTATATACAAAAAATCTGGATGCCATTAGTCATACTTTTCTTTCGATATTAGATGCAGTTTTTAAAGAGAAGGTCGATCTGATTCACTTTCACGGCATTGGTCCAGCTCTTTTGAGTTGGTTGCCGAGAATATTATCTCCACGTGTTAAAGTCGTCGGTACTTTTCATTCCCCGGACTGGGAACATAAAAAATGGGGTTTAGTGGCTCGAACCATGCTTAAACTCGGTGCCTGGTCAATTTGCCGTTTTCCACACGAAACAATTGTTGTTTCCCAAAAACTCAAAAATTGGTGCTGGCAAAAATTTAAACGCGAAACACATTATATTTCATATGGTTTAGATTTTGAAAACAACAGCCCTAAATCTGAAGACTTAATAAAAAAATTTGGTTTACAGACCGGTAAATATTTTTTGACAGTTTCTCGTTTAGTGCGCCACAAAAATATTCATTTGCTGATCGAAGCTTTTAAGGAAGCGCAACTGCCGGATTATAAGCTGGTTATTGTCGGCAGTGCCTATTTTACCGATGATTATGCTAAATATTTACAGGATCTTAAGAACGGTAATGAAAATATTATTTTTACCGGCGAGCAGTATGGTGATAATCTGGCGGCTCTTTATGCTCATGCTTATCTTTATGTGCATCCTTCGTCATCAGAAGGTTTGTGCAATACTATTTTGGAAGCGATGAGTTTTAAAAAAGCACCACTTGTCTCTGATATTCCTCAAAACAAAGAAGCAATTGATTATGATGCGCCAGACGAAGCTAAGGGTTTTGTTTTTAAAATTGAAGATAAAAAAGATTTTACTAATCAGTTAGTTCAGTTGGCCAAGGAGCCAGAAGTAGTTATCGAGAGAGGCGAAGCAGCTTATCAGCATGTTTATCATAATTATAATATTGACGCCGTGGCGCGAAAAATCCAGGAAATATATCGGAGTTTAGTTTTAGTTAGTGATCAGTTAGCTAAAGAGCAAGATTTGCAAACTTTAGACGCCGAATAATTATTTATTGAATTTATAAAACCACCCCTCATTGACGGGGTGGTTTTTTGTTTATCTTTTAGTGAACAGAAATGTAGCTTTAGATAACGGGTAAGTAGAAGGAAAAAGTCGAGCCGGTATTTTCTTTCGATTTGAGCCAGATCTTGCC
>CAYSSY010000002.1:11782-16065 GCA_964434055.1 uncultured Gammaproteobacteria bacterium | reverse complement strand
AATTGCTTTGGTAATAAAAAGACCCAAACCAGTGCCGCTTGTCTGTAATCTGAGGACATTATTGGCTCGAAAAAATTTGGTAAAAATTTTATCTTTTTCACTGTCTGGTATGCCGACGCCCCAGTCTTGCACTGAGACATAAATTTTGTTGCCTTTCTTTTCTAGATGAATTAAAATTTTTCCCTTGTCAGGTGAATATTTAATGGCATTAGTTAAAAGGTTATCAGCGACAATTTTAAATTTTTGAGGATCCAAATTAGTGTCGGGGATGGTGCCAATAATTTCCATTTTGATTTCCATTTGCCGCCGATCAATTTCCATCTTTAAATCTTCGCTCGCTTCCTGAAAGATTTTTAAAATGTTGCTTTTTTGTCTTTGCACGGCCATTCGCCCCTGGTCGATGCGCGAGACATTTAGTAGATCATTAACCAGCTTAATCATGCGCTCATTAGCCTCGTTGAGAGTTTTAATGTAAGCCAGTTCATCAGTCGAGAGCCTGTCTTGTGCTTTGCCAATAAGGAGCTCTAAATACCATTTGATGCCTGAAAGCGGTGTGCGCAGCTGGTGCGAGGCAATGGAGACAAACTCCGTTTTTAGGCGGTTGGCAGTGGTAATTTTTTCAATCGTATGGATCAAGAGTCCGCCGATTAAGGTCAAAAGTCCAGCAACTCCAGAAACGCTGATGATGGCAATATAGGGGTCATCATATTTTTGTGAAATGAAATAAGTGCCGATCATCGCTGACATGGTGACAATACCCATTAAAACCACGAGAACATTCGGATTTTCCCAAGGCTTTAACTTATTTATTTTTTCCGCCATTTTCGGGGTAATTGGCGGCGGAGTAATTGTTTTTTCCATAAAAGCTTTTTTAATTTTTTAAAGACATTGCTAATACTGTAATTATAGCAAAATTTACTGAGCGCGCCTAATTTTTTGTTATTAAAAACGCTTGTTTAAGGCGTTTTTAGGAAAGCAAATATTTTAGATTATTTTTATAAGCCATTGGCGTAGAGACTTTGACCAATTAACAGATAAGCTTGATTGTTTAGCACCGCAAAACTCGTGGCTTCTTGAAAGTTTTCCGCGTAGAGTTGGCCAGCGAGCGCGCCGTCATTTTTATTAAGATAAATCAGGCGTTTATTCTGAGCTTCGAGCAAAAACAAATAATTAGTATCAGCGGGCGTTTGGCTGCTTAAGCTTTCGGTTAATCTAGGATCGAGCTCAAGGCTTGGCTGCCAGCTTGTTTTCTGACCGCGGTTAAGCTTGATAACTTCGCCGTTTGTTTTTGAAAGATAGACCGAGCCGTCAACTGAAATTGTTTGGGCGTCAGCCAAATCAATGTTGTCGTCTTGTAACCAGCCCATGCCTTTAAGCGAACTGCCTTCGTTCAAATCATAGCGGTAGATCTGCCGCTCTTTTGACGCTAAGAGATAAAGCCGGTTTTCGTAAACAGAAAAGTCTGTGATTTCCGGGCTTGGGTTGAGTGTTAGCGCTTTTGCTTGGGAGACTGTGAAGTCAAGTTCAATAATTTGATTACGGTCACCCAAACAATAAGATTTTGTTCCGCTACTGGCGCATTTCCGCCACGCGTTTAGGAGACCTGCTGCTTGCCAATCAATAATTTTTCTGACCAGTTTTTCGTTCAGGCTAACTTCATAGAGCGCTGAATCAGTTGTCGCTAAGATTCTTCCTTCTTGAGCAAAGATCTGGAGCACTTTTTTATCAGGCGCTTCCTTTTTTAAAATTTCATTAAAATCAAAAAGTTTAGCCTCTGCGCCGACTTCTTTAATTTTATTGATTTTAAACCATTCATCCTGAATTAGGTTTTTTAGTGAGAGATATGATTTTTCATCAAGCTGTTTGTCATTTTTTAAATTAAGCAAATCGTTTAGCGCCTGCTTTATTTTATCCTTGGCGCTTTGCGTGTCATTGTTTAGCAGATCATTCTGAACCGCGCTTTTAATGTCCATTATTTTTGTTACCTGTTCGCTGGCAAATTTCAGGCGTTTGGTTTCAGCACGGGTGATCAGGAAATGACTGGTCGCACTAACTAGGGCTGTCAGCACCAAGATTAATAAAATAACGACCGTCTTAGAACGTTTTTCCATTTTCTGAAAATTCCTAATCCCTTCGTCAATCGCTTTCGGTTTAAGGTAATCTTTGAGTTTTAAAATTTTTTCTTTAAGCCAGAAGAAGTATTTTTTAATTGCCAGAGCATAGCGCATTTTTTTTTCCGGGAATTCCTCGGTAAAGGCAGTTTCCTCAGCGGTGGAGTTTTCCGATTGCTGCGTTATTTTATAGGCGCAGTCAAAGGATAGGCAGGAAAATTTTAAAATCGCACTCGGCGCGTTTTCGTCAATCAATTCACCGATTTCCTTAGTAGTATTTTTTTGAAAAGCTTCCTGGAATTTTTTTAAAGGCAAAGAAGATCTAAAGCCGGCGGTTGCCATGAAGATTTTGGTGATTTCGTCCGTGTCGGTGGTTTCCAGTTCGGCTAAAAATTTAACATTTGTTTTTGTTTCGCTGGTTGGATAGACAAAAAGATTATTTTGGTCTTGAAAGAGAAGGTAGAACTGGCCGTGATAAGAGAAGGCGAGTGTTTGTTCGTGCCAGACGCCGATCAAGAGCGCCAGCTTATCCAGGCTCAAAGGTTTGACTAAAGCACTAATTTTTTGGTTGACGAGCGCGCCGATTTTTAGGAGACACTCTTCAGCATCGCTGATTTCGATCGGTAACTCGTTGAGCGTTGATTTAACCAGCGCCCCGATTTTTTCCAAAAGCGACGCGGTTAGCGGACTGGCTTTTTCTTCAACTGAAGCCAGCCAAAAGACTCGTGTTTCGCCGCTGGTCAATACTTCTGCTCGGCTGTCATTTTGCGCTTTTAAACTCTGAGCATTATAAAGCTCGGTTTTCATAATTATGAGAGGATTTAATGATATTTTAAGTAAGCAAAGTCTAATTTTAATGATTTTAGCCTTGGCCAGTCAAATATTTTTTTCATTAACTCCCAAACTTTAACATATTTTGCTTGAATTGTAAAGGGTTGAACTAGAAAAAACCCATATTTTATTAAGAAATTGTTTTTCAGTAACTTGTAGTTATCCACAACTAATCATTTGACAATAAATACCTTTTTATCTAAGATAGAAAAACAAATGATAGCCAATCCCCCATGCTCAACCAGTCTTAACAATAAACATATAGGGTAAAAAGATGAAAAACAGGGAATTGGTTTTTTTATTTATATCCCGTCTTAATCAAAGAACGTCTAACAAAGTTCGGCTTTTTGCCGTGAAGCGAATTTAATTAGGCGTTTTTTCTTTTGTTCTCTGGTTTAGGCTGGTACTGCGTTGCCCCTTGGGCAAAAGCCCCAGCCTAAATTAGGGAATAAAAAGGTCGAGTTCCTCGCCAAAAGCTTATGTGGGGAACCCTCTCTATTATTGGTTGTTCTTTAGGGCGTGGGCCCTGAAAGCCCTGTATCAAGTTCGCTCCGCCCAAGGCGGGGTGATAAATGGGAAATTCCCCATCGTGTCGTGCTTGTGATAAAGGGCTGACACGTAAGCTTTTATGGAACAGCCAGTAAGCAAGAAATTAGAAAGGAGTATATAAATATGAAAAAATATATTGCTTTATTTTCAGTGGTTGCTGTTGCCGTGATGGCCGTTGCTTTAACCAGCAATGCCGCTTCCTGCAACATCAGCGCCAATGTTGGTGACGATTATACTGCTCTATGTGCTGCTACCAGCGCTAGAACTTTCAGAGTCACTAACACTGCAAATACAAATTTCAACTCTACTACAATCAACGTTGCTAACTCAGGCTTAAACGTCATGTTAGCTGGCGATGATTTAGAAGAGGGCACTGTGAGCACTGGCGCTGTCAGCGCTACCACAGAAGCCACCTATGATGTTGGTTCCACTGACATTGTTTATAACATGAACGATGAAGAAACCATGGGTAATATCCAGGGTAACACTGAATTAGAGGATGCAGTTTTGGGTGTTGTATCAAATGATACTTTAACCGAAAATGTGACCAATAATTCTGATGTTAACGCGAGTGAAACTGACGTGGTTGTTGGCAACAGCGGTTTAAATATCGCTGCCGCTGCCGATGACAACGAAGGCACCACTTTAACTGCTGGCACCGCCACTACCAAGACCTCAAAATCATGGTTTGTCGGTTACAACAGAGTTTATCGCAATGCCGGAATGCCTCAGTAATTTCCGTCTGCGAGAGGCAAGGACGACCCGCCATGCTGGTCGCCTTGCTTACGGAGA
>CAYSSY010000002.1:5485-11682 GCA_964434055.1 uncultured Gammaproteobacteria bacterium | reverse complement strand
GTCTGGCCTTTTGGTTCTTGGGGCGCGGTGATCTATAACGAGAGTTCGGTTAAGATTAACGAATCAGTTGAAGTAGAAGCGAATTCCGGCGGCAATTATCTTGACGTCAATGGCACTTTAAAAGAACTGGAAACAGCGCCGGCTGAGGTTAGAGTAAAAATTAACAATGTTATTAACGGCCTGCCTGTGACCGACATGAATATTATTCAAAATCAGGTCGGTGAGCTTGAAAAAAAGATAGAATATGTCTCGGAAGATGGTCAGGCACAAGTAACCAGTGAGGTAAAGATTCAGGTAGCTGGCAGCAAAACTCAAAACACAAATAACAATCAACAAACGACAGACGACAGACAACTGACGACAGACAACGGACCTGCATCATCGGCAGGCAGGCAACAAACGACTGACAATTCTGCGACAGAGATCGGTGCAAGCTCAGAAAATGAAAATTTATTAATTAAACTAAGTAATTTTTTCAGTAATATCTTTCAAAGTTTTTGGAACATATTCAGCTAATACTTTATTATGAACTGGTTACGATTAAAAAATAAAAAATATAAATACCTAAAAGGCTTAGTGGTCAGCTTGGCTGTTTTGTGCGTCCTTTCTGGCAGTTCTAATTTACCAATGCTGATTGTTCAGGCTCAGGATGCTGGCACACCGAGTGCCGAAGAATTGCTGGCGATTAGACTGGCTGAAGCGCAAGCGGAAATGGCTGCGCGCGAAGCAGAAGCAGCTGCGCGTCAAGCTGCCGCTGAAGCAGAAGCAGCTGCAAGACAAGCAGCAGCCGAAGCAGAACTGGCAGCGCGTATCGAATCAATTACAAATCCGCCCGCGCCAACAACAGAAACCGGTACTGGCGATACTGGCAGTGGTAGCGCGACTGATTTAGCCGGCACCATAACTGACGCCACTGGCGCGACTGGCGATAGTGGTTCAGCAGGCACTGGCGAAGCAAGTGCTGCTGGTGAGACTGGTGCGACTGGTGATATTGGCACTGGCGACACTGGCAGTAACGGCAGCGGAACGCAAGACAGTCAAAATACTTCAAATTCAGAAGGCAATCAGATAATAAGCGGTCTGGGTTGTCCAGAAACTGGCTGTTCTGAAGAAAAAAATATTACTACCAATGATTCAAATTCCTCTGAAAATAACAGTAATTCCGGCAACGGTAGTTCAGCCACCAATGATTCGACTGGTGATGATTCGACTAATTCAAGTTCAGCAACTTCTTCAAGTGATACTGGGATCACCAATGAAAATGATACGGAAATGACCAACTCTGCTTCCACTGAAGCTAATAGCGGCGACAATACTTTGGAATTTGAAAATCGTGGTGAAGGTGGTATTGAATCAGGTGATGCTAATGCAGAAATCGGCGTTGACACGACAGCCAATACTAATAATACAGCGGTTTGGTCTTCAGGCGGCGCGCATTTATCCTGGCCGGAAGACAATCTGGCTGGCAATTCAAATACTGGCGATGATTCTTTAAATGAAGCGAGCGTTGATGTTGATCGCAGTCTTTCTATCATTAATCGAAATAATGCTTTGATCAATAATGAATTTGAAGTTAAAGGCAATTCTGGCCGCAATGATATTTTAGCCGGCTATAAATTTAAAGACGGCGGCATCAAGACCGGCGACGTCAACACCAAAGCCAATGTCATGAATTTGATTAATACCAATTTGGTAAATTCTAAATTCGTGCCTTTAGTTTTGAATATTACTGACGAATGGGTCGGTGATCTTAATTTGATGCAACTCTTGTTTGAAAGATTTGGCGCTAATTTTGAAGGCGCTCTCGGCGGTGATGCGCTGAACATGAATACTGGTGAAGATTCATATAACGGCGCCAGCGTCAGCGTCGACGAAGAATATAATGTTGAAAATGAAAACAGGGGTTTAATTTACAATGACATTGTTAATTCCGGCATTTCCGGCCGCAACAAGATTTTGTCAGGTTACAAAATTAAGGATGCCAATTTGAAGACCGGCGCGGTTAATGTTACCACCAATTTGTTCAACTTTTTAAATACTAATTTAGTCGGCGCTGAATGGGTGGTAACCGTCATCAACGTTTTTGGTGACTGGTCAGGCAACCTTATTTTGCCGCGGCCGCAGGAAATTTTCCCAGTGGTGCCGACAGCAGGTTCAGGCGGAGCGAGTGCCAGTATTTCCGGCGCGGGCGAAGATTCTTTGAATTCGGCGGTTGCTTTTCAATCAAGCGATATTAATGTCACTAATTTTAATGATGCTCAGGTTGAAACCGAAGTTATTAATGAGGTTAATACCGGCAGCAATAAGATGCATTTCGGCCATGAACTCGAGGAAGCTGACATGAATTCTGGCAGCGCTAAATCGCAAGTTAATCAGATGACCTTAGCTAATCGCAATGTTTATGGCGGCGGCTGGTTTTCTTCCATGTTCAATGTATTAGGCGAATGGACTGGCCGAATTGTCGGTTTGCCCGGCGGCGCTTTAGTCCAGGGTTCTGATAACCAGTTTATGATTTCTACCGAAGAGCCGGAATATAAGACTGGCTTAGTGCCTGACGGTACTAACGGTGCTGGGGCCACGGCAACCATAAACGGCACTGGTGAAGATTCAGTTAATGTGGCCGAAAGTGAATTTTCTCAAAGAGTGACCATTAACAATAACAACGAAGGCAAGATTGTTAATAAGGTTTCAGTGGAAGCTGATTCCGGTTCCAATATTATGGAAGGGGAAAAAGGTAAGCGCGTAAAGATTGACACGGGCACAGCCAAGGCCTCAACTAATGTGGCAAATTTCTTAAATACCAATATTATCGGCGGCAAGATGGTTAATGTGGTCGTTAATACTTTTGGCAAATGGAAAGGCGATCTCTCGTTCGGCGAGTCAGTTGATTTAGCAGATACTTTAACCGGCGGCGGCAATGAATATTATTTGCCCGGTCAGATCATTAATTATACTTTAACTGTCACTAATAAGGGTCCGGAAACTGCTGAGGGTGTTCAGGCAACAGCAACTTATGATGCTCAGAAAACTGATGTCGTTTCTGCCGGTGGTGGGGAAGTCTCTAATGGCACCATTACCTGGCCGGTCGGTACTTTAGCTGCGGGTGAATCAAAACAATTAACTTTCAGTTTGCAGGTTAAGCCGACTTTGGCTGGCGGTTCTCATTTAGTGGAAACAATTGCTGACGTGACAGCGGCTAAAGCTGATCGCGACACGCGTGATAACAAGAGCCGCGCCGCTATTCTGGTCAATTCTGACGGTTCTGATAGTGGCGGTTCTGGTGGCAACGGTGGCAGTGGTGATACTGGCGGTGATACCGGTGGTTCAGGTGGCGACACCGGCGGTTCGACTGGTGGTTCTGATAATAACAGCGGCGGTTCTGGTGGCACTGGCTCCGGCGAAAGCCCGGTTAATGCCGCAGGCAACAATAGTTCTGGTGGTGGTTCGAGTGGTGGATCTAGTGGCACAACCATGGTTTCTGGCGGCAGCATTTATTTAACAAAAACTAATAATGCTGGCTCTCAAGTTAAACCTGGTTCAGTTGTTCAATATAAGATTGCCGTGCAAAACTCCAATCCAAATTCTATCTACCGCGCATATGTTTATGATAAGCTGACTTATAACGGTAAAGTTGTTTTAGAAAAGTCTTGGCCATTGCAGGAAGTTTATGCCTGGGAAAAATTAGTAATTGAATATGAAGTCAACATAGCGCCTGATGCGCCCGGTGGTCAATATGTCAACAAAGCTTATTTATCCGGCTTTGATGCCAATAATAATTTAGTTAAGAGTGAATATGCTGAGAGCACGATTACTGTAGAAGGTGCAACTGGCGCTTCCGCCTCAGGGACAATATCGTCGGGCGGTCCGGATAATAATGCGACCGGTGTTACTGATCCGGCTAATCCGGCGACTGGCGTAACGACACCAGCGACGAATGATTCTCAAACTCAGAACGATTGGCAGTATGTTGAATTAAATGAAACTCGGACTGTTGAGCCTGAAGTAACAGCACCAGTTATTAAGAGTCCGGAAAAATCAGTCAGCTTGGAAGAGCGGGGTACGTTGCTGCGTTATATTCCAACTGCTCAAGCAGCGAGTGAAGAAAATGTGACTGCCACCGGTGAAGTGCTAGGCGAGGAAACAGCCAATGCAGATAATACGGAAACTGTTGCTAAAGAAAAAGCTATGCCGATTATCTATGGCCTTGATCTTGATTCTGAACCTCAGCCAGCCTCCAGTTTTCAGACTTGCAGCTGGCTCTGGATCCTGCTTTTACTCTTGATTATTTGGTCTGTTTATCAGTTCTGGAAAGACAATCAGCGTAATCGACAGCTTTAATATTAATGAATCTATTAAACTGCTCAATATAAATTGAGCAGTTTTAATTTGTTAAATAATTAAAAGTAAGTTAAGATATGAACAATCTTATTTAATTAACGAGGCTCTTTTTTTGACTCGCTTTTAAACAGGAGGCTTAACTTGGCAAAATCAAAAAAAATTCCGGCCGCGCCGAAAAAAATCAACCGCCTTAAAATCACAGTTTTGCCCTACAAGCTCGATCGTATTACGGCTGTTGTTGGCGATGACAATCTGTGCGAGCAACTCGGCTTTCGCTTTAAGTTCTGTGTTTTACTGAATGATGTTCCGGGGGCTGAAAATTTTTATTCGCCGTGTTTTTGCGGCCAGCGTCAGGAAATAATGGGCGCCCTCTACTTGGAAAAAGTGCTGCACATCTTAACAAGTGATTTTAATTTTCAGATCACTAAATTAGTGCGCCACTTGCCAGATCTGTCCGGACCGCTGACAGACCCGCAAGTCATATTCAAAAGATTACTGAGAATTCATCTCTAGAAAATATTATCAGCACATATAAACCGTTTTATCCAAGCGGTTTTTTTATTGTTTAATATGCTATTTGGCCAACGATTTTATTTAGAGTTATGGCCAGCTAATGCCTAAGTTATCAGCTCTTGACAAAAAATAGTTTTTGTATTAAGCTAAGCTATTGCAAAACAAACACCAAAGACAAAAATTCTTAATTTTTGCAAGTACTTTGAAAAAAGTCTAGCTCTCTTGAAAGACAAAAAAGAAAAAGAAAGATAAAGACAAAAATAAAGACCAAAACTCTTTAAAGGTTGATTTATTATTTTTTATCATTTTTAAAGGTCTTTATTATATGAAATTGCGGAAATTGTTTTTAGCGTTGCTTTTAGGAATTGGCTTATTAGCAGTCAGCCCAAGCATGGTTTCGGCAGATACGGCCGGTTTGGCCGTTGATATCACCGGACCGAGTACTGTCAGCATTGGTCAAGAAGCAGAATATCATGTCGCTTGGTGGGTCAATAACACTGAGCCGGTTTCAGACATTAATGTTTTTTACACGGTGCCTGAAAATGCGACTTTTGTCTCAGCCTCCGGCGGCGGTGTGGAAAGTGGCGGTCTGGTAACCTGGTCGATTGGTAGTCTTACTGCCTCAACTTCTGGCGGTTTTATCGTCAAAGTTAAAGTAACCGAAGGCCCGGTTTACGAATGGGATTTGCTTATTAATAAAGTTCAGATGAGCGCCGCTGGCACGGAAACAATTGAAACTGTTTTCTCCAGCACAATTAACGCTCATTGCCGATTGACGCTCGAAAAAAGCGTTAACAAAGAATCAGTCGCTCCGAACGGAAGTTTGGAATATACTGTGACTGTCGGCAACGACGGCGATGCTATTTGCACCGGCGGCGGCGTTGAACTGATTGAAGCTTACGATCCCAATCTAACCCCGGTCAGCTATACGCTGGAACCGGAAAAGATCGATCCGCCAGTTTGGTGCAGCGAGCGTTTAATGCCGTCGGGCTACGAGGATTTAGCTTCCCACGGGAGCCAGTTTGATTATTGGCGCTGGGAAGAAATTCTGCCCGGCGAATCAAGACGCGTGGTGATCAACACTCAAGTTTCGAATGATGTCGAAGCAGGACAGGTTCTGGTGAACCGCGTCTGCGCTGACGCCTTTGAGGTTGATCCGACTTGCCGCACGGTAGAAACCAGAATTCACGCTTCACAAGAGCTGATTCTTGGTTTAGAGAAAACCGGTCCGGCAACTGCCAAGCCCGATGACGAGATTACCTATACGCTCAATTGGTCGGCTACCAACACCACTACCCCTGCCAGCCTAGTTATTGAAGACACCTTGCCCCTGAACACAACTTTTG
>CAYSSY010000002.1:0-5429 GCA_964434055.1 uncultured Gammaproteobacteria bacterium | reverse complement strand
TCCGGCGATTATATTGGTTTGGTGGAATTATATCCACTGCCATGTCCCGGCCCCGAAGCCTGCGGTTTAGTCATGGCCTCAAGAGTCAGTAAAATAATCTGGAATTTTGAGAACCAAACTTTACCGGCTTCCGGTACTTTAACCACAACGGTTAAAATTGATTCAGACTATAGCGGTGAGTTAGTTAATCGCGCGACCATTGCTGGCCGTAATCAAACCAGTGAAGCCAGCGCGACGACTACTGTCTCCAGTCTTGAACCATCTTTTACCCTGGGTTTGAACAAAACAGCTGACAAAAGCCAAGTTAAGACAGGTGAGGAATTAAGCTACACGCTTAATTGGTCAGTTGCCGGCACGGCTCAAGCCGCTGGCCTGACTCTGATTGATACACTGCCTGAAGGCGTTGAATTTATTTCAGCCTCGGGCAGCGGCGTTTACTCAACCAACAGTGTCACCTGGCTTTTGGGCGATGTTATGCCCGAAGCGACCGGTACAGCAACTATTGTTGTTAGAGTGACAACCAGCGCTGCTGATCAAACTCTAACCAATAATGCCGTTCTAACTTCAGGCAGCACCTCAGTGGCTGCAGCCGCTTCAGTTTTGGCTAATGGTTCCAATCCGCCTCCAGTCTGCGTTGGCAGCTGCGGCGGCGGCCCTTCTTATGGTTCTGGTATTGACTATCAATATCCAGTGGCCAAAAAAGTCGGAGAGCGAGTGACCGAAACCGTGACTTTAAGCAGTACTGGTACCGGCTCACTCCCAGCGGGCACAATGCGTTTAAATTTGCCAGTTCAGTTATTACTGGTTAACGCTGATGTCGCTTGGAACTCCTATAACACTTCAACCAATGAAGCTTTATGGGACGTGCCAGAATTAGGCAGCGGTTCAACTTTCACTGTTAACTTAGTGGTTGAACCTTTAGCGGTCGGTCAGAAAGTGGAAACTGTGATCACTTATGACAATTGGCGTTCGCCAACAAGCGCGAAAGGCCAAGAGGATATTACTGCCGGTGAACCGCCGGTTGTTCCTCCGCCAGTCGAACCGCCCGTAGTGCCGCCGGTTGAACCACCCGTGGTTCCGCCAGTGGTCCCGCCCGTGGTGCCGCCAGTTCTGCCGCCAGTCGAACCGCCTGTTACACCGCCAACACCGACTCCAGTCCCGACGCCTGTTGTGGCACCAGCAGTTGCTGGTGAACAAACCGGCCCGGAAGCTGAAGCAGTCGAGGCAGCGGCGACCGCTTGCATTCCTTGCGAAGCCTCAGCCACTACCAAAAAAGACTGTGAAATGTGCGGTTGGTGGTTATGGATTTTACTTGCTTTACTTCATCTCGCCGTCTTATACAGCTTTTATCTTTTAGATAAAGTGCGCAAAGACGGATGGTGGGGTCTGCCAGTCATCCTGATTCTGGTCATTACCATGATTTTCCTGTTTTGTCAGGTGCAACCTTGGTGGTTGATTATCCTGATTGAGATAACTTATTTTATCGGTTTATTCGATTATTATTATCTCTTAAGACGGAACAGATTTGAGAATATGTGGTGGTTGACTTATGTCTTGGTGGCTTTGCTCCTGGTTTTAACAATTTTAACTTGTAACCAGTGGCATTGGTGGTTTGCAGTGATCTTCGTCGCCCTATTCCTACTGAGCTTATTGACTGCCTTTTATCAAGCTTTGAGAAATGAAAATACAATCTGGTGGTTAAACCCGATTTTCTTCACTCTCTTAATTGCTTGTTTAGAAGTTATGCTTAAAATTTGTCAGTGCGGACTTAAGCTCTGGTAAAACGCTATTTAGATAAATTAAACTCCTCTCCCGCTAAGCGGGAGGGGAGTTTTGATTTTTATCTGATTTTTTGCTGACACTTGGCAATGCGAGCACGATTTTTAATTTTGATTTTAAATATTTATGCGTACGCATTTTATTTTTAAATAAACTCGCGCTCATTGCGGAGTGTTTGCAGTAAAATCGAAATGAGCCGAGCGTTAAAAAATTAGGTGGTGTGACCCCGATAGCCATCGGGGGATTGGATCCGCCTAATTTTAGCTAGGCGATATCCGATTTTACCAAACACGGAGCTGAGCGCTGGTTTTGGTGCTACCTGGCACCTGTCCCGATAACTATCGGGGCCCAAAAGGTAGCAAAGAATATTATTTGACAATCATTAGCTTGTATTTTAAGATAAGCGTGAACCGCTTTTTTAATGTTTTTTTATAACTAGCGCAGGAGGAAACACCATGAAAATGGACATTTATCATAACCCCAAATTTCTGGCAAATGTCAAAAAAACTTTGGCTAAATTACCTACAGAGATTTTCCCGGTAAAAAAAACATGGGAAGTGGCTCACGGTGTAGTCGTCGCATCCAGCGATGAATATCCGGTTAGGTTTTTGGTTTTTTTTGATCATGAAATTTGGACGGCAAAAAAACCCAGTAAAGTTAAAAAAATGCATCAAATTGATTTTTACGAAATTAAAGAACCAAATTACACAACGGCAGCATGTGTTTTAATGGTCGTTAGTAGTCTAGGTGAATACCTTGCTTGGCAAGGTTTAGAATTTGATTGGCGAAAAGTAGATATAAAGGTACATTAACCGGCTTTGAGAGAGTCGGTTTTTTTAATCTTGACAAGGAGCATTTTTTTTGCTATGATGAGTTGTTTAAGATATAATTAAATAAGTCCAAAATCTAAATGTCAAAGGACAAATGACAGTTTAGATTTAATCATTGATTTGACATTTGAGCTTTGATATTTGGATTTTAAATACTATGCATAAATTTTTCAAAACTCTTCACCACTGGACCATTCCTTACGAGGGTAATGATCATAAGCCGCATATTATCAGGCATCGGTCTTTGCATTTTTACAGCGCCGTGATTTTACTAACGAAAATATTTTTAGTTGTCTCTTTATTTGTCATCTATCCTTCAGCTGCTCAGTTTTCCACCATCACTTCTAATCATATTTTAGAATTGGTTAATAAAGAACGCGTTACTCGCAATCTTCCGGCGCTGACTTTAAGCACGGAGCTTAACAAGGCAGCAGAAAGCAAAGCTCAAGACATGATTGTCCATAATTATTTTTCCCATACTTCGCCAGATGGTGTTAAGCCCTGGGAATGGTTCAAGACCGTTAATTACGATTACACTTATGCCGGGGAAAATTTAGCCCTTAATTTTGTGGAAGCAGAAGATGCTTTTAAAGCCTGGATGAATTCGCCCTCGCACCGCGATAATATCATTAATCCTAATTATCAGGAAATGGGTCTGGCGGTTAAAATTGGTCAGATAAACAATAAGCAGGCGACAGTGGTCGTTCAGCTTTTTGGCACGCAGCTGAATAGTGGGGCAGCACCAAGTGAATCGCCGCAGGTAGCTGGTGAAATTGCCACCACAACCGTGGCCAGCGAAAATCTGCCCAGCGGCGCGACGGTTATTAAAGAAAATGAAAACTCTTCTTTCTTGAGCCATGTTATCCGTTATGGCCGTGATTTCTTGGCGATCATTGGTTTCTTTATCTTGATTAATTTATTGATTACCATTTTTGTGCGCATTAAAATTCAGCACAAGCCGATTATCCTTCATAGCTTGGCAGTCATCGCTTTAGTTGGCCTGATGTATCTGGCTAAGATGCACTTTATTGAAGGGATAGGGGAGATACTGATGATTAGTTAACAAAATCCGCTTAACAGCGGATTTTTTAAATCTCAAATCCAAATGACCAAATCCCAGTGATTGATTTTACTGATTAGAGATTGTTTTTTACTTTTCTAATAATAGTCGCAAAAATTAAATTTAATTCATGTGCCTCTCGCCATAAATATCTGGCTTGTTCTTTTATTTCAGGAACAGTGTGAGCAATAATTTCTAGCCAATATTTAGTTTCTTTTGTTTCTTTTATGGAAATAAAAATTTTGTTTATAAAATCTTTTTTTGAACAAGCTTCATCGGCCTCCATATAATTTGCACCAATACTAGTAGCTGATCTTATTAATTGTAGAATTAATGGTTTTGTTATTTGATTATTATTAAGATTCTTGCAAAAATCTAGAATATTCTTTGAAAAATTTATTGTTCTTTTATTGAGGTTATATTTATTTGAATTATTTTTTTCCATTTTAATTAGAAAAATATTTGGTCATTGGGCTTTGGTTATTGAGATTTGTTTCTATCTTCCTTCTCCAGACAGTATAATTTTTATTGTTTTTAAAAGAATAGAAAGGTCGAGTGCCAGCGAACGGTTTTTAACATAATAGAGATCATACTGTAGTTTTTCTAGAGAGTCCTCAGCACTTGAACCATAAGGGAAATTGATCTGGGCCCAGCCGGATAACCCAGGTTTAACCAGATGGCGTTCGTTATAAAAAGGAATAGTTTCCATAAGTTGTTCAACAAACTCTGGACGTTCTGGCCTGGGGCCGACAAAACTCATTTCTCCTTTTAATATATTCCAGAGCTGAGGGATTTCATCAATTCTGGTTTTGCGCAGGAAGCGGCCGCTTTTAGTGATACGCGGATCGCCGACAGTGGCCCACTGCGGGCCGTTATTTTCGGCATTATGGTACATGCTTCTGAATTTCATGGCGCGAAAATTTTTGCCATTTTTTCCCACTCGAATTTGTCGGAAAATAACCGGACCACGGCTGTCGAGCTTGATGATCAGTGCTAAAAGGGGCACAAAGGGAAGGGAAATCATCCCGACAATTAATGCCAGTAAAAAATCTACCAAACGCTTAACTCCCTCATAGAAAATTTTATCAGCCGCTTTAAAATTTTCTAAGAACCAAATCTGACCGATGGTGCTGACTGGAATTTTGCCGGTGAATTTTTCGGCAAAAGAAGTCAGATCAAAAAACGCCAGCTTGAAGGAAAGTGAACGATAAAGTTCGTTTAGAATGTGGGGATATTTTCTTGGATCAAGGGCGGTAACAATCGTGTTGATTCTTTTTTCCAGGACCAGCGCTTTAAAGTCGTAAGGCTGATGAATAATATCAATGTGAGAATCAATTGATTTAACCATGCTTTCATTCTGCTCATCAATGATGGCGATAACCTTGTAACCAATCTGTGGTTTAGCATTAACTTCCATAGCGAGCTTGATGGTCTGTTCCGATAAGCCCAAAATCAGGACACGGTTTAAGAAAGCATTGACCTTGACCACTGAGTTGTAGACCCGCCGCCAGATGAGAAAAAGCAGTGAGAAAAAAATAATCTGCAGGAATAAATTTGTTTTTGGAGCAATGGCCACGCCCGGTTTAATCAAATAGAAAAAGGCCATAGCGGTCGCTGCGCCCCAGACCAAGCTCTTGAAAAGCGTGCTGTTAAAGGTTAGATTGTTGCGCGCTTTAGATAAGTCATAAAGATTATTGATGTAGAAAATCAAAATCCAGAAAACAAAAAGAATACTGAATGGTAAAAAATGAAGCTGCCAG
>CAYSSY010000001.1:0-98590 GCA_964434055.1 uncultured Gammaproteobacteria bacterium | reverse complement strand
GACGGGGACCCGCACAAGCGGTGGATCACGTGGTTTAATTCGTATCTAAGCGAGGAACCTTACCAAGGCTTGAAATCTAGCCGTATGCTCGCCTGGAAACAGGCTAGCCTCCAGGTTAGACAGGTGCTGCATGGTTGTCGTCAGCATGTGCTGTGAAGTGCACCCTTAATTGGGACAACATGCGCAACCCTCATCCTGATTTATATATTCATCAGGAAACTGCCGTGGTTAACACGGAGGAAGGTGGGGATGACGTCAAATCAGCATGGCTCTTACACCTTGGGCTACACACGTGCTACAATGGCCTCTACAATGGGTCTGCCAAGTCGTAAGACGGAGCTAATCCCATCAAAAGAGGTCCTAGTTCGGATTGAGGTCTGCAACTCGACCTCATGAAGCCGGAATCGCTAGTAACCGCGGATCAGCCTCGCCGCGGTGAATACGTTCTCGGGTCTTGTACTCACCGCCCGTCACGTCAAGGGAGTCGGCAATACCCGAAAGCTCTTGTTATTAAGGGAATAAGGTAGGGTCGGTAACAGGGACGAAGTCGTAACAAGGCATCCGTAGCGGAAGCTGTGGATGGATCACCTCCTTTCTAAGGAGTAAAGAGATGTTTTGATTCACTTCTAAGACATCAAATCTCCCGCTCCGATTGTTAAATCGGAGTTAAGTCGAAACCTAAATTAATTTTTAGGTTCAGGGTAGATCAAAATCCTTCTTTTACGGAAAAAGAAGGTTAAGACGTTGCAATCGCCAAGTTGCTAAAAAATAACAGTTAACATATAACAATTGTTTAAAAAATCTTGATTTTTCTGAGATTAAAAATTATAATCAAGTTGTTATCTGTTAACTGTTTTTTATTTTAAGGGCGTATAGCTCAGCTGGTTAGAGCGCGTCACTGATAATGACGAGGTCCCTGGTTCGAGTCCAGGTACGCCCATTTAAATATTATGGCAATGGGTAATAACGATCACTACATTCAATGGTCTGCACCAGCTTATAAGTTTTCCTGGCAAAAACTCTATTCTAAACGCTATAGCATGGGTGATGTTTTATCTAAAAGGAAAATTAGCACTTATCAAGATATTCACGACGAATACCAGGCTCTTTATGAAATCAATATTGATTGTTTGTTAATAAAAAATAAATTTATAGAAAGTGACTATAAAGTTATCCCGTTAAAAAAAATATCTTTCTTTACAAAAGGTGTTGCCCCGAATTCAGAAATCATATATCAAGACGGGTTTGAAGTCCTATATTTAGCGCAAAACAGGCTTTTTCTTACAAAATATATTCCCATGCCAGTGCCTCCAGAAATATCTGATGAAGTCATAAAATTGTTAAAGAATTTTATAAAATTTTACGATAATTCGGCTGCGACAAAAAAAGTCACATTGGGACTAAAAATATTTTCTTACATATTTATTTTTATTTTTATAATATTCTGTCTATTTTTATTTTTTTCTTGATCGTTAATAAGATATAAAAAAACTGCGCCTAGGTAGCTCAGTGGTAGAGCACATGACTGAAAATCATGGTGTCGGCAGTTCGATCCTGCCCCTAGGCATTTGATACTGAAACCACCCAAAAGGGTGGTTTTACGATATGGTATAATATACGGGGAGCATAATCCCTAGCTTTCAATATTATTTTAACAGCAAGGTGTAAAAAATTATATATGAATATCCTAGCCATTGAAACATCTTGTGATGAAACAGCTGTAGCAATTTTAAACATATCTTCTAATCGTTTTAAATTACTTTCCAATGTTGTTTCTTCTCAGATAAAAATACATGCAAAATATGGTGGTATCGTGCCAGAGGTAGCAGCCCGAAAACAGATAGAAATGATAATACCTGTTGTAGAACAGGCTGTAAAACAAACAAATCACAACAATGAAAGAAGAATAAATAAATTGATCAATTATATAGCTGTTACTAATGGACCGGGTCTGATCACATCTTTAAGAGTTGGGGTCGAAACCGCTAAAATCTTAGCCTGGGCCTGGAAAAAACCACTTATTGGTGTCAATCATCTTGAGGGACACATTTTCTCTAATTTTCTACCGAAAATTAGAGAAATCCAAAATCAAAAATCCAAAATACAAAATTTTAATTTCCCTGTCTTGGCTCTAATTGTCAGTGGTGGCCATACTCTGCTAGTACTGATGAAAAAACATTTGCACTATCAAGTAATTGGAGAAACTTTGGATGACGCGGCTGGCGAAGCTTTTGATAAGGTAGCGCAAATCTTAAATCTAGGTTATCCGGGCGGACCTATTATTTCCAAATTAGCACAAATCGGTAAACCAAATAAATTCAAACTTCCACGGCCGATGCTTAGCTCTAATGATTTAAATTTCTCTTTCTCCGGTCTAAAAACTGCGGTATTATATACTTTACAAAAAAACAAAAAAGATTTTGCGGATAATAAATTATTAATAAACGACTTATGTGCCTCTTTTGAACAATCAGTCACTGATGTCTTGATTAATAAAACTATTAAAGCCGCCAAAAAATTCAAGGTTAAAACAGTGCTTCTTGGTGGCGGGGTGGCGGCCAACAAAAAACTGCGCGCTGATCTGCAAATAACTTTAAAAAATAAACTCCCAGAAATAAATTACTCTTGTGCGCCCATAGAATACTGCGGCGATAATGCGGCCATGATCGCGGTAGCGGCCTACTACAAAGCTAAGGCGAAAAAATTTACTAATCCGTATAAAATTAAAACGGATTCAAATTTGAGAATATAGAAAGAAAATGTTGAATGTAAGAATTGTCTCTTTCGTGATTTAACATTCGACATGCAATATTCGACATTGTATGAAACATCTATCCCATTCCCCCGCCCAAACAATGAAATTCGCCCACAACTTCGCCTCACGTCTCAAAGGCGGTGATATTGTTGCCCTCTCTGGCAATCTTGGCACTGGTAAAACACAATTCGTTAAGGGTGTGGCAAATTTTTTTAAAATCAAAAAAAATATTACCTCTCCGACATTTGTTTTAATAAAGGTATATCATGTTAAAAAAAATCATCTTAAACCAAGCAAAGGTTCTCAATTTAAATTAGTTCACATCGACTGTTATCGTCTTTCGTCGCCTCGAGAACTTTTAGATATCGGCCTTCAGGAACTGCTTGATAGCCCACGAAATATCATTTTAATTGAATGGGCAGAGAAAATAAAAAACATCCTTCCCAAAAAAACTTTTTGGATAAAATTTTCTTATGGTAAAAAAATTAATGAACGTTTAATTAAGCTTAAATAACAAACATTGACAAAATCATATAAATAAAATATATTAATCTCACAAGCGTCATTACTCTGACTGTCATCAGAGGAGCCCTCCGCAGAACATCTTGGCGACATCAAGACTAGTAGAGCGGAGCGGGTTTAGCCCGTTATCGCTTTTAAATAAGGGTTTTAAGAAACCAAGAAGCAAGAACTGCAAGAAACTGCGATCAAATATTAAACAAAAAATTCTTACTTCTTAATTCTTAAAGAAATCAAGGTGGTACCGCGGGTAAAAACTCGTCCTTGAACACAAACTTTTTTGTTTGCTGCCAAGGACGAGTTTTTTAAATTTTTAAAATAACTTTTAATGATTCAATCTTTGTTTAAAAAATTTAAAATTACATTTTTATTTTAAAAAAAATTATAATTAAAATTTTGTTATGAATTTAACTAAATCATATTCCCCTCAAGAATTTGAGGATCAAATTTATAAACAGTGGGAAGAATCTGGGTTCTTTAATCCAGACAATTTAAACTTGCCAAAAGATGCTCCCATTTTTTCTGTCATGATGCCACCACCAAATGTTACTGGTATCCTTCATTTGGGACACGCCTTAGAAAACTCTCTAATGGACCTACAAATCCGCTATCAGAGAATGCTTGGCAAGCGCGCCTTACTCGTACCAGGCACAGATCACGCCGCCGTAGCCACCCAAGCCAAAGTTGAAAAAGATTTAATTAGATCTGGAAAATATAAAAACCCGCGCACTGAACTTGGGCGAGAAAGACTGCTGGAAATTATTAGAGAATACGCAGAAAATTCCAAAGCCACAATCTTAAAACAAATTCGCAAAATGGGAACTTCCTGTGATTGGTCACGCCTGGCTTATACTTTTGATAAACAAAGAGAGAAGGCGGTTAATGAAATGTTTGTAAGAATGTATAATGACGGGTTAATTTACCGTGGTTCACGTTTGATTAACTGGGACCCAAAAATTCAGACCACCATTTCTGATGATGAAATTGTCTGGGAAGAAGAAACTGTGCCCTTATATTACATTCAATACGGCCCGTTTGTCATTGCGACCGCCCGGCCGGAAACAAAATTTGGTGATAAGTACGTGGTCATGCACCCGAAAGATAAAAGATATTCAAAATACAAACACGGTGATACGTTTGAATGTGAATGGATCAACGGCAAAATAAAAGCGACAGTCATAAAAGATGAAGTCATTGACAGAGAGTTTGGAACTGGCGCCATGACCATCACTCCTTGGCACGATGCGACTGATTTTGAATTATCCCAAAAACATCATTTGAGTATGGAACAAATCATTAATTTATACGGCAAATTAATGCCAGTGGCCGGTGAGTTTGCGGGGATGAAAATTTTGGAAGCGCGTCCGAAAATCGTGGAAAAATTAAGAGAAAAAGGCTTGTTGGTTAAAGTGGACGAAAAATACACTCATCGCGTAGCTAAAGGTGATCGCAGTGGTGGTTTAATTGAACCACAAATTCTAAAGCAGTGGTTCATTGATGTTAATAAAAAAATTTCAGACCGTGATAAAAGTCTAAAAGAATTAATGAAAGAAGTCTTTACCACCGGCCTGAATAGTGCGGAAAACCAGAAGATTAAAATCACTCCTGAGAGGTTTGAAAAAATTTATTTCAATTGGATCCATAATCTGCGTGATTGGTGTATTTCACGGCAAATCTGGTGGGGACACAGGATACCGGTCTGGTACAAACAACAAACAACAAACAACAAACAACCAGCGACGGATAATAACACTAAAGAAGAAATTTATGTCGGCACTGAATTACCAAAAGGAAATAACTGGATACAAGATGAAGATACATTAGACACCTGGTTCTCTTCAGGTTTATGGTCTTTTTCTACTTTAGGCTGGCCTGATAAGACAGAAGACCTAAAAAAATTTCACCCAACTTCGTGGATGCAAATGGGTTATGAAATTTTATTTTTCTGGATGGCGCGTATGATTTTGATGTCTAGTTACGCCTTAAAAGAAATTCCTTTCAAGGAAGTTTACATCCACGGAATCTTAAGAGATATTGATAATAAAAAATTCTCTAAATCATTGGGTAATGGCATTGACCCAATTGAGATGTCGAATAAATATGGCACTGATGCCTTGAGAATGTCTCTAATCTCTGGCATAGCCCCAGGGAACGATGCTCGCTTTTATGAAGACAAGCTGAAAAATTTCCGAAATTTCGCCAACAAAATTTGGAATATTGGAAGGTTTATACAGATTATGGGAAATGAAGAACAAGAACCAAAAGTTCAGGATGTTAAACCAGAAACCTTGTCTGATAAATGGGTTATGAGCCGTTTTAATAATTTAATTAAAGAAATAACTGATGATTTAAATAATTCCCGTTTCTCTCTGGCGGCAGAAAAATTATATGAATTTACTTGGCATGAGCTGGCTGATTGGTATATCGAAATTGCCAAGATCCAAAATAATAAAAACAGTTACCAGCTACTGGCTACCTGCTACTTACAACTCTTAAAGCTTATCCATCCTTTTATGCCTTTTATCACTGAGGTTATTTATCAAAGTTTTTACAATAATAAGATACTGATGGTAGAAAGATATCCAGAAGTCTCACCAGATTTAATAGATGAAAAAAGTGAAACCGCATTTGAAAACATCAAAAAGATAATTGTCGCTATCAGAACTCTACGCATGGAAAAAAAAGTTGAGCCTAAAGAAATTATTAACATTTTAATTTCGGCTCCCATTAATGAGGTTGACATAATTGAAGCCTTAACAAAAGTAAAAATTAAAATTAATCCTGAATTAAAAAACCATGATTTGGAAATAGCTGAGTTAAAAATAAAATTTGATAAATAAAATATAAAAACAGCTTGTTAAAAGAGCTGTTTTTATATTTTCTTGATTTTATAATTTAAACAACGTGACTACTTTATAATCATAAATTCCTTTAAAAAAAGTAATCTCTTCAACCAACCAGCCTTTTTTTAGAAACCACATAAAAACTAAGTCATCTTTGATAATGGTATCATTCCTACCTGATATTAAAAAGATTCTTTTTTTATCAACCATGCTCAGATCAAGTGTCTTTAAGTCACTGTCTGAGATGGACACATTCCAGTTGGTTTTAAAAGACTCCCTTAAAAAATCATTATCAGAAAATTTTGGCACGACCTCTGCTGTTAACCTACCTTGATAATAATATTTATATGGCACCCACAATACATTGGGGGCTAAAACGATAACATCGCCAGTTCGTTCTTTTTGTTCAATAAAACTGAAAACTTCAGGCCAATTATAAAGGCTGATATTAAAATTATTAATACCGGGGATGATAAATAAAATTATCAACAGAGTAATAATAAAAATATTAAAAGATTTCTTACTAACAGCCAATAATTGATCCAGAAAAACAGCCGCAACTACATAAACACCAAAGGCTGAGAGAATAAAATATTTGGCTATAGAAATATTTAAAATAAAACCAACCATTAAAGGTACCAAAATAATAAGAATAATTAATAATTTATTGAGTGAAAAATTACCGACCACAGTTAATATTTTTTCCCTAAAACTAATTTTACAAATAAAGAACAAAAATGCCACTATAAAAAACAAAAAGAAAATTAACTCAAAAATATTTTCAGTGCCTGTAAAAAACAAAAATTGTTTTAATAAAAACCATGGGTAAAAATCAGTGTCATTATTGTAAAAATACCAGGCCTGGCGATTAAAAGTTGCTAGTTTGGTTTGAAAAAAAACAATTAACCACGGCAAATATAAAAGAAAGACTGCGCATTGATTAATAATCCATTGTTTTATTAATGGTTTTTTACCTTTATAAACGTAGTAAATAAAAATTAAATTCTCGATTAATAAAATATAAAAACCAGTCAAATGAGTATAAAGAGCTAAAACAGTAAAAAATAAGTTTAGAATTAAAAATTTATTTCTTACTGAATTAAGATAGAGATAAAAAAAATAAAGTGCCAATAAACTTAATAAATAAAGCAAACTATACATCCGCGCTTCAGTACTGATAAAAACCTGAAAATAAGCGCTGGCATTAATTAATGCGGTCAAATAGCCGATACGTCGACTTTGAAATAATTTTTTAGCAAATAAATAGGAAACAATAGTTGCTAATAAATTGACAATAATAGATGAAAAACGTAAAGCGAACTCACTAAACCCAAAAACAGCTCCCCAAAAATGTAAAAACCAAAAATGTAACGGTGGATTGTTTTCCCAAATTAAATACTTGAAACTATCTGCTAGTGAAAGCTGGGCAACTAAACTGGAAAAAATTTCATCCAACCAAAAACCGCCGCGATTCAAAAGAGCCGGCAATCTTAAAACTAAAGCAAAAATTAAAATAAACAATATATATAAATAACTTTTTTTTTGATACATAAAAAATTATTTGGCTGGGCAATGATAAATAATAGTCTGATTATCAATTATATCCTCATCGCATTCCTGAATTTTATCATAGAAATTTAGTTCACTAAGTTTTGTTACATCTTTAAAACGGTAAAAAACTCTTGGCCAAAAATACTTTGTATTAATAATAAAATACATTTCACCTATATAGGAATCAAGATAACTCTTTCTGATCGGCCAAACCAATTCAATATTATAATTTGTATAAAGCATAAAAGGTAACTGTTGATAAGATACCACTATTGGTGTTGTTGATAAAATTTTTTGACTATTTAAATAATCAATGGAATTTTTTACCCAACGTGTATCCCAAGCTTGCCAAATCGGACCTTGAAAATAAAACAACGGAACAATTACTATAATTAAAAAAACATTTTTTACAAGAAAAGACCGCCTGATGTCTTTTTGGTAATAATTTTTTACTAAATCAATTACTAGAAAAGAAAACAGTAAACAAAATAGTGGAATCAAATCAAGAAACTGTCTTGTGGCAAAAGACTCTTCCACAATTATTAAAGGTTTAAAAATAATAATCACAATAAAAAATAACAACAAATAATTTAGATTCGTAAATTTAATTAAATCCTGAAAAAAATATTGTTTTATCTTTGGGATGAGAAACTTTAAAAAAATAAAAGAAAAAAAATAAACAACTATATAGAATAACCAAACAATTTTAAAATTATAACTGTTAAAAATACCAGCCACCATCCAAAACTTAACTAAGTAGATCCAGGGTAGTAAGCATAAAGCTGTTAACACAAAAACTAGAATTAACTTTTTATTAATAATACCTCGGATGTGCCTTTGATAATAAACATGAGCTAAAATAAAAAAAATACTCACACATAAAGCGGAAACCAGATGTGTATAATAAAATAAAATTAAGACTATTGCGCTCAACAAATAATAACGCCACTTATTTTTAGTCAAGGCTAAATAAAAAATATAAAAACACAAAAGAGAAAAAAAGGTTACAACTACATAATAGCGTGCCTGCCTTTCATAAATAATACTGTGATAATTTAAACTGTATAAAACGGCAGCTAATATGCCAACTTTCTCTGAAAAAAAATTCTTACCAATTAAATAAATGAGCCCAAAAACTGGTATAAATAACAATAAAAATGGTAAACGAGCCACAAAGTTGGAAAAACCAAATAGTTTTAAAAATAATGCCTGCCAATAATATGTCAACCAACCCTTGTTTCTCTCATATTTTGTCCCGTAATAATTAGTGGATTCAAATTCATATTTCTCGCTAGGGGATGGGATAAAGCTGGCATTTTCATAAATCGGCTTTCCTTTGAAGGTGCCGTGAGGATATCCTCTTTCTATGACCTGCAGAGAGTTGATCGTTGTTTCTGCTTCATCTTGCCAGAGATAACGCTCTGAAGCCCCATGACCTCTTAAAAACAAACCCAACACAAGTATCAATCCTAAAAAAAATAATTTTACATTTTTTTTGTTCATTTATTTAACCTGAGAAACAATTTAATTATAATAATAAAAAACTCTCGAATGTCGTGCCAATTTAATTTAGAATCACCACTAATACGATCTGGAAAAATTACTGGCAACTCAATAATTTTTAAACCAGCTTTTTCGAACTTATAAATCATTTCAACTTGAAAAGCATAACCATTGCTTCTAATTTTGTGATAACTTATTTTTTTTAATTCATTGGCACGGAAACAACGAAAACCAGCTGTTATGTCATGCGTTTTTAAGTTCAACAAGGTTCTGGCAAAATACATAGCGCCGTTTGAGTAAAATTTGCGACGCCAATTCCAGCCCAAGATTTTACCGCCTTTTATTTTCCTTGAACCAATTACTAAGGCAACACCTTCTTTCTGACAAGCTTCTACTAACCTTAAAATGTCTTGGGGTTGGTGTGAAAAATCAGCATCCATCTCCATAACATATTCCGCTCCATGCATTAGGGCATAATTAAAACCTTCGCGATAAGCTGAACCCAGACCTAATTTACCGCTGCGATGCAAAACTTCCAATGGGTATTTATCTTTCAAACTTTCTGCTAATTGACCAGTGCCGTCCGGTGAATTATCATCAATAATTAAAACCCTATAGTGATCTTTAAAAACAGATTTTTCTAAATTTTGAGTGATGACAACAACAAGCTTGCTTAAATTTTCTCGTTCATTAAAAGTGGGAATTAAAATGTACAACATAAATATTAATTCTTAAGAAATAAACCTATCTTTACTAAACCTGCTTTGTGTAAAATATACTTGCCAAGTGTTACTATTGTCTTCATGCCGTAAATTAAACTATTTAAAAAATCAATTGATGAAGCCTCCCTAAAATATCGCACTGGCACTGGTACTTCACCAATACGAAACTTAAAAAAAGCAGCTTGAATTAAAAATTCAGAATCGAATACAAAACCATCTGAATTTTTTTTAAATGGTATAGTTTCTAAAACTTCCCTTCTGTAAGCCCGTAAACCACTGTGGTACTCGGCTAAGTTTAAACCTAAAACAATATTCTCTAAAAAAGTTAAAAGTCTATTAAAAAAATACTTATAAAAAGGCATGCCACCACTTAAAACTTCTTGTCTTGTCCTGATCCTATTACCAAGCATAATGTCACAAATATCATTTTCAATAAAATTTACTAACGCTGGTACAACACGCGCATCATATTGATAGTCTGGGTGCAGCATAACCACAATATCAGCACCCAATTTTAAAGCTGTTTGATAACAGGTTTTTTGATTGCCCCCATAGCCGGTATTTTTTTGATGGCGGATTACTGTAATTCCTAAACTCTGGGCTAATTTGACTGTCTCGTCGTTACTAAAATCATCAACTAAAATGGCTTGATAAGAAAAGTCGCTGGGAATATCGCAAATTGTCTTATTTAATGTTTTGGCAGCGTTGTAAGCCGGCATAACAATAACTATCTTTTTTCCACTCATAATTTAATTTTTTAGCTTAAAAATAATTACTCCTTCGTTTTTATATACTTCATCCAAATAATCAACACCCTTTAATTTTGGTAACAAATCGGGATAATCACTGGTATTATAATATAAATGAGTTATATTATTTTCTTTAAAAAAATCTGGTTTTCTCCATAAATTTGATTTCGAATTAAAAAAAACTTGCGTGGTTAGTAATTTCTTTTCAAAGCCGGCTGTTTCAACGCCGTGTCCAATATAACTGGTCTTGCCGGTAAAACCGGGAATAAAATTACTAATTAAAAGATTACTAGCCAAAACAGAGTCAGTATTGTTTAAATTTTTCTTCAACCAATTAAGACTCTGATAATCTGCTTGCGAAACATAAAAAAATGGGTATTGTTTTTTAAATAAAATAAAGTCTCTGGTAATATTAAAAACGTTAGAAAATAAAAAAAATATAAAAAAAATAATTATCAAAACATATTTATTTTGTAACCATGACCAAGCAATTGAACACTGATACTTGTTTTTTACTAAATCAAATAGCCACATCAATCCGTAAATACTTAAAAATACCAAAACTATATGATAACCCTCTAAAAGCCGCCGCTGAAAATTAACCGGCAGATAAATTAAAAGTGTTTGCACCACAAACCACACAGTTAAAAAAATATTTTTGTTATCATAAGACCTTTTCTTATAAAAAAAGTATAGACCCAACAAAGCTAAGAAAAAAATGAAACCATAACCGATTATAATCGCAAAAAAATTTGGGCTGATTGTTAGGTTTTGTCTGGCTCTCTCTTGTGTTAACCAATCGTATTTCATCAACCAAAAATAATAAAAAATACTGGGGCTTGAAAAAACACCTAAAATAAAAAGGTGTTTAATTGTTTTTTTAATGTCAACCAATTTATATAAGATTGTGACCAAACTATAACACATCAAAATACCAAATATGGTGACAATGTAAAAGGGGTGAAATTGAAACAAAATAAGTGCGCTCAAACCTGCAAAAATACTGAACTGCGTTTTATCTTCTGTCAAAACTCTTAGTGTAAAATAAAAAATTAACAGCATAAAAATCAAGGATGCAATAAAGTGCGGTGTTTGATAAAGTATCAAAAAAGTATTAGCTTCAGGTACCCAAACATCAACAGGATTATATTGATAAAAATCTAAACTCCTGGGTAGTAATTTTTCTAAAATAGGTGATAGATAGCCTCCCACACCAGAGGAAAATAAAATAAATACTAAAGAAATTTTTTGCCATAATTGATCTTTAATAAAATAAAGAATTATTTTCCAAATCACAAAAATAAAAACAACTGCCAGAATAATTCTTGTTAGATGAAAGGCTAAAATACTGGATAAATTTAAAAATTTCGCTAATAAACCAACAATTAACCAAAAAATATTAAAATAAGAATATGGCTGCGTTTCATTGGTATATAAATCTCTAAAAAAATACTGTCCTGCCTTGACTTGCTCAACATATGAATAATAAACATTGTAGTCAACTGGCGCCAAACCATGTAAACCATTAAACAAGCCACCGCTCGGTTGTTTGAACCATCCGTAAATATAGGATCCGCTAATTAAAATAACTGTCACAAAAGTCATGATAATCAAAAACTTGCAGTTTTTACTCATATTTTTAACTAGTTTAATTCGTAAACAACATCATTTCTGAATTGTTTTACAGGGTTGTACTTTTCTCTGTTCGCCATTAACAATCTTTCAATTCTCATTTTTTCCGGTTGCGAATATACATCATAATGAATAATCAGGTATTTGACTTGATACTTCTTTAGTATCTCATAATCTTCACGTGGTTTAAAGTTATTAAGTTTATTCTGTAAAAAAGTATAGCTGGCCGGCTCATAACCACTGTAGCCATTAACAATTCGCTTATTGTGAAAAATGGAGCTAAAAACATATAAATAATTTTGCTGAACTCTATCATTATCAGTAAAAGGTAGCTCTAACACAATAGCATTATCTTCTTGCGCTCTAAGCCATAGGTAAACGTCGGGGATCGGTAAAGCTGGTACTAGATATAAATTATTAATTAATAAAACTTCACAAAAAAATAAGATAACAACGGCGCTCAGACAAAAATAAAGAATAATTTTTTTATTAAAATTTTTTAACTTGCGCCAATAGGAATCAAAAACATAACCCACAATCACTGCTAAGGAAAAAATAAAAAAAACACTAAACCTGCCCACCCCCCTAATACCGCTGAAACCGGGGACCAAATAATAAAGAAAATAAAACGGTGCGATTAAACCGTTTCCCCACGGCCGCCAGTGATAAAAAAAACCAAGTGAAATAATTAAACCAATTAACCCAATGACTGAATAAATAAAAATATTATTCTTGGTCTCTTGATTCAGCTCTCGTTTTTGTCTAAATAAATAAACAAGGCATACTGTCAAAGCTGCCAACAAAACATAGCCCGGACCGACAAGCATTTCCGAATTATAGGTAACAGGAAAATTAAACGGTGATTTAAAATAACTATCAAATCCCGGGGTATATTTAATTATTTCTTCTGGTGCTCGATAAAAACCGTCGGTGGCTAATCTTAAATATGGTTTCAAAAAAAACAGGGAAACAAAGAATGTAAAAAAAATAGTAATAATCAAAATTTTAATGATTTTTTTTCTTTCTGCTGAATTGCGACTAATTTTATACTTAACCAAAAAAAATATTAAAAATATAATAGGCAAAAAAACAGAAAAATATAAACTTGAACTAATAAATAAAAAAATTAATAAAACCGTTAAAAAAATAAATTTGGTTTTTGATTTTTTTATATAAAGTTCCCAAATCAACATCAAATAAGGAAGCCAGCAACAGGATAAATGTAAGTGTGTGTAGTTGTGTATGAGTTTAAAAGGTGCAAAACCAAAAATTATGCCAGCCAAAATACCAGCCATAAAATTTTTTGTGTAATAAAAAACTAAAAGATAGACACCGAAAGCTGAAATGATAAAACTTAAAAAAACCCAGACATTGTGCGCTAAAACCGGATTATGTTTTAATAAATAAATCGGTAAAACCATTAAACTTTGACCAATCAGGTTTTCGGAATATGCAAAAGTGTTATTATTTGGATAAAAAATATTGCTATCAAAATAATCTGTAAAATTAAAATTTATTAATTTATTTAAATTCCAACTAATAATCCAAGTATTAAGAAACGGGTCACCAGGATATGGTAAAAAATTCTCAATGTTGAAAACCAAAGGATGGGTAATTGCCAGAGTCAAAATAATAAAAAAAATAAAAACAATCAGGTGCTTTATTTTTTTATAAAAAACAGGTGCGGTTAAAAACATAGTAAATTTTTATTTAACGCCGTAACAATATAACAGGAACGATCATTAAATAAAACAAGGTTGCGCAAAGCAAAGTTAAGTTGTACCCAAAGTTGATAGCTATAATAACAGCCAAAACTGATCCGAAAACTGAGCAAGCACTATTAATAGCCCATGACCAGGCAATATAATCCTCGCCGTGCGAACTAATTAACTTGATACAAGTGGGGAAACAACGTCCCATAAAAAATCCTGGAAAAAAAATTAAAATCAATGAAATAAAGACCCGATAAAAAATATCAACCCACAACAAACCATGAAAAAGTACCGGCAAGACAACGCTATAAGTAATAAATATCCCGGCAATAATTAAAACATTATAAATAATTTTTTTCTCTAAATTTTCCAACCAATTTTTAGTTGATAAACTGCCAATACCAGTGGCTACAAGTAAACCTGCCAGTATTACAGTTAATGAGTAAATCGGGTGTCCGAGAAACAAAATAAACTTTTGCATAAAGACAATTTCCGCAAAAATATAACCAATGCCCAAAAAAACAAATAAAAAAATAAGTTTATCAAATTTAATTTTTTTTCTATGAAAAAATAAAGGTACGGCAAAAAAAACTAAAACAGCTAACATAATAATAAAAAATAATATGATCAAGACTGAGAGCGCAAGATTATTCTGCTCTGAAAGTAAAAAAATTGATGACTTAAAAAAGTTTTTTAATTTTAAAGTATAAAAGAAAAATGGTTTGTCGTCTTTTGGTGGATCAATATTATAAGTATAGTTAGAACAAAATTTATTAAAATCTTCGCTATTTAAATAACGATAAAATATATTATCTTTTTGCTCCCCTGGTAAGTAAAGGATAGAATAATCTTTTTCCTGAGCTATTTTTTTAATACTTTCCAGTTCATTAACTGTAAATGGTGTCTTTTTTAACAAAAAATTGGCTCTTAACAAATTATCACTCAGAATAGCAATTTGTTTATTAAGATTATTGCTTCCGCTTACTGCGGCTGATAAACCCAAAGAAATTAATCGCAAAGTTTCTGCCGGTTCTTCAGCTACATACCAACGGGTAAAACTCAAAATGCCATTATCGTTCAAATGATCAAGGTACTCACGAAAAGCTTCGACAGTATATAAATTATTCTCTGTTAAGGTAAAGGCTCCGGCACTCGTTGCTGCCCAAGTATCAACTAAAGTCGCCTGGATAATATCATATTTTTTACTGCTCCTTCTGATAAAACTGCGCCCTTCATCAACTTCAATTGTCACTCGGGGATCAAAATAAAGTTTACCTGAATATTCCTTAAATTGATCCTTCATTATGTTATTAACAATTATAGGGTTAATTTCGACGCCGGTTATATGCAATTGATTAAACAACAGGGCTGTCGCTATGTCCCGACCACCACCCGGCCCAATAATAAGCACTTCGGCTTTATTTTTTAGATAATAAACCAGTGTCTGAATTTGATCTGTGAGTTCTTGTCCTTTTTTTTCGACATAATCACCGGATAGTAAATCTGTCTCAGCGGCTGCATCAATTTTAATCGCTAAAAGATTGGGGTTCTCGCTACGATAGACTCCGACTGTTGAAAAACTATTCCACTGACTAAAAATTGGTGGATTGCTCTCACTTATTTTTTGTGGTGTTATTACAAAGATTGAAAAAGCATAATTTCCAACAAAAAATAAAATCAAAATTACCGGTGTCAAAAATCTTTTTAAAAAACTACCCGACAAAAAAATACTTGGTAAACTTGCCATAAAAGCAACAACAATTAAACCATTGTCACCGCCAAAATATTTTAAAATAAGAATTACTAAAAAAGCTCCAAGGGCAGACCCGAGCATATCAAAAAAATAAAGTTGACTGACTTGATGTTTAAAATTTTTAATTAGGTAAGAAATTACATAACCAGCCAGAAAGAATGGTAACAGACAAGCAAAAAAAGAAAAAACCAATAAAACATGGGGGGCTAGGTTAATAAAACTTTCGCTGGCGAAAATAACTAATAATAAAACGATTGACCATGGCATAACAACGACGGATAAAAAAAAGAATTTATCCTTATTGTTATCTTTGGAGTTTACTAAAAAAATAACTAAACCACCAACACCAAGACCAAGCAGAGCTAAACTAACAGCCATGAAACTCAAGTGATAAAAGAAAATCAATGAAAAAATTCTGGTTAGAATAATTTCTAACAATAAAACAGTCAAACTAACAAAAAAAATAATTGGATAAGAAAATTTATTTTGCATAAAAATATTCTTTTAAAAATTTTTAGTTAATTTATTTTATATATCCACGCTTCATTGTCTTGGTAAACTAAGGAAAAATCAGGATTTGAACTGAAACTTCTATTCATTTCTTTATGGGATTTGTCAATAAAAACAAAGTCAGCTATAAACTTTTCTTTTATAATTTGCGCTAAGCTGTCTTTTTTTTGGGCTAACGTTATGTCGTGCCATAACCAGTAAAGATCTTGGTTGTAACCATACATAAATACTGGATCTAAACCGACTATATAACGATTATGGTCGTTGTGAAAGAAAAGAACCGGCGTCTCATCCCAATCACTATGAAAAACTATACTTTGAAAAGGCGTATTATTACTTAACCACTGGCTAGCTTTCTCGTAAACCCCAAAACCATAGCCTGTTGATAAATTCTTTTTTAATACCCTGATGTCATCAATTGACGTTAACAGTAGCCCACAAGAAATATATACCACCAAAAAAAATATTACTTTTCTTGGCACATAGTGACACACCTTCTGCCAGATTGTCTTAAGCTGATAGTCCCTGAAGCTAGCATTCAAAACATAAGCGGAGAATAAAACAGCGAAAGGTATAAAATATTCGACGTGGCGCCTCGAACTCAAAGTCATAACAAAAAAAATAATTGTCAACAAAAAAAGTGTCCAACTGATTTTGTTTTGTTTCCTATAATTAATAAAAAAAAATAAAAACGCTAATATTAAAAAAATAAACACGGTAATTGATGAACCAACTAAATCAAAAAAATTAAAAGCATACCATTCACCACCAACGCCAATAATCTGTTTATAATTTCTAAAAGGTATTAAAAATGTTTGCCACCAATAAAATTTAACGTTAACCGGGAAATACGGATTAATTATCAAACCACTAACAAGGCCCGCTGATACTAATATTATCTTGGTAGTTACTTCATTTTTTAAAAAAGATTGCGGAAATAAATTTTTACTAAACTTCTGATTAAATTTGTATTTAATTTTTTTTAGAACTAAATTTATGTTGTTTTTTTTAAATCTTGCATTGTGATATCTTTCTATCTCTGAAACAAACCAATAAATAATCGCGATCACTAAAATAATCGGCCAACCACCATAAAGCCAAATATATAAAAATGAAAGAATAAAAACGGTTATAAAACCGATTAGGTTAAGATCAACAAACAAGAGATAAACGATAATGAACAAAAAAATTAGTGACGGAGCTGGCGCCTTAGCTAAGGAAAGACGAAAAATAAAAGATGTGGTTAAAAGTAAACTTAGACAGTAAACAAAAGGATATCTAATATTCAAAGATTTTAAAATCTTATGGAAAAGAAAAATAAATAACGTAGCAAAAAAAATAGCCGCCAGTTTGATACCCAGAAGTGGATTAAAAAAAATTACAAATGGCACGATTAACAAGTGATATAAAAAATGGTGGTCCACCCAAATACTGTTTAATAAAGTAGCACTAAACCATGGAAAATTTTTGACAATCTCACCTCGAGCAAGATATTCACCTATTTTAGCATGATAAAATGAGTCTGGATCAACTTGTACTAAACTACTATTGAGCCAGGTAAAATAAAACAAAACTCCGAGAAAAAAAAATATTTCCAGAAATATTGTGCGTTTCTGGAAGAAATAATGCCTTAAACTAATTAGCCATAGATTCATAATAAATCCTTAGATAAATTATAGAACAAAAAAATAGATCTATAAAGACCGCGGGTTTGCTAAATACCTTTTTTTTTATTAAAATTAGAAGAGATGACCAATCCTTATCTTCAAAAAATAATTAATGTTTGGCAAACACAAGACCAGAAACCGCCGACTCATATCCCAAAAATAAAAACCAGCCAAATTGCTGGTAAATTAGCGTTTGTTTACGAAAAAATAAGGAATGCTGTTGAATATAGCGAAGACCATTTACTTAGGAAAAGGGCCATAAAAAGAATTATAAAGAGAAAAATAATTTTCTTGCCACCACAATTAAAAAATAGTGATTATGAAATATCAAAATCATTAATTGTCGAATTAGTGAGGGCCAATTATTTACCCAATGATGCTATACCAGAAACAAAAATTGATGAAATTTCAAAAATTATCAAAAAATATGAGTTTCTTATTGAAAATCTTGAGGAAACAAAAAAAAGAAAAATTCAAGATTGGCTTATTTGCTTAGCGGCCTGTGAGATTGAAGAAATTTTAGTACCACCCAAAAAAAATAATGCCTTTGTGGAAATGATGTATAACTACATCAATAATAACATAACCTATGATGAAAAAATTAATCTTTCCGACCATAACAAAAAAATACAAACTTATTTTGCGATCCATCGTGTTTTGCTTAAATCAGACCGTGAAACTTTAGCTTTTTATTCTTTAAAACTATTCTATCCAAATTGGTCAAAAATAAATCAAACCGAACTTAATGATGTTATACAAAACTTAACTGAAGTTTACGAAATAATTGAAAAGCAAATCACGCATCCTCTGGCAGAACATTTTCAAAAACTTTTACTGCCTTGGGCTGTGCCTTTCAAAATACTACGTGACGCGGCGGATAGTTCTCCGAAACATTTACCAAATTTGTTATCAAATCAAGATGCTTTAAATCTAGAGGTGGTCAGGTTATGTCAAATCCGCTATCGTAATACCAAAACTATTCTCAAGAGGTCGGCTGTTCGTTCTATTATATATATATTCTTTACGAAAACAATTTTAGCTTTTATTTTAGAAATTCCTTATGATTTAATAATTGTTGGTTATATAAATTATTTACCACTATTTAGTAATATTATTTTTCACCCTTTTCTAATGTTTTTAATAGCGGTAACCACAAAGGTGCCTGGCCCTAAAAATACCGAGCGTATAAAAAACATGGTTCAAATGATAGTCTATGGAAAAAATCAAGAAAAAATTTACTTCAAACCGAGAAAATCGCTACAAAAAGGCACCATGGCTTTTATCTTCTTTAATACGTTCTATCTCCTGATTTTTTTAATATCCTTTGGTTTGATAATTTCTTTCCTTTTTACTTTAAAATTTAACCTAAGTAACGGATTTCTATTTATTCTTTTTTTGTGCTTGGTAAGTTTCTTTGGTATTAGAATTAGACAAAACGCCCGCGAACTAATGGTAATAAATAAAAAAGAAAATTTTATCACCTTTATCTTCGATCTTTTAACATTACCGTTAATACGCGCTGGTCGTTGGATTTCAATCAAATCATCGAATATTAATATTTTTATGTTTGTTCTTGATTTTATTATTGAAGCTCCTTTTAAAATTATTGTTGAGGTGTTTGATGAAATGGTTATGTTTATAAAAGAGAAAAAAGAAGAAATTTATTAGTAAAATTGAATTACTGCTCAAAAAGAGTTATCATAAAAACATGCCTACGCCAACTCAAAAATTAGAAAAAAAATTGCATAAAAAGGGCTATAGATATATCGCTGGTATTGACGAGGTTGGTCGTGGTTCTGTTGCTGGTCCTCTTGTTGCTGCCGCGGTTATATTACCTAATAATTTTAAAATAAAAGGTTTAAAAGATTCAAAAGCCTTAAGTCAAACTGCTAGAGAAAAATTTTTCCTAATTATCACCAAAAAAGCTCTTAGTTGGTCTGTTGGTAAGGTATCCGAGCGTGTAATTGATCATCTCGGTATTCTGGCCGCAAACAAGCTGGCTTTTACTAGGGCCATAAAAAAATTAGCTATTAAACCAGATTATCTTATTTTTGATGGCGTTAGAATATTACAACCAAAAACACCACATGAATTTGTTATAGCCGGTGATACAAAAATATACTCGGTCGCTGCCGCCTCCATTATCGCTAAGGTGGTCAGAGATATGATTATGGTACGTTACCATCAAGATGACCCGAAATACAAATTTCATCAACATAAAGGATATGGGACTAAAAATCATTTGAATATTGTCAAAAAAAACGGCCCATCTACTTATCATCGTCTTAGTTTTCTTTCTCACCTTTAATTTTTGCTTACAAATATATGCTAAATTTAAAAATACCAAGCGGTAATGAATTGCTAAATCCTCAAAAAATTTTAAACGATGAGTTGAAACTTAACTACGGTGCTAAGGTTGGTGATTTGGGTTGCGGAACTATGGGGTATTTCTGCCTGCAAGCAGCTCGGTTGGTTGGCGATGCTGGCCGGGTTTATGCTGTTGATCTCTTAAAAGACCATTTAAAAAGCATTGTTTCAAAGGCCAAAGAATCTGGTTTAAATAACATAACACCAATTTGGTCTGACTTAGAAAAATATGGAGCAACAAAAATTAACGACCGCAGTCTTGATTTCTGTCTATTAATAAATATTCTCTTTCAAAATAAACATCATGAAAAAATTATAAAAGAAGCAAGTCGTCTTTTAAAGCTTGGTGGTAAGCTTCTAATTATTGACTGGCGTAGTGGTCGTTTTCCACTAGGACCTTCTCAACAGTATAAAATCGAGCCCGAAAAAATAATCAGCCTAATACCAATTTTAGGCCTGCGTTGCGTGAAAGAGTTTACTGCTGGACCTTATCATTTTGGTATAATTCTTGAAAAAGTTATTTAATAAATTTTAAAACAATGAATATTGATTTTGCAAGAATCTTCTCTTTAAATTATTTATTTGCTTTACAACTAGCTGACTTTCAACCAGCAATATTTAATTTTCTTATAACTCTCGCGAGTTTGATGCTTGTTTTAGGCACGGTAGCAAAAATTGTTTCAAACAAAAAATTACAACCAACAAAAAAATTCTGGGAAAAAATTTCCAGTTTGCTCTGGATAATATCAATTCTTTTGTTTTTGTTTATTTTCTTCAGACAACAACAGATTGTATTTTTATCAATGCCTATCTGGTTAATTATTCTTTTCCTATTGACGGTTTTCTGGCTAACTTCTATTATTCGTTATGCTTTATTTAAAATGCCTGTTTTAAAAAATGAAATTAAATTAAAAAAACAAAACAAAAAATATTTACCATGAAAGCAAACAATCGATCTTTTGGCGCCTGGGGCGAAAAAATGGCCGAGGAATACCTTAAACAAAAAAAATATAAATTCATTGATAGAAATTTTAACAGTCATTATGGGGAAATAGATCTGATTTTTTTTGATAAACTAAAAAATGAATTAGTGTTCGTTGAGGTAAAAACAAGGTGTTCACAAAATTTTGGTTACCCAGAAGACTCAATAAACCCAAAAAAAATTGATCACTTACAAAAAACAATAAATTTTTTTTTAGAAAAAAATATTTTTTTTCAAAAATATTCCTATCGTCTTGATGTTATAGCGATTGAGTTGGGAGAGAATAAAAAAACCCTCATTAAACACCTCGAGAATATCGCTCTAGTATAATTAGACCTTGGTTAGTTAACCAAGGTATTAATAAACCAATAAATATTAATTTTTTGTTGTCTTTAGTATGTATTTAGAAAAAATAGAAATCAGTGGCTTTAAGTCTTTTGCCAATAAAACAATACTTGATTTTAAACCAACACAAAAGAATAAAACAAACGCCAATATTTCTGCGATAGTCGGACCTAATGGTTCGGGAAAATCAAATGTCGTTGATGCTGTCCGTTGGGTTATGGGAGAACAAAGCTTAAAATTATTGCGTGGCAAAAAAGGTGAAGATGTTATTTTTTCTGGTTCACACACAAAGGCTAGGCTCGGTTTCGCCGAAGTCTCTTTATATCTAAATAACGATGATGGAAGTGCTCCTATTGATTATCCAGAAATTATTATCACCAGAAAGGTTTATCGAAATGGTGAGAATGAATACTTAATAAATAAAAAAAACGCCCGTTTGCTTGATATCAACTTATTGCTTTCTCAAATAGGTTTTGGTCAAAAAACATACAGTATTATTGGCCAAGGCATGATTGATTATTTTGTCTTGGCTTCACCCCAAGAACGTAAAGAATTTTTCGAAGAAGCAACTGGCATTAAGCCCTATCAGATAAAAAAAGAACAGGCCATAAATAAACTAGTAATTGTGGAAAATAATTTAGAAAATGCTAATTTGCAAATAAAGGAAATAGAACCGAGGTTGCGTTCACTAACTAGGCAGGTTAATAAACTGTCCAAGCGCGAAGAAATTGAAAAGGAATTAAAAAATAATCAAAAAAAGTATTACGCCTCCTTGTGGCAAGAATTGTCAATAAAACAAAAGGAAGAAAACATTAAACTAAAAGATAAGTTAAGGCAAGAAAATATATTAAAAGATGTTCTAAAAAATATTCAAGATAATATTTTTAAACTCACAAAAAATAGTGATTCTTTGGATCATAAACAAATCTGGCAAGAAGAATATCAAAAGTTATTTAAACAAAAAACAGAGTTTGAAGCAAAATTAATTAATCTAAAAAACCAAGCCGCAAATATAAACAATAATAAAATTAAAACTATTCCTGTTGCTGTGGTCGAAGAAGTGTTGTTTGTTTTAGAAAATTGGATATCTGTTTATAGTAATTTAACAAAAGAGAAAGAAAATAAAAAAGGTTATACAGAGATTCAAAAGGATTGGGAAAATATTTATGTAGAAATAAAAAAATCATATGAAAAATTAAAACCATTTTTCGTTAATAACACATCAGAACTTAATGAAATAAATATAAAAATTGAAGAGTTGCTAATTGAAATTAAAAAAATTAATGATCAGATCGCAGCTCTGTCAAAACAACTAAAAGAAGATGGTGTAAAAGAAAGAGAGGAAAGAGAAACTGTCTGGTTATTACAACAGGAATTCCAAAACAAACAACAAGGCTTAAATCTGATTTCCAGTGATGTTAATAATATACGGATAGAAATTGCCAGAATCGAGACAAAAATGGACGATCTGGGTCAAGAAATAAAAAAGGAGTTGGTAGAATTATTTTCAGAAATTACACAAAACAAAAACGAACATATTTTTTCACTTTCAGAGACGGAAAAAAGAGAGCAGATTACTATTATTGCTCAATTAAAACACCAACTGGAATTAATTGGCGGCATTGATCCAGAAATAAAATTTGAGTATGAACAGACCCAAAAAAGATATGATTTTCTAAAAGAGCAATCATCTGATCTTCAAAATGCAACAGAAGTTCTTATTTCTCTGGTTGATGATTTAAATAAAAATATTTTGGCGGATTTTGAAAAATCTTTTAAATTGATAGATGAATATTTTGAAGAATATTTTAAAATTTTATTTAATGGTGGAAACGCTAAATTACAGCTTCTAAAAAAGGAGGATTTAATTAATGAGGACAAGTCAAGCGAAATTGATGAAAAAAATAATTTACTTCTCCAGGCAAATATTACCGAAGCACCTTGGGAAAAAATTATACGCAAAGCTAAAGAAGAAAAATATCTAGGTATTGACATCCAAGCAACGCCGCCCGGGAAAAAACTAAAATCAATTAACATGCTTTCGGGTGGGGAACGCGCACTTACTTCAATTGCTCTTATTTGTGCTGTAATTTCTGCCAACCCGTCACCGTTTGTGGTGCTTGATGAGGTTGATGCAGCACTAGACGAGGGTAATTCGTTGCGCTTTGCTCAAATAATTGAAAAAATTGCTTCAAAAACACAATTTATAATTATTACACATAACCGAGCAACCATGGAAAAGGCGGAAATACTTTATGGTATTACTATGGGCGATGATGGTATCAGTCGACCATTATCACTGAAGTTTGAAAAAGCTGTTGAGTACACAAACCGTTAAAATAAACAGCCTTGACATAAATCTTAAATATGATAAAATCATAAAAGGCTTATAATAAATATTAAGAATAATAAACAATATATGCTAATTATTCGCTTGTCGCGAACAGGAAAAAGAAAAAAACCAAGTTATCGCCTGATTGTCCAGGATAAAAAGAAAGACCCTTGGTCAAAAGCGGTTGAACTTTTGGGTACATATAATCCAGCGCAAAAAAACAAACCAATTTTTTTAAAAAAGGAAAGAATAATCTATTGGCTATCACAAGGCGCTAAAACATCCGCTACTGTCCACAATCTCCTTGTAAATCAAAACATTATCTCTGGTAAAAAAATTAAAGCTTGGACACCCAAAAAAAATAATAAAGAAACAAATGATGAGCCAGAAAAAAAATAAAAAAAGAAGTAAATTTATTACTTCTTTTTTTTAAGCCACTATTGTGCTCTTGACAAATTAAAACATTTTGATATAATAAAGAAAGTCCAGTTTGGTAGAAAGGTCGTCTTAAGCTGGATTGTAATAACATTAATCTGTAAACAACACTTGGTTGATACAGTATTATATTAAAGAATATGGCTAAAGGAAAAGACCAGGAATTTGTTGAGATGCTCGTCAAGGCAATTGTTGATCACCCTGAAGATGTCTCTGTTGATCGCAAAGTTGACGAGATGGGTGTCTTATTAACCCTTAACTTAAACCCTGAGGATATGGGTTATGTTATTGGTCGACAAGGCCAAACCGCAAAAGCAATTAGAACTTTAGTGCGTGTGGTTGGTGCCAGAAACAATGCTCGTGTTAACTTAAAAATAAACGAGCCAGAAGGTGGACGTAGATCCAATCGTGGTAATCGAACAATGAACGATGACACAGACACCTCAGCTGTTGATGATCTAAAAATATAAAATAATACTTTTGTTAAATTTAAAGGGCCGTGCTATTATTCTAATAGTACGGTCTCTTTATTTTATCTTATAAAAAGGTAATAACCTATGCCAATTCCACAACTAAAAATTAAATCTCCTCAAAATTGGAAGAATATTAAAAATAAAAAAAAGATCAACTATAAGCGTTTGGTTTCTATAAACAAGGGGCATTCCAATAAAAAAAATATTTTTTTAAAAATAAATTTAAAATATTTATTTTTTTTATTGTCGTGCTGTTTGGTTTCTATTGTTGGTGCCATTTTTTGGTTTTCCAGAGAATTGCCAAATGCGGATACTCTTTTAAATAGACCTGTTTCGCAAAGCACAAAAATTTACGACCGAGGTGGCGAAAAAATTCTTTATGAAATATATGGTAATGAAAAAAGAACTTTCATAAAACTAGAACAAATACCTGATCATGTTAAGTGGGCGACGATTGTCACTGAAGATAAAAATTTCTACTCACACCACGGATTTTCTTTCTTACGTGTTATTAAGGCTTTTTGGGTTAATCTAATAAGGGGTGGTAAGTATCAGGGTGCCTCAACAATAACTCAACAATTTATAAAAAACGCCCTTTTGTCACCAGAAAAAACCTATACCAGAAAAATTAAAGAGGTAATTTTGGCATGGCGTATGGAACAAAAATTTTCAAAAGATCAGATCTTGGAATTTTATTTTAATGAAATTCCTTATGGCTCCACCGCCTATGGCATAGAAGCCGCTGCTCAAAATTATTTTGGCAAAAGAGCTTCTGATTTAAGTTTAGCTGAGGGTGCTTTATTAACAGCTTTAGCAAAAGCACCAACTTATTATTCACCTTACGGTTCACATAAAAATGAATTGTTTGCGCGCCAACATTTTGTTCTTGACGTCTTGGCACGTGAGGGCTACATTAACACTGATCAAGCTAACCAAGCAAAAAAAGAATTATTAAATTTTAAGACGGTGCGGGAATCAATTTTAGCCCCACATTTTGTGATGTATATTAAAGAAATATTGGCAGAAAAATATGGGGAAAATGTCATGGAACAAGGGGGGTTAAAAGTAATCACTACATTAGATTATGATAAACAAATTGTGGCTGAGTCGGTTATAAAAGAGCTTTCCGAAAAAAATGAAAAGAGTTGGTCCGCAACAAATGCTGCCTTGGTTTCCTTGGATCCAAAAAATGGTCAGGTTCTGGCTCTGGTTGGTTCTCGTGATTTTTTTAATGAAAAAATAGATGGCCAGGTAAACATTGCTCTTCGACCAAGACAGCCGGGTTCTTCTTTTAAACCAATAGTTTATGCGGCTTCGTTCTTACGAGGTTTCTCACCAGAAACAATGCTTTTTGATTTAAAAACCATCTTTAAAACAGAAACAAAGGATTATGAACCAAATAATTATGATGGAAAAGAACATGGCCCAGTAACCATTCGTCAAGCCTTGGCCGGTTCATTAAATATACCAGCGGTTAAAACCATCTATCTAACTGGTATCGACAATGTCATTTCTTTGGCTCAAAAGTTAGGTTACACTACTTTTTCTGATCGTTCACGTTTTGGGTTATCTTTGGTTCTTGGTGGTGGTGAGGTTAAATTACTAGAACATACGGCGGCTTTTGGTGTTTTTGCTAATAATGGTGTTTATCACAAGCCTGTTTTTGTTTTAAAAATAGAAAACTCAAAAGGAAAAGTTTTGGAAGAATATAAAGAGAATGGTGGGGAAAAAATAATTCAAGATAACGTTGTAAAACAGATTACTAGTATTTTATCTGACAATAATGCTCGGTCCTATGTTTTTGGAATTAACAATTCCTTAACTTTAGAAAAACGCCCGGCGGCTGCAAAAACAGGAACAACAAATGATTATCATGATGCCTGGACTTTGGGTTATACCCCATCACTAGTAACTGGGGTTTGGGTTGGTAACAGCAACAACGATGCTATGAAAAAAGGGGCTGATGGCTCGATTGTGGCAGCGCCAATTTGGCGAGATTATATGAATAAAGTTTTAATAGACAAACCAGTAGAAGTCTTTACCGAACCAGACTCGTCACCTTTGCCAAACAAACCAATGCTTAATGGAAATTTAGCTGGAGAAACAATTATTAATATTGATAAAGCATCTGGTAAACTTGCCACAGCGCTAACACCGCTTTCTTATATTGAAAAGAAAAGTTATCGTGAGGTTCACAATATTCTCCATTATGTAGATAAAAATGACTTTTTAGGGCCATTACCAACGGATCCAGGTTCCGACCCTAATTATAAAAATTGGGAAGAGCCGGTAAAAAAATGGGCACAAGATAATAATTATCTACCTCCAAACAACTTACCAACCGAGTATGATGATCTCCATACTGAATATAATCAACCAATACTAGATATTATTCAACCAAAAAATAATACAACCATAACAAATCCAAACTTAATGGCAGAAATATCTGTTTCTTCTCCACGCGGTATAGTGAGAGTGGAATTTTATATTGACGAAAACATTATTCAAACTAACCACCAAAAACCATTCAATCAAACACTGGTTGATTTATCCGGTATTTCCAATGGTGAACATACATTAACTGTAAAAGCACTTGACGATATTGATAACAGTAAAACAAAATCATTACAAATTTTAATTAATATTCCTGGCGGAATTCAACCAATCATTTCTTGGGTTAAACCAAAAAACAATTCTTTAATAAAATTGAATGATTTTCCTTATCCTATTATTTTTAAAATAAAAGATTCCAGTAATTATAAAAAAATTGACTTTTATTTAAAAAACAACTCTACTGGTGAGTTGTTGTGGTTGGGTTTCACGGAATCTTTATCTGATCAAATATCTTTTGTTTGGGACAAAGAGCCTAGTGTTGGTGATTGGTTACTCTATCCACTTATTACCCGAAAGGACAACAATGTTTTACAATTACCTGGGGTAAGATTAACTATTCAATAATTTTTTATCTAATTTATAAACGCAAACTCACTAGACTTCCAACATAGACAATTTTTTTCTTCTGGTATTTGTGGAATAACATCAAAAATTAGTTTTTTTATTTTCTCATTATTCTTATTAAAAACATCCACAACCTCCTGTGTTGTTACTGGTTTAATTTCTGGATTACCTTCCAGTCCCGCATCCCAATCAGTAATTAAGGCAATGTTAACAATACACATATCTAATTCTCTGGCCAACACAACTTCTGGGTATTGTGTCATATTTACCACGTCCCAACCTTGAGCAGAAAACCAACGTGATTCTGGTTTTGTGGAAAATCTTGGTCCTTCTATAACAACTATAGTACCTTTTTTGTGAAAAGAAATATTGTTTTTCTCACAAGACTCATAAAATAAATTTTTTAGCGTTGGACAATATGGTTCTGTCACGGAAAAATGTGCCACCTCTGGTCCGTGAAAAAAAGTATCATCTCTTTGTTTTGTTCTATCGACAAAGTGATCTGAAATAACAAAATCACCCGGTTTTATGTGTGCTTGTAAAGAACCAGCAGCACAAGGAGAAATAATATTTTCCACACCTATTTTTTTTAATGCCCACATGTTTGCCTTATAAGGTATTTTATGTGGTGGTAGGTTGTGTTTTTGTCCGTGTCTTGGTAAAAAAGCTATTTTTTTTTGTTTATAAAAACCAATTATAATTTTATCAGATGTCTTTCCAAAGGGAGTTTTTATGTTTAATTCCTTTGTTTTTTCTAATAATTTATAAAAGCCAGAACCACCAATAACACCAATAGTGGCTATCTTTTCTCTTTTTTTTATATCATTAATTTTATTAACAATACTTTTTCTTTTAAAAATGTTTCTCATTGTCATATTTAATTAAAAAGTTTTTTTTGTATTTTTCGATTTTTTTTGATCCACCCAAAAAAGGTAAATCAATTAAACAACTAATACCAACTACTTCCCCACCCAAACTTTCTACTAATTCTATGGCTGCCATCAATGTCCCTCCTGTAGCCACCAAATCATCAACGATTAACACTTTTTCTCCTTTTTTTATTGTGTCTTCATGCATTTCAATGGTTTCTGTTGCATATTCTAAAGTATATGTTTTTTGTATTGTTTTATAGGGTAATTTCCCTTTTTTTCTAACTAAAGATAAACCAGCTTTTAATTTATAGGCAACCACACCCGCTAAAACAAAGCCACGCGCATCTATTCCCACCACTTTATCAATATTAATATTTTCAAAGGGCTTGACCAATTCATTGATTGCTTCTTGGAAAATTTCTTTATTCTCAAAAACAGTGGTCACGTCGTAAAATAAAACACCTTTTTGTGGCCAATCAGGAATTTTGCGAATATGTTTATCTAAGTTCATAATTATTGTCTTATGGGCATAATTAAATAGATGTGTTCTTTTTCTTCTTTACTTTTTATAAGCGCTGGGTTGGCTGATGTTGTCATTTCTAATTCTATTTTATTACCCTGAAAACTGTTAATACCTTCAAGAAAAAACCTATAATTAAACACAATTTCATTTTCTTCCCCTTCGTTTTTACTTTCTAAAATTGTTTTATTTTCGCCTATTTGGTTGTTTATTGAGGATATGATTGTTTGATTATTTTTTAAAAAACTTAAATTAACATCATTGATTCCTGATTTTACAAACAAACCAGCTAATTTAACAGCTTTAATTATTTCTTCTTTGTTTATTTCTATTTTTGTTTTATAAGTTGTTGGTATTATCGGTTCATAATCAGGAAACTGACCGTCAATTAATCTTGAAATTAATAATATTTCTTCCTGTTTAAACATAATTTGATTTTCCTCTAAAAACACTTTTATTTCGCTCGTTTCACTATTATCAATAATTCTTAGAAGTTCATTAAGTGTTTTTAAGGGCACAACAATTTTGTTTTCACTATCAATTTTATTTTTAATTTTTATTTTTTTTTCAGCCAACCTAAAACTGTCTGTGGCTACTAATTTTAGTGTGTCGTCTGTTGCGGCAAATAAAACACCACTAATCTCTGGCCTGGTGTCATCAACACTACAAGAAATTAATGTTTTATTTATTGCGATCTTTAAATCTTCTTTATTTAACACATATCCATAATTTTGTTTCAAAACTGGAATTAATGGAAAATCCTCAGCTGAAACCCCTTTAATTTTAGTTTTATTATTCAAACACTCTAAAAACAAAATATCTTTTTCTAAACTAATATCAATTTTTTCTTTTGGTAGCAGCGAAACATAATCACTAATTGTTTTGGCGGGAATTGTTATTTTTCCCGGCTCTAAAACTTTTCCTCTAACACTTATTTTTATACCGATCTCTAAATTTGTTGCCGACAAATTAATCAAACCTTCTTCGGTTTCAATTAAAATATTATTCAAAATTGGTAAGGTTAAGTTTTTGCCAGCAAGATGAACAACTGTTTGTAGTCCTTTATTTAAATTCTCTTGAGTGCAACTAAATTTCATATTATTATAATTAGTTTATATTAATTTTATTTTATATTAATTAATATAGATGTAATTTTTTGTTAATAACTCTTTTTTTTTACTAATCTTAAGCTTAAAATTATTAAGTAATCAGTGGTTAATTTGTTAAACAAAGCATTATAAAAATTATTTTAACTGTTAATAAACAAGAAACCAAACAAACAATATTAAATTTATTAAACCTTTATCAACAATTACTATACAACTTTTCTTTTATTAAATTTATATCTTGTTGTAATTTTTGGTTTGATTCTAACTCTTTTGATATTTTTGAATAAGCATGCATTGCCGTTGTGTGATCTCTTCCACCCATCTCTTGTCCAATATTTGGAAACGAACTTTTAATTTCCTCTCTAATTAAAAACATAGAAATTTGTCGCGGAAACACCAATTCTTTTTTTCTACTCTCACCAATTAAATCATCAATGTTTAGTTCATAAAAATCAGCCACTGTTTTTATTAAATATTTGCAGGTTATGGCGGTTTTTTTTGCTCTTGTGTTTAGTGAATTAATTATTATTTTTACCTCATCAATCGTAGGTATTTTTTTATTTAATTCGTAAATAGCAAGAATTCTATTTAAAGAGCCTTCTAATTCACGAATATTATTTTGAACATTTGTTGCAATATAATTAATAATATCACGACCAAGTTCAATATCTAATCCCTTTTCGGCTAGTTTTGCCTCCAAAATAGCTATTCGTGTTTCAAAATCAGGCTGTCCAATATCAGCAATCATGCCCCACTCAAAACGCGACAAAAGTCTGTTTTCCAAAGAGGGTATAGCTTTTGGTGGTCTGTCGGAAGATATAATAATTTGTTTTCCGTTTTGGTGTAGAGCATTAAATGTGTGAAAAAATTGTTCCTGAGTCTGCTCTTTCCCAGCCATAAATTGAATATCATCAATCAACAACACATCAACTCCCCGATACTTACCCTGAAACTCCAAAGATGTTCCATTTCTTATTGATTGTACAAAGTCATTAGTAAACCTCTCACAAGTAATGTAAAGAATTTTTTTATCTTTATAATTTTCAGTAATTTGATGACCAATCGCTTGAAGCAAATGAGTCTTACCTAACCCAACCCCACCATAAATAAAAAAAGGGTTATATAGAGAGCCCGGTTGGCGGGCCACAGCCTGAGCCGCTGCATGGGCCAATTCATTACCCTTACCAACTATAAATTTATTAAAAGTATAGTAATTATTTAAGCCAAAATTATTTAATTGAACACCAGACTCAGACACCGAAACGCTATTTGTAACAACACTTGAGTTATTAACAAGAATATTATTTTGCGGTTTTTTTATCTCAACCTTATAAATAATCTCTTTTATCTCACCTTTTGAAGAATTTTGTAAAGCCTTATAAATATAGCCATGATATTTTTTCTCAAGCCACGCTTTGGTAAATGTATTGGGAACGCCAATAATAATTTTTGATTTTTCCCAAGAGGCGACATAAGTATTTTTAAACCATGTAGTAAAATTAGCTTTAGAAATCATTAACTCAAGCTCACCAAGGGTTGTTTGCCAAAGTTGTTCTGGATTCATGGGTTTATTATTTTATAATTTAAAATGAAGTATTATTTTGTATTTCTTTAATAATAACACAAAAAAAATTATCACAAAATCATTAAAATAGCAAATTATGTTAATAATATGTTGATAGAATGTTTATTAATAAGTTAATTGACCAAAAAGGTGTAAATTGTTACAATTAAATAAATAATTTAATTAATAATACAAAAGATGCCAAAAAGAACATACCAACCAAACAAGAGAAAAAGACAAAAAACACACGGTTTTTTAGTTCGCATGAGTACAAAAAACGGAGCCAAGGTTATTAAAGGGAGGCGCTTCAAGAAGAGGGTTAAATTAGCGGTATAGATTAATAGAATTTTTGTCTACTATGCTTAAAAAAGAAAGTCGCTTAATTTCCAAAAGTGATTTTTTAAAATTTACATCAAGCAAAGTTTATAAAAATGAAGCTTTTTTTGTAAAATTCCGACAAGCAGATAAGAAAAAAAAATTTGGCATTATAATTTCTAACAAAATTAGCGGTCTTTCAACAGTGCGCAACAAAATTAGAAGACAAATTAAAAAAAACATAAAAGCCAATTTGTCTCACATTGGTGAAGGGTTGTATCTAGTGATTGCAAGAAAAAAATGTTTAAATTATTCACAAAAAGAGCAAACACAAAAACTGAACGAATTATTGAATAAAATTATAAAAAATGAAAAAGAATCCCGTTAGAAGTTTTTTTTTAATGCTTATTGTATTTTATCAAAAAACTTTATCATTTGATCATGGTCCACTTAAACACATTTTTCCTTTTTATGGCTGTCGCTTTTATCCAAGCTGTTCAGATTATAGCTACCAAGCCATAACTAAAAAAGGGCTAATATTAGGTATTTTTTTGACAATTAAAAGATTATTAAAATGTAATCCCTTTAACAGTGGCGGGTATGACCCTTTGTTAAAAAAAATGGCTAATATTAGCAAAAAAAATAATTATATAACAAAATGATCAATTTTTATAATACTTTTTTATATCAACCGATTTTTAATTTATTAATTTTTTTATATAATATTATACCAGGGAAAGATATAGGGGTGGCTATTGTTGTTTTAACTCTTATTATTAATTTGATTCTATTTCCTCTATCTTTGAAGAGAATAAAATCGCAAAAAATTTTACAAGAACTTCAACCAAAACTTGAAGAATTAAAAAAGAAACATGCTCACAACAAAGAGGATTTATCTCGGGCAACAATGGAGCTTTATAGACAACAAAAAATTAATCCATTTTCTTCTTGCTTGCAATTACTAATTCAGTTGCCATTTTTTATTGCCATATATCAATCCTTTCAAAGCGGGCTTAAATCTGCTAATTTTAATTTAATATATAATTTTATTGGTAACCCCGGTCAAATTAATACCATTTCCTTAAATATTATCGATTTAAGTCAGCCGAATGTTATATTGGCTGGTTTAGCCGCTATTGCACAATGGTGGTCAGCAAAAATGTTGATGACAAAAAAATCACCAAAAATTGAAACAGCTAAAGATGAAAACATGGCTGCAATAATGAATAAACAGATGATTTTTTTAATGCCGCTTTTAACTTTTTATTTTGGTCTTAAATTTCCCAGCGGTCTAGCGTTGTATTGGTTTATGACAACAATTATAACCATTGCTCAACAGATTTATTTTTTAAATAAACACGAGAAATAGTAGTTGTTTTTTAAAAACGATTAGCACACATTTTAATTAAGAGTAAATTAAATTAAACATCGTAACGACCCTAAGAAATATTGTGAACCATAAAGCGCTAGCAAATATAATTGGGTCAACAGAATCTAAAAAAATTTACCCAGAGTAGGTATAAAAAAGAAGTAATTTTAAAAAAATAAAAAAAGGTTTTTTTAAAAAGAAAAAACTGAATGGCTGAGTTTGAACTAATCAGCACGCCCTTTTCCAACGACAATATTTATTGCTTTTTCTATAATCCTAATATCTGATATACCGCCCGACACTTTTTTATTATCAATCAAAAAAGAAAAATTACTTGAGTGGCCCGCAATAGCCACTTTTTTAGTAGTTATTTTTACTAATAAATTTTTTAGAGAATTGTTGTGAAGATTATAAAACTTATTTTCTTTGTTAAATACATACGTTTCCAATATTCCTTCCCTTGAACCTGCTTCAAAATAGATATTTTTTTTAACTTTCCAAAGAGAATTCGTAATTATTAATTGACATTTTTTTTTAATATATAGGTCAAACTTATCGTATTTTAACAACAATTCACTACCGTTAAAAGTTATATTATCAAAAAAATAATTTTTGTTATTTATTAAACCAAGATCTATTTTAACAATTCTTCGCGCTGCTAATAATTCACAAGCAGATTGAGTACTGGAGATACTGAAAACTTTACATAGAACGCTATCAGAATCAAAGGGTATATAACCAAGGCATAAATTTTTCTCTGCCAACAAGTCTAAAAAATTATATAATAGATTATTTGATCCAATCACAACAAACGTTTTTACTCCCAACCTTGCTTCTTTATTAACTAAGTCACCTATTTTGGTAAGCGGTGTAATCTTATTAATTCGATCTTTAATACCTAAATTCGACAAAGCATTTTCCACCAACCGTAATTTTTTTGAATTTTTTTTATCCAAATTTGCACTATAAAAAAAACTATACATGGTAAGTTAAATTTTACTTTTTTTTTCAATTAATTTATCAGAATTTCCAGGAACTGATAAAATATCCTGTTTTGAAACTTTATTTTCTGAAATATCCATTTTTAATTGACCCTGTATTAACGCTCCCTCAGTAACAGAGAGCGCCTTAGTCTCTATATCACCAATAATTTTCGAGGTTTCACCCAACTCTAACCGATCTTGACATTTTATATTACCTAAAACAGTGCCATTGATGATTATTTTTTGACCACTTATGTTTCCATTAATCTTGGCTTGATTTCCAATTGTTATATTTTTCTTTGTTGTTACTCCACCCTTAACATCTCCGTTTATAAAAATATCACCTTCAGACTTAAGATGACCTTCAATTTTTACTGATAACCCAACATAGGTTTCAATCTTTTTGGAATCACTTTCAGAATTATTTTTGAGATTACTGTTAAACATACTTTTTTTTTAATTATTATATTTCATTTTAAGCTTAATATTTTTTAGTATTAGTGTCAAAAATTTGTTTTAAGAAAGCTAAAATGATAGACTGAACTTAATAAAATAGATTTAATTAAAAACTCCTCATAGCTCAAAGGATAGAGCAGACCCGTCCTAAGGGTAAGATAGGGGTTCGATTCCCTTTGAGGAGATTTTTTTGGGCCCGTAGCTCATCTGGTAGAGCGTCGCATTCGCATTGCGAAGGTAAGGGGTTCGATTCCCCTCGGGTCCAAGTTAAATTATTTAAAAAAATTTGTCTACACTAGTGTAGACATTAATATTTTTAAAACACAAATTTTATATTAAGTCAAATAATTATTAAAAATGCTAAAATAAATTTTTTTGCTAAAAAAATTTTGTATTAGCCAAAAAGTTTATATATCATATAATTATTTATTGATTTTAGTTAATTTAAGCTTTATAGCTAATTTTAGTTATAATTTAAAAAAATTATACATTTATTTGTTTTAATCATTTGAAAAGTTTTTTTATCAAAAGGTTTATTCTTGTTCCTTTTGTTTTTTTGGAAAAGATAGGTTTGATTGTACTAAGCTTTTTGTGAGTTTCCATGTGGAAACTGACAATAGATGCCTTTTGTTGATAAAAATGTCTACACCAATGTAGACAAATTGAGGATAAGTTATTATTTATGGGGATATTCCTCTATATACTTGACAACCTATTAGCTATAATATATACTTTATTTAGGTAAAGTACTTTAGTCAAATAAAGTATAGTTATGTTAGAAGAAAACATTAGAATAGACAATTTATATAACGCAATACTATTACTTGCTAATTACGATGAAGCAAAAGCTTTTTTACGTGATCTATTGACCGAGAAAGAGATAATAGAATTTAGCAAACGCTGGGCAACAGCACAATTACTTAATAATAAAATTCCCTATTCTACCATCGAAAAAGAAACTGGTTTAAGTTCCACCACCGTAGCAAGAATTGCTAAATGGCTAAAAAAAGGTACAGGCGGGTATCAGTTAATTTTAAATAGGGCACACAGCAAACATCACCCAAAACTTAACTATTTGGGAAGTATTTGAGTATTATGAAGTTCAATTTTGTATTCCTTCCCAAAAAGAGAAGGAATTTTTCTTTTTTAATTATAATTGGAGGAGAGAATCATGGCAGCCAGTTTAATTGAAGCTTTTGTTAAAAAACTACAAGAGGTTAATAGTAGTTTAAAACTACGACCAAAAGGTGTATTAAGAGTCGGTAATAGGGCCAAGGATTATTTATTTGATTGTTGGAACAAAAGAATGGCGGTTAATATTTTAACACAGTGTTGTGTGACCAAGTCATTAGACGAGAGAAAGATTCTACAAAACAACAGACTTAAACCGCTTAAGAGTGAATTAAGGGTTTTTTATAGAGAAATACCGAAAATTGTAGCACTTTTTAAAAGTTATGGATTTAGCATTAATTGGTTTTTTATTTTTGTTGATTCAGAAAACACTAGACGACAAGCAAGCTTGACTGTAAAAAAAGAAATAATGAATTTGTATCAGAACCTGGCAGGCGGTGTTGGTGATATTTTGTTTTATGATTGGTTAGATTTTTTAAACAGTTTTGGTATAAACAAAATAAATCCTAATCAAGACGTTCTTTTAAATTTCACTAATTTGGTTAAAAAAGACGCATTTAGGTTTGAATATGAGAGACGTTTAAGGCGAGAGATTATTGAATTGAATGAATTAGATAAAGCAGATCAAGATAATTTAATATGGGAAACAAAATACCGTATTGCACAGATGGCCGAGGAGGCTAAAGTTATTACCGAATCATTATTTCCAGAAGGATTGATTTTAATTCCTAGTGAAGAACCAGAAAGATATGATTTTTTTAGAATTCTGGTGCCATGGTTCAAAGAACTGTTAGTTTGTTTATTAACGCCGAACTTTTGGCGTTTAGGAGAATGAAATGAACCCGTTTCATCGTTCTTTTGGCGGCACCGGTCCGCACATCACCAAAAATCAACACTAAAGACCATCCAAAGGATGGTCTTTTTAAAATTAATTTAAAAATAATTAGTTGTTGATAATTTTATGTTTATTATCATTTGCTTGCCAGGCTAGCATAAAAAAATTTTTGTATGTCTTTGCCAAATCCTCTGATTCAATTAGAACACCAAATAAATTATCAATTGAGACAATAAATAGTTTATCCTCAGTGATCACTGAGTCAGCAAAGACTGGGAGGTTTTTGGGCATAATTTTTATTTGCCATTTATCACCATAATCTTTTTGGTATTTTAGACCCGCTTCATTATAGGATACAATCTCCAACACTTTATCGTATTTACTGACATAATTCTTAATCCAGTAATCAAAGAGATTTGAAAAATGTTGCATAATTTTTTCAACATTGGTACCAAAAAAATAAATCTCTTTGGCCGGAAATAAAATTTTTGTGTATACATTCCACAGTTCTTCCCGTCCTTCGTAATATCTTATCTTAGGTTTGGGCCCATTGTTGAACTTGGCTTCAAAGAAAGGTAATAAGTCTTTAAAATTATCAATTTTTTCTTTGAACTTGTTTAAAATAAATGAGGGCTTTTCTGCACTATATAGTGTGGTGTTTTCTTTTTCAATTTTACTGACATAACCTTTTTGAAAAAGATTATCCAGAGTTATATAGCAAGTTGGCCGTTTTACACCTGCCCTTTTTGCGATATTTAAAACAGTGTCGCTGACTAATTCTAAGGCGGCTAAATAAACCTGGGCTTCGGTGGGTGACAGACCCAAGTCAATTAAAATTTTTTCTTCAACTGCCATATAGATAATATAAAACCCAAGCTTCATTATGTCAATATTTCTGACAACACCAATAATAAATTTATTAATTTTTATCTAATTTTAGCGATTAATGTAATATTTACTTTTGCCATAATTATTGACACAAACAACAATTGGCAGTATAATGGACGGTTAAATTAAAAATAGTTCTTTGCCAACAAAAATACCAAACAACCTTTTATAAGGAGAATTAAAATGGAAACGACCAAAAAGTTTATAGACATCGTCTTCGTACGCCACGGCGATACGTCGGCGGATGACATTGAAAGGTTAGAATCGGGTGATGCCGGTCTTTCATCAGACGGACACGCTCAAGGAGACGGCGCTGCAGAACAAGTGGAGGGAATGGAGTTCGATCTCGTGGCTCATGGTGCTTTACAGCGGATGCGGGAGACATGGTCACACATTGAAACCAGAGTAAATTATAGAAAACGAGTGTGTGACACTCGTCTTGATCCTCGTACAAACAGTAAATGTGGCAAGTTGTATCCTGAAGGCGCCGGTGACCGACTCATTGATGAGTACGAGCCGATAGCGAAGGTGATTATCCGAAATTTGGCTGAGCGATTATCAGAAGGTGGTCGGGCGTTGCTGGTGGGAAGTGGCGCATACATCGTACCATTATATACACTAGCAAACGGGATTATTCCAGTAGATGAAGATCATTATCTACGTGTTTATGAGGTGTTTGCACCAAAGCCGGGATCCATTCACTGCTTCCGTTACGATCTGGAAACAGGTAAATTGTCAACGATTTCCTTAGAGGAGGTTAAAAGCAGTTAGCACACAGGAGCAGACAGATGCACTTTGTCTGTCTGCTCCAATAATTTTTGTTAAACTGGACCGGTTAAGTTTATTATTAATGTTTGACCGGCGCAAGATAATAAAAATATGAATCAAGAATATTATTTAAATTTTAAAGAACAGTTTCCATTACCGTTGGTCAGCTATCTATTCGAAAAGACTGATTATGGTAATAATGACTATGTTTGCCTTTATGATGGTGAACAGAAAGCTTTCTCTGTTTATTTGACAAAAGCGGGCATGGAGCAAGCTTATTTAATGGGTAAGCGGTATCTACTAGACAATGATCAGTGGCAGGAAATATTTAATGAACTGAAACAAAAGTTTGTCGTGATAGATAAAATTAACCAAACACAAATTCCCAAATTTGATAGTAAGTACTTTAATGAATGGTGGCAGATGCTTTTGGCATATATAAAAGACATATGCGATGTCTATGTTTTATGTGAGGAATCGTCACTCTTATCATTGGAAGAACAAAAAGATAATACCGGAATCTATAAACGTTTGGAGTTTATCGGCCAGTTTAGATTAAAGGCTCACCATTATCTAAGTGTCTTGCATCTGCTTTTTGAAAAGGTGATTATCAAAGCCGGCAAAGAGTTTCAAATTGCGCTAGACGACATCGAGATTATGACTTTTGATGAATTTAGTAATTTGATTTTTAATAAAAAATTTGTTAATGCCCCAGCACTCTTACAAAGAAAAAGCGGTTATGTTTTTAGAAAAAACTGGGTCATACACACTGATCATGAATATTTGGGTTTAAGGGATAAATTGTCTGTTAATAAGACTGAAAAAAAAGTTACCGGACGGGTTTCCTATCAGGTCAATGAAAAAGTAGTTGGTCGTGCTAAACTGCATTTGTCGTTTAGTCACGTTCCTGATTTACCTCAAGATTGTATCTTAATTACTGGCATGACCAACCCGCAGTTGGTGCCAGTATTGAAATATGTTAAAGCGATAGTGACTGATGAGGGCGGTTTGATGTGTCATGCTGCCATCATTTCCCGTGAGCTAGGAATTCCTTGTGTTGTTGGAACACGATGTGCTACACAAATTTTTAATGACGGTGATTTGGTCGAAGTTGATACTTCGAGTGGATCTGTAAGAAAATTGGACTAAAAAACAGTGGAGCTTCCCCGCTGTTTTTAATTGGAAATTTGGAAAAGAGAGATTAAATTAACCCCTTTAATTTCATAGCACGTTCCATTCTTTGTAAAGCGACAAGATGAGCTGCGGTTCTTAAATCGAGATTTTTTTCTTGAGCCATTGACCAGATGTCACGAGTTGCTCTGACCATGATTTCCTTAAGTTTTGCATTCACTTCGGTCAGTGTCCAACTTTCACCTTGTTTGTTTTGTAGCCATTCAAAATAGGAGACCGTGACCCCGCCAGCATTCGCTAAAATATCTGGAACAACAACAATTTTTTTCTTTAAGAGTTTATTCTCGGCATTTAAATTGATTGCTCCATTTGCCATTTCTAAAATGTATTTAGCTTTAATTCGGCTAGCATTTTTTTCCGTAATAACATTTTCTAGCGCCGCAGGAATCAAGACATCAACTTGCGATTCTAGTAGTCGGTCATTAGAAATTTTTTTATAATTATCACAATCACAAACAGTGCCTTTACAATAACAGCCATTAATGCCGTTATCTTTATGTTTCATTTCCTGAAGTCTTTCTGGGTCCATACCGTGTTTTCTTAGATCGTAGATACCACCCTGAGAATCAGACACCAAAATAATTTTATAACCAGCATTATGAAGAAATTTTGTAATATGATAACCAACATTACCAAAACCTTGAACAGCAATGGTTAAATCCTTTTTTAGTTTTGATTTTTTAATTAATTCTTCAAAGACATAATAACCGCCTTGACCAGTTGCTTCATTTCGTCCCAATGATCCACCGAGTTCTAACGGTTTACCAGTAACTACTGCAGGCGCAAGGTAACCAGATAATTTACTGAATTCATCAACGATCCATGCCATAACCTGTGAGTTAGTATACATATCTGGTGCTGGTATGTCTTTGTCTGGACCAATATGGGTGGCTAAGATTTGAGTAAAAGAGCGTGTTAAATTTTCTAGTTCCCGTGGACTTAAATTTTTTGCATCAACTTCTACTCCACCTTTGCCACCACCAAAAGGTATGTTAACCACCGCGCATTTTAAGGCCATTAAAAGCGCCAAGGCTTTAATTTCATTAAGATTAACCCCTAAAGAATAGCGCAAGCCGCCCTTGAAAGGCCCAAGAGCATTATTGTACTGAACACGATAACCATTAAAGTATTTTACTGAATTGTTATCCATTTTAACAGGGAAGTTAAACTCCAAGACTGTTTGTGGATTTTTTAAAGCTTGCCAAAACGAATCACTAAAACTACCCAAAACGTGAGCCTTTTTTAACTGTGTTAAAGTTTGAGTAAATAGATTGACCATATTGCGCAGAACCACCGATAAAGGTAGTTTTTAATAATTATTATTATTTTTTAGATAATAGTAAGCAGAGAGTGCCGCTTTTGCTCCTTCACCAGCGGCTATTACTATCTGTTTATGACTGACTGAGGTAGCATCACCAGCAGCAAAAATTCCTTCAACATTTGTTTGGTTATTTTGATTAATTAATATTTCCCCACGATCATTCAACTCAATTAAGCCTTTTAGCCAATCAGTCTTAGCTTGATAGCCGATTTCAATAAAAATTCCATCAATGGGAATTTCTTGTTCATCGTCCTTTATTTTTATGAGAAGTGATTTTACTATTATATCGCCCTTTATTTCCATCACTGCAGTATTGTGCATTATTTCAATATTACTAATTTTTTTTATTCTGTTGACAATAAAATCATCACCAGAGAAATTGGCATTTCTATTTAACAGATAAACTTTATTGGTTAGACTTGATAGATATTCCGCCGCCCCCAAAGCAGAGTTGCCGCCACCAACAACAGCGACGGTCTTGTTTTTATAAAGAGGACCATCGCACGTGGCGCAATAAGCAACACCCCGGCCAGTATATTTTTTTTCGCCACCTATATTTAGAAGACGGTGTTGTAAACCAAAAGCCAGAATCACAGCTCGACTTGTTAATGAGACGGCGTTTTCACAAACCAATTCAAAACCGGAATTAATTTTGTTTATTTTTGTAATTTTTGAAGTATAGAATTGTGTTCCAAACTTTTCAGCTTGTTTTTTAAAATTTTGCATAATCAAGAAACCGTCAGTCTCAGTTACGCCAGGATAATTTTCAACCCAATTAGTCAAAGCTGCTTGTCCGCCAACTTCAGGTGTGACCAATAATGTTGATAGCATTTTTCGTGATGTATAAATTGCAGCTGTCAAACCAGCAGCTCCACCACCGACTATGATAATATCGTAATTTTTGCTTGTAATTTCCGTCATTTTTAACAAAAGATTATTTTAATAGATTATTCAACTTTTCAGATAAATCTTCTTTTGATCTTAGGCCGGTCATCATTTCAACAACTTGGCCGTTTTTGAAAATAACTAGTGTAGGAATACTCATAACATTATAATGTTGCGCGGTTTCTGGGTTTTCATCAACATTGAGCTTACCGATTTTTACAGGTTTACCTTCAAACTCTTTATTCAATTCTTCGATAATTGGGCCTTGCAACCGACAAGGACCACACCACGGAGCCCAAAAATCAACCAAGGCAATGTCTTTCGATTTTATAATTTGTTCAACAAAATTTTGATCAGTAATTAATAATTCTGGCATATTTTTTTCTTATTTAGTTAATAAAAGTTTATCGTATTTATCATTATAACAGAGAAGGTTTTTAAATGGCAAATTCTTACCTCATTTACAGATTATTACTGTTTGAGTTATTCTTAAAATAGATTATTTATTCTATTTATATGATAATTAAAGTGTATTCAGGAACAGTATTGGGTTTAGATACAACTCAAGTAGAAGTTGAAATTGACGTCTCGCAAGGACTTTCCTCATTTATTATTGTTGGCTTACCTGATAAAGCGGTGGATGAAGCCAAAGAACGTGTAAGAAGTGCTATTAAAAATTCTGGTTTTAATTTTCCACGACATAAATTAACTGTTAATTTAGCGCCAGCTGATATAAAAAAAGAAGGTCCAGCCTTCGATTTACCAATTGCTCTGGGTATTATTGAAGCAGAGAATAACTTTAACTTCAACCTAAAAGACAGTTTATTTATTGGCGAGTTATCTTTGGATGGAACACTGCGTCCAATTCAAGGTGTTTTGCCTATAACCATTTTTGCCCAAGAACATGGGGTAAAATATATATTTGTGCCTGTTGCTAACGCTCAGGAAGCTTCTTTAGTTGAAGGAATAAAAATAATTCCAGTTAATAATTTAATTGAACTCATCCTCCATCTTAAGGGAGATAAAGTAATTTTACCAAAGCCACATGAATTATTTATAGAGCTACCTTCTAAAGACAGAAATTTTGAAGTTGATTTAGCCTTCATTAAAGGTCAAGAACAAGCCAAAAGAGCACTTGAGATTGCCGCTGCTGGAGCCCATAATCTATTAATGTTTGGACCGCCAGGTTCTGGTAAAACATTGTTAGCTAAGGCATTGGTAGGTATTCTGCCCACTATGACCAAAAGTGAGATTTTGGAAGTCACGAAAATTTATAGTGTTGCCGGTAGTTTGCCAGTAAGTCAGCCAATAATTAGAGATCGGCCATTTCGCCAACCTCACCACACCTCATCGGGTGTGGCTTTAGTTGGTGGTGGAACTTATCCCAAACCAGGGGAAATTAGTCTTGCACACCGCGGCATTTTATTTTTGGATGAATTTCCAGAATTTTCTAGGTCAGTGCTTGAAAATTTGCGTCAACCACTGGAGGATGGTCAGGTAACAGTATCTCGGGCACAAGGTAGTGTGACCTTTCCTTCACGCTTTACTCTTGTTGCTGCTCAAAATCCGTGCCCTTGTGGCTATTACAATGATTCTGTAAAACATTGTATGTGTACTCCAACTCAGATATTGAAATACCATAAGAGAATTTCCGGTCCGCTTCTTGACCGCATTGATTTGCATATCGAGGTTCCGAGAGTTGATTTTGATAAATTAACGTCTATAGAAAGCAGTGAGAGCTCTAATCATGTACGTTTGCGGGTTGAACAAGCTCGCAATATTCAAGCAAAAAGGTTCGAAACACTTAAAATAAAAGCTAACAGCGAGATGGGTATAAATGAGATTAAGACATATTGCCAAATTGATTTTGCATCACAAGAGTTAATGCGCAGCGCTGTTAGTCAATTCAGGTTGTCTGCCCGTTCTTATTATCGAATTCTAAAACTGAGTCGCACCATCGCTGATTTGGCAGATAGTGAAAAAATAGAAACAATTCATGTTGCCGAAGCTTTGCAGTATCGGCCGAAAGAAGTCATCTAACAATTCTATTTTTTTAAGTAATTTAAAAATAAAAATAAAGCACCGATAAAAATGTAAACATCGCTCATGTTAAATACCCCCAGAATCCAAAAGCTAATAAAGTCAGTAACACAACCATAAAATATACGGTCAAGAACATTACTCAAAGCCCCGATGATTATAAGTTCTGTCGCTAGTAGTTCTGTTATTCTTCCTTCTTTTAAAAAAACAATTAATAAATAAAATAAAATAATAAAAGCACAAAAAATAAAAGTATAAAAAATATTTTCCCAACCGGGAAACTGCGCGCCAAAAATAAAACCACAATTCTTTTGAAAACTAGTTAACCCCCACAGATTAATATTGTGATTATTTAGGAAGAAGTTTTTTGAAAATCTGTCTAAAACAAAAAGGACCAGACAAATTAGACTGATCCCCAAAAATTTTTTAGGTATTTTAGCCATGCTTTAAAGTTATTCTTCACCGGATAATTTTTTTTTGCAATCCACACACGAAGAAGATGTCGGACGTATTTTTAAACGACCCTCACTTATTTCTTTGCCACAATATTTACAGACACCATAAGTGCCTTTTTCAATACGCTCAAGTGATTTTTTTATATCAGATATTTCTTTTTCAAGAGTTTCTGCTAAGGCTAAAGAATTTTGATATTGATCAACTTCAGCAGCATTTTCATCAGAAGCATCTCCAATATCAGGAAATTTTACTTCTTCGCCATGGTCAGTCTTTATCGTATTATTTTTTAAACGCAACGAAAACTCTTCTAACTGCTCGGTCAATAATTTTTTTTGTTCTTGGATAAATTCATTGTTCATATTTTTTGACACAGAAATTATAGCAAGATTACTTTAATAAATCAATATATAAATTTGATAAACAAAAAAGGGCGCAGTTAGCGCCCCAATTAAAAGTTATTTTAAGGACGTAACGCGCCCAAGTGGATAAGGCCACTGGGCACGGACACATATCTCAAACCCTTGATTGAAAGTGTTCGAAATATGTGTCCGCTTCCCAGATTGTGTTTCTTATCCACAAATCTGGTGCTTTTTGTGCCGAGTGATGTCAAAAAGCAAGCGTATTTTCTATTACCGTTCTTATGGTAAGACCTCTATATATAAATAATAAAAGTTTACCTTTTTATTTTTGTTTTTTACTTTAGTTTTTTGGGGTTTTTCGGCATTGAAACCCTAAACGAACAGTAAAGAAAAAATTCTTCTTAAATTCATTTTTATTAAGAATCTTCAAGAATCTATAATTGATTTCTCAAGGACCTATTTTTTAAGAAGAAGTTTATCTTAGCTGTTTTTGTTTTTATTTTAGTTCTGCTTTTAGTATAGCAAGTTTTTTGTTTTCTGTCAACGTTAATAATATTTAGCTAATATAAAACAAAATACCATAATTTACTAGTTTGTGAAATTTATAAAAGTTGAATTTTGTTTAAGCCGTAACTAAATAAGTAAATGAAATAATTAACATGTTATGCACAGCCAATAATTGGTTTGTATTATTAATATTCAAGGCATAAATTGATACTAAGATAATTTTTTTTATGTTCCAAACCCATTAAAGTAGCTTTTTTAAAAAGAGAGAGATTCTTATGAATTGTACCGGGTTGGTTAAAGTGAATTAAGGTTTTTGGTGTTTTTAGGCAAGTTTGCTTACTTTCCTCATTTAAGTTATTTGATTTATTCAGATCAATGTAAATTTTATTTAACATATCAATGGATGAGCTAAAAAATAAATAGTCATCCATAATGAAATAACCAACTTTTTCAGGTCCGTTTTGTAGCCAATAATAATTTTTTTTCCCGTCATCTGTTTTTAAAAAATTTATATTCTGTGGCTCAGCAATTAATTCAATTGCCTCACTATTATCTGTTAATATCGTTATTTTTTCCTCGGGATTTCTAACAGCAATTATTTTTTTGACCATTTCAAGAAAAAAAACACTCTCGTTGTTTTTTTTGAATACTAACAGATATGGATTAGATAGGATATCGTAATTGCCAGAAAAAAAATTATCAATTTGATCAACCGGAACAGCCAGAGTTAAATTTTGATTCAAAAAAATATTTATTTCATCAGAGTTTAAAATATATTTTTCTTTCCAAATATCAATTAGGCCATTCCATTTTTTTTCCAAATATTCATTGCTTATTTTTTTTTCGATTTGTTGCATGTATAATATCGGCTTGAAATTTGTAAAAAAAATTAAATCAGGATTATTAATTTTTTCTATAATCGTATTTTGTTTTTGGTCGCTGTCTTGGTTATCAAATACTATTGCTGATTCTAGTACATGAGAGAGAGATATATTTAATTCAAGACCTTGATTTTTTTTTATTATATTAACAAAGGCTGGTTTATTGTTGACTAAAGATTTTATGTCAACTAAATTTGATAATTTTTGGTTTGCCAATATCTGTTGCCACAAAAAATAATCTAAATACATAAAGACGTGTTCGTCGGAAAGCTGATTTTCTTTTATTTGGTTTTGAAGCGCTAAGTTTTTTGGTGAGACGGCGTTTGGGTTTTTGAGTTGAAATGAGATTTCATTAAGTAAATTATTAGAGGAGGTTATGACCGCAATATTTTTATTAGTTATTAAGTGCGGAAACTTTGTTAAGTCACTAGCAATAATTTTGGCAATTTGATTTTGATTAACAAATTCAAGAATTAAAGCTAAGTCATTGTTCTTAGTGTTTATTATTCCAATTTTTTTGACCCCCTTTTTTAAGAGAGATTCAAAGTCGTTAATATTCAGGTTTAGTCGCCCAAGGTAATCGGATTGGTATTTATTTTTGAGTGCTAGCCACCAAGCATCTTGCTGTTTATTTTTATCTAAGTCACTAATTAGAAGATAGTTTACCGGTATCTGTGCAAATAAGAGAGTGTCTGTAACAACAGCATCTATTAATCTATTTGTTTTTACTTTTTTTAAAAAACTTTGTGAATAAATTAAAATTCCAGTAATAGCCAAAATAAGTAAAATCACAGAAATTAAATAAAAAACACGTGATTTCCTTTTATCAGATAAATCAGATTTAATATTAAACAATTTATTATTTGTTTTATTTTGGTTCATTTTTTTAATATGATTTACCTATTAATTATAACAAAATTATGCAAATAAAAAATCAGGGTTCACACCCCGACTTTTAATTAATAATTTTTTCGCGAGGGATTTCGTTGCTGGTATCGGTTATGACGTTGATGATTTTCAGAATTATTTTCAGTATTTCCCCGCATTAAGACTTTTTGACGCATTTCAGAAAAGTCAAAATCGGTTTGTTTTGATGATAGGTTAACTCTACCCAGTTCGTCAATGGAAATAACTTTAGCCTTGATAATATCCCCAGTTTTTAGGACATCTTTAACTGCCGGAACCCTGAAAGGTGCTATTTCCGAAACGTGAATTAAACCTTCAGTGTGTGGTAAGATTTCTACCATTGCTCCGAAATCAAATATTTTTGTGACCTTTCCTTCAAAAATTTCACCAATAACAACCTCACGAGTTAAGTTTTTGATCCAATTAAGCGCTTTAGAAGCCGCTTCTTCTTTAACAGCTGTGACGATTACAAGACCCGAGTCATCGATATCAATTGTCACACCAGTTGCGTCTATAATTTCATTTATCATTTTACCGCCAGGTCCGATGACATTACGAATTTTCTCAGGGTTTATTTGCAAGGTATAAATCCTTGGTGCATATTGAGAAAGTTCCGGTCGTGGTTCCGGGATAGTTTCCTTTATTTTATCAAGAATAAGGAGGCGTGCGACTTTTGCTTTTTCTAAAGCTTCAGAGACAACCTTTAAAGAAATGCCATCAAGCTTGATATCGAGTTGAATCGCAGTAATACCGTCACGTGTTCCCGCAACTTTAAAATCCATATCTCCAGCATGATCTTCAACACCTTGAATATCAGTTACAATCTGATATTCTTCTTTGTTTTCAGGATTAGAAAACATACCAACAGAAATACCAGCCACTGGCTTTTTTATTGGTACACCTGCATCCATCAGCGCTAGCGTTGAACCACAAACTGAAGCCATTGATGACGAACCATTACTTGAGAGTACTTCTGAGACGACTCGGATTGTGTAAGGAAATTGAAGCTTTTCAGGTAAGACCGGTAGTAACGCACGTTCTGCAAGAGCACCATGACCAACTTCACGTCTCCCGGGGCCACGCAAAGGCGCGATTTCACCAACCGAGAAGCCAGGGAAGTTGTAATGATGCATATAATGTTTTTTCCCTGACTCTTCCATAGTATCTAGAACTTGTTCGTCAGACGGTGAACCTAAAGTAACAACAGACAGCACTTGAGTCTCACCTCTAGTGAATAGGCCTGAACCATGTGTACGTGGCAGAATTCCAGCTCGACAATTAATTGTTCTGATTTCATTATATTTACGGCCATCGGCTCGGGTGCCTTTGTTTAAAGTCAAAATTCGAGCTTGTTCTTCTATTAGAAGATCAAAATATTTAATACCCCAAACACGATCATCTTTGGAAACTTCATTGTCTGCTTTTAAGGATTCATCAATTTTAATTTTTATGCTCTCTATTCTTTGAGCATAAATTTTCTTTTCTTTGGTACCAAAAATCAGTTCAAGTTCTTTTAGAGCAATATCTTTAACTTTAACTTTAATTTTTTCTTGGTTATCTTTTTCCTCATCTGTTAATATTTTGTTGAATGTTAATTTTTCCTGGCCGAGTTTATTTTGAACATCTTTTATAAGAGTTAAATTTTTTCTTAGGTGTTTTAAGCCAAATTCGATTGCCATTGAAACGACGTTTTCCTCAACTTCATTTGCACCTGCTTCCATCATCACTATTTCATTTTCTGTGGCAGCAATTACTAAATCAATACTTGATTTAGTACGTGCTTCGTAAGATGGATTTAAAACCCACTCGCCATTAATTTGACCAACTCTAACAGCAGCAATTGGTCCATTCCAGGGTATGTTTGATTTAGCCAAGGCAACAGAAGCAGCGTTAAGTCCAAGGATATCAGGATCATTTTCTTGATCAAATGACAGGACAGTGACGACTACTTGTACGTCATTTTTTATAGCTTCAGGAAAAAGGGGTCTTATGGCCCGGTCGATTAAACGCCCAGTTAAAATAGCTTCATCAGTTGGCCGACCTTCACGTTTAATAAAACGTGAGCCTTTAATTTTTCCAGCGGCATATAGTTTTTCATCGAAGTCTACCATTAAAGGAAAAAAGTCAGCGTTTTCTCTTGGAACTGGAGAAACACAAACCGTGGCTAAAACCACGGTATCACCATATTGTACAGTACAGGAAGAGTTGGCCTGACTAGCTAATTCTCCTGTAGTAATAATGAATTTTTTTCCACCGATCTCACTTTCAAAAGTTTCTTTTTTGTTTTCCATAATATCTAAAATTGCTTGGATCATTTAAACCGGCAGGTACATAGACTCTAATTCTCATAATTATTGAGAAAGAGAATTTTTAGTCTATTCTATCTACCGACTTAAGATCAAGTTAGTTAATTATTTTAATTTTAATAGGAATTTTTTTGGATCCCACGATAGATCAATAAAGTCATCAGCCACTTCTTTTAATTTGACTGAGGAAGTCTCTCCAAATGCGATAACTTCTACCTTTTTGCCATGATACTGGAGATATTCCACCGCCGGGACATAGTCGCCATCACCACTGACCAAGATTACAACATCTAATTGCGGGGCCATTTTAATGGCATCAATTACCAAACCAACGTCCCAATCTCCTTTTTTTGCGCCACCGGCAAAAATTTGAAGATCCTTTATTTTTAGTTCAAAACCTTGTTTATCCAAGGCTTCAAGAAATTTTTGTTCTTCTTGGGTAGGCGATTTAATGACATAGGCGACCGCACGAATTAATTTTCTTTTTGCCACAGCTTCTTTTAAGACTTCAGCAAAATTTACTCTGGCATTGAATAAGTTTTTAGCAGAATGATAGAGATTTTGGACGTCTACAAAAACAGCAATTCTTTGATCAGGGAGTTTGACCATATATAAACTTTAAATTGTTATTCTTTTTCTGTTTCTATTATTTCTTCTGTGTTTTCTTCAACCTCCTTTATTAACGGTGCAGCATCTTCGTCGTTTAATGATGGTTCTTCCAACTCCTCAATTTTTTTTATTTTTAATTTTTTTGTTAGTTCCTCGTATCTCTTCTCATTTTCCTTCTTTAAGTAACGCAGTAATTTACGGCGTAAACTTATTTTTCTCAACAACCCTCGTCTTGATGAAAAATCATGTTTGTGTTTTTTTAAGTGGTCAGTCAATTCTCTTATTTCCTCAGATAAAATTGCAATTTGCACTTCCGGTGACCCAGTATCTTTTTCATGAGTCTTAAATTTTTTGATTATACTCTCTTTCTTTTTTCTGTCTAGCATAAATTGTTAGGCAACGATGATCCAAGTGCAACTTTTTGAGTATGACCTAGAAAATCGTTTAAGTTTATTAGTCTGCCAAATTGGCAGTGATTGGATAACTGAAGAAAGTTTATCATAAAACCTTTAATATTGCAAGTCTCAATGAAATAATGTAAAGTAACATTATAATTTGCTATTTTTTAGATAATTTTTGATAATTATCTTGCATTTGGCCCCGTAGTTCAAAGGATAGAATAGAAGCCTTCTAAGCTTCGGATCTAGGTTCGATTCCTAGCGGGGTCACCAGATTTTGAATATTTTTTATTTAAAGAACCAAGGTAAAAATACCTTGGTTTTTTAGTGTCCAAGTGTTAAAATTAGGTTATGAAAAAATTTATTATTATTGATGCCAATGCTTTAATCCATCGAGCTTTTCATGCCTTACCGCCTTTAACTAACAGAGACGGATTGTTGGTTAATGCTGTTTATGGTTTTATTACTATATTTTTAAAAGTTTTAAAGGATTTAAAGCCGGATTATATTACTTGTTGTTTTGACGTATCGAAGGATACGTTTCGTAAGAAAGAATACTCGGCTTATAAGGCAAAAAGAGTTAAACAGCCGCAAGAGTTATATGATCAGATTGCCTTAGTTAAACAAGTGCTGGATGCTTTTCAGGTGCAGATTTATGAAAAAGAAGGTTTTGAAGCTGATGACCTTATTGGCACTTTAGTTAATTTAAATAATGATAAACAAGTAAAGAATATTATCGTTACTGGCGATTTAGATACTTTGCAACTTATTAATGACAACACAGAGGTTTATACTTTAAAAAAAGGAATTTCCGAGACGGTTATTTATAATAGAGATGCAGTTGAAGAGCGTTACGGCTTTGGTCCTGAAAAAATTGTTGATTTTAGAGCGCTTAAAGGAGACCAATCTGATAATATTCCTGGTGTTAGAGGTATTGGAGAAAAAACAGCACAGGACTTAATCAGAAATTTTGGTAGTCTGGAAAAAATATATCAATATTTAGATAATAAAAACGATTCAATTAGAAATAAATCGAAACTAATAAACGATGCGGTTATAAATAAACTAGAAGTATCAAAAGAAGATGCCTATTTGTCACAAAAATTGTCACTTATTGTTAAAGATGTGCCGATTAATTTTAGGTTGCAAGATTGCCAAATTAAGTCTTTCAACACCCCAAAAGTTGTTAAATTGTTTCAAAATTTTAATTTTAATTCGTTAATTGCTAGAATACCGCAAGCAGAGAAGATAATGTTAGAGAAACAAGGCACTCTTTTTCAAAAAAAATTAAACAACACTCATAATAATGAAGCCAAAAACAAATTTGTTTTAAAGGCGGGCTATCATTTAATTAATAGTGATGATGAATTCGAAATTTTTTTGTCAGAGCTTTTAAAACAAAAAGTCTTCGCTTTTGATACTGAAACCGATGGTCTTAATCCGTTTAAGAATAAATTATTAGGTATTAGTTTTAGTTGGAAGAAAAATGAGGCATGGTATTTACCCGTTCAGAGAATTAAGAAACAGGATTTAAGAATTAATAAAATTTTTGAAGACAAAAGTTTTAAAAAAATTGGTCATAATTTGAAGTTTGATTATGAAGTGTTGTCATCTTTTGGTATTAACACTGCTGGTTTATATTTTGATACAATGATTGCTTCTTATTTGCTAAATCCAGGTACACGTCAGCATAGTTTAGATAATTTAGCTTTTGTCGAGTTGGGTTATCGGACGCAGACAATCGAGGAGTTATCAGGCACGACTAAAACTAAAGAAATTGACCTTTCACTAATAGACTTAGAAAAAGTAGCAAATTATTCCTGTGAAGATTCTGATGTCACTTGGCAACTTTATTTAAAATTATCAGAGAAGCTTGATGAAGTATTAATTGAAGAAGTTTTGGAGAAAATTGAAATGCCGTTAATACCGGTATTGGCTGACATGGAACACAGCGGAATTAAATTAGATATAAAATTTTTAAATAAAATGGGTTCAGAAATATTTTTGAACATAAAGTCTCTGGAATCAAAAATTTATGAAATTGCCGGTTATGAATTTAATGTTGCTTCACCTCTACAACTTAAAGAGGTTTTGTTTGAAAAATTAAAAATCTCAACCCGGGGTTTATCACGTATTAAGACAGGCATATCGACAGCGGCTGAGCAGTTAGAGAAACTCAGGGGTCGCCACAAAATTATAGACCTGATAATTGATTTCCGTGAGTTATCAAAACTAAAGAATACTTATCTTGATCCGTTACCAAATTTAGTCGATGAGAACCAACGAGTACACACTTCTTTTAATCAAACAATAACAGCAACCGGACGACTATCTTCATCAGATCCAAATCTGCAAAATATTCCAATTCGGACTGAGTTAGGGAAAAAGGTTAGACAGGCTTTTATAGCCGAGAAAGGTTATTGGATCTTAGCTGCTGATTATTCACAAATCGAACTTAGAATAATTGCCTCACTAGCTCAAGACGAAGAAATGCTCGAGGCATTTTATAAGAATAGAGATATTCATACTGAGACCGCTAGTCGTATTTTTGACGTGCCGGTTAAAAAAGTAACCCCAAACCAGAGACGACAAGCCAAAGCCGTTAATTTTGGTGTAATATATGGTTTGGGCCCAAGAGGGCTGGCTCAAGGGGCGGGGATCACTCTTGAAGAAGCTCAAATTTTTATTGAAAAATATTTTGAAGTTTACGCCGGCATAAAGAGTTATATAGAAGAAACAATTAGTAAAACAAGGGAGAATGGTTACGCGGAGACAATTTTTAAGAGACGGCGCTATTTGCCGGATATTAATACTCACCACCAACAATTACGAGCCCAAGCGGAGCGAATGGCTATTAACCATCCAATCCAAGGTACAGCCGCGGATTTAATAAAGATCGCCATGATTAATATTCATTCTGAGTTAAGAAGGAAATTCACAGTTGATGACGCTAGAATGTTATTGCAGGTTCATGACGAATTAGTGCTGGAGGTTAAAGACAAATTTTTAAGTCAAGTCGAAGAAATTGTTGAAAGAGAAATGAGAGAAGCTTATAGATTAGCAGCGCCAATAAAAATCAGTATTAGTCATGGTAGTAATTGGGGTGAGTGTAAATAGTTATTCAGTTAGATAAATAACAATAAGTTTTAATAATATGATATTTTTTTTATATGGACCTGATACTTTTCGATCGCGCGAAAAACTTAGGTTAATAAAAGAAAAGTTTTTAAAAGAAGTTGATGTTTCGGGAAGAAGCCTGATAGAGCTCAATAAGAATGAAATTGATTTAAACCATTTGCGGCAAGCATTAAATACAAATTCTTTTTTGACTCGAAAAAGAATGGTGATTATTGAGGGTATATTATCAAAGAAAATAACCAATGAGGAAGAAATAATTGAGCTTTTAAAAAGAAATAATTTAGATAACAGTTGTGTTTTGGTTTTTTGGGAAGCCGATGATTATGAACAAGATTCAAAAATATTCAAATATCTTAAGAGTCAGAAGCAGGTTGAGGAATTTAAAAAATTAAAAAATGTTGAGCTGATGAAGTGGGTAAAAAATAAATTTTTATCAAATAAGATAAGAATTGAAAACAAACAGGTTGAAAAAATAATAAATTTTGTTGGTGATGATATGTGGTTGCTTGATCGAGAAATTGACAAATTGACAGCTCATAATTGGCTGGAAAAAGAAGTCAACGATTTAAGTCTCGAACTAATTTTAACAGCTAGTTTTAATGAAAATATTTTTCAGTTAACTGATGCCGTAACTGAGAAAAAACAGGCCCTAGCTCTTCAACTTATTGATAAACATTTAAGTTCTGGTATTAATGAAAGTTATCTTTTGGCAATGCTTATTCGGCAGTTTAGAATCATGCTACAAATCAAGAATCTTAGTGAATTTGGGCACAACCTCAATCAAATAAATTCCTTATTAAATTATCATCCCTATGTTATTAAAAAAACTTGGTCGCAAAGTACCAAGTATAATTTGGAAAATTTAAAATCAATATACAATCAGTTATTAGCTATTGATGGAGCACTTAAAACCGGTAGCAAGAATTTTAAAACATTGATAGACCTGCTCGTTTTTAACAATTACTGAGTATTTATTTTTTTTTAAGTGCAAAAAACAGTTGCTTCTTTTTTCTGGCCGCTGTATTTTTTTTAATGATTTTTTTTTGCACTGCTTTATCAATGGCTTTGACTGCTTTTTTCACTGTTTCAGTAATTTGATTATTATCCTTAGCAGTTATGGCTTTATAAGCCTTTTTTATTAAAAAATCAATGTTGCCTTTGGCCTTATTATTAACAATAGTTCTTTTTTCTGATTGTCTTAGGCGTTTAGCGGCTGAACGGGAAATAGTTGGCATATTTTTCTTTATATTTATTATTGATTTTAATGTTATTATAAATTTATTTTTTTGGCAAGTGGTAGTTTAACATAATCAAAAAATTAGTGATTAGCATTATCTTACTGGGTTAAACTTTTTTGTCTATTTATATTAGTTAAAATTTAAATAATTTTTATGGTCTGCCACCAATTTTCGATATATTCTGAACGACGATTTTGATATTTAAGATAATAAGCATGTTCCCACAAGTCGACAGTCAAAATCGGTTCATGACCGAGTGTTAAAGGAGAATCTTGATTTGGTAATGAATAAATTTGTAAAACACCTTTTTCATCCCTGACTAACCAAGTCCAACCACTACCAAAATGGCTAATAGCTAGATTATTAAAGAGTTTTTTAAACTCATTTAATGAACCATAATTTTTTTCTAATTCATCAATCAGTCGTTCATCGCGCTTGTTATTCGGATCCATTATTTGCCAATATAGATTATGGTTTAAATAACCACCGCCAAAATTTTTGATTGCTAAACGATCTTTTTCCTCAACACTGAAAGAGTTTAATTTTTTAATTATATCTTGAGGATTATTTTTTTTAAGATCAGAATATTTATCCAAAGCCGCTAAAAATTTTTCTAGATAAGCTTTATGATGCTTGCTATAGTGAATTTCCATTGTTTCGGCGTCAATATATGGTTCTAAGGCGTCAAAATTGTAATTTAATTTTGGTAGTTCTGTATCAAGCATATTTTTTGAATTTTATTGATAATTGAACCGATTGATATTTTTTGGTTAGCCAGTACGTTTTTCCTGGGCGTCGGTTATTAATAATTTCTTATAATATTATATCTCTAATAAAAAAAATGTCGAGTTTTTTTAATTTTACACATTGACAATAAATCGTTTAATGTTATAATAAGAGTGCAATTTTTAAATTGCATAAAGGTCATTTATGAGCTTTTTTATTTTTATAAAAGTTTTTCTGATATAAAAGATCTAAGCTGATGCGAAATTGTTTAATAATTAACAAAAAAAATATGCAAGACGAACCAATCACTCAAGAACCACAAGCTGATGAAAGTGTTGCGACTCCCGAGGAACAGTCAACGCCGACTGAAGAACAATCTGCTTAAGCTATGTGGGGACTGTTAGCACTTGGCAGTAAGTGTTTTTCAGTTCCTAAACTTTTATATTAGGGGCATAATCCATATGTCGCCTGATAAGTGAAAAGAATCACCATAACGATTAGGTGGTTCTTTTCTTTAGTTGATTAATAAATATTTATTGAAAAAAGATTAAAATAAAAGTATAATTATTTTATGAGAAAAACCATAAAAGTCAGATTTTTTATATTTAGCTTATTGTTAATTTTTATTTTTTCGCTTAGGACTGAAGTTAGAGCTTATAGTCTTTTTGATGAGCTATCTCTCCAGTGTGTTAATAATGGAGATTGCTCAGTATGTGATTTTTTATCAGTTTTTTCATCAGCTGCCCGTTTAATTCTTTATTTTATGTCCGGTGCAGCATTGGTTTTATTAATCTGGGGTGGTATAGGTTTAGTTATGAATTGGGGTAACAAAGAGTCGATCGCCGCTAATAAAAAACTAATTTTTAATACCCTTTTAGCTGTCTGTTTAGTTATGGTTTCATGGAGTTTAATTAGCATTATTATTAATATGTTGACCCTTAATAAGGGCTTAGTTGTTTCTCGTGGTTGGTGGCAGGTGCCAAAATGTGAAACCATTGAAATTGTCAGACCAACCGAAGAAGATATTGTCAGCGGTAACTGTGCCAGTATTGCAACCGCTACTTCAATTAAAACTAGTCAGTGCGGTGATGTTTCACCTTCGCTTTATAAGTTGTTAAATTGTATTAATACAAAAAAGAATAATTATACTAGATTATCTAGTAAGACATTAGTTATTACTTCTGTGAGCGATAACGCCGGATTAGCAACTTGTCGTGATAACTGGTCTGACGCGGTCTGTGCTCATAGTTATGGTTCTTGTCATTACGGTGGGCCATTCAAAAAACTCGACGGATCTTATGCTGTTGATTTTAGAAGTCGAGGTTTTGATAATGGAGATCAAATAGCCATGAAGGATTTAGTTATGAATATTTGTGGTGGCAACTTTCGTTATGAAGAATATAAAGCCAAAGATAATGACGGTAACTATTATACCGTTGGTCATTTCCATGTTAGTGCTAAAGAATGTGGTGGTATTTAATTTTATTAATAGTTTAAGAATTTAAAAAACTCCTGACAAAGGAGTTTTTTAAACACTATTATGATGTTAAGTAGATTAATTAACCGCCTTCGCCTCAGCGGGTAGCGGGAATCGAACCCGCATCATCAGCTTGGAAAGCTGAGGTAATAGCCATTATACAATACCCGCTCAAGTGAAGGCAGAGAACACAAATCCTGGCATCCACAAATATTTTTTTAAATCTATTAAGTAAACACCTTCCTTAAATTCTACATGAACACCTTCTTTTTGTAAAAGTTTTGCCTGCAGACACGCATTATGTTCTAAGCAAGTGGTGGAGATTAAACCGCGAGAATTAACTACTCTTTGCCAAGGGACTTGGTCCTCGAGTCTTAGTTGATGTAAAGCCCAACCAACTATTCGAGCTGACCTGGGATTACCTAACAGAGTTGCCACTTGACCATAAGTTGTTACTTTACCTGGTGGCACTTTTTTGACTACATCATAAACGGCCAGAAAAAAATTTTTCATTTTTTTAAAAATTTAAAATTATTTTTTATACCAACCACACCTATCCTTTATACAACCACAAGCATATTTGTTCTTATCAGGAAAATTTCCCCCAATTTCACACGAGGTCATCATATCTTTGTCATTAGAACACATTTCCAAAGAGCAACCAATATTAAAGCACTCACTATCTTGAGTGCAAATGCCACGACTGAATCGTGAATTGCCAGAATAATAATCAGCAGGTACTTGTGACATATCTCTGATCTCTATCGAAACATTTTGATTAAGATTCAAGTTGTAATTTGTATTTACTTGCTCTTTTTTTGTGCAACCACTCGTTATTATTATCAAAGATAATATAAAGATAAAAAAAATATTTTTTTTCATAGATTTATTAATTGATAATCTTTTGATCCCAAACCGATTTTTTCTCCATATTCTAATTGTGCCAGACCTTTAAATTTTTGAAAAGGGGGATGGTGTTTTGTGATTAAATCATAAGAAGCCTGGTCAATAGCAACCGGGTCAGTAGATAGCAGCAGGCCGATGTCAGGCGTTAGCAGTGGTAGCTTTTGTCCAATACAATCACAGTGTTCCGTTATGTTAGTTAAGAAATTAATAAAAAAACAGGGCAGCCTGTCAGTTATTGCTAAAGTGTATTCAGCGATTCTTTCCTGTAAAGTTTCCGGTTTGGTGCTTTGCCAGGGAATTTCAATGGCTTTTTCAGAACACAAGGCAATACACTTTGAACAGCTAACGCATAAGTTTTGATTAATTTGGGCTTTATGATAACTGTTCCAATTAATAGCATTCACTGGACAGTTCTCTAAGCACTGACCGCAGGCAATACACTTAATGGAATTAATTTGGTGTTTAATTGAAGCATGGAGCGCCAGTTTACCTTGTCTGGAGGCAAGGCCCATACCCAGATTTTTAATAGCACCACCGAAGCCGGCAGAAATATGACCCTTAAAATGTGAGATTACAAGAAGTGAGTTATATTTTTCTAAACCTTTACCAATATACACCTTGTTAAAGTGACTACAATTTTTTAGAGATAATTCTAAATGTTTTTCACCTAATTCTCCATCAAGAATATCAATAGGAGCAAAATTAAAACCGTGCTGTTTGGCAATTTCTAAATGATCGATTTTAGTGGTCCGTGAACCTTTATATAAAACATTACACTCAATCAATGTTGGTGCTTGAAGTAAGTCAGTAATTTGTTTAATGACTGAAGCGGAAATAAAAGTTTCATTACCTCGTTCACCAAAGTGGACCTTAACACCAAGTGGTTGTTTAAAATTAGGCAGAACGGTTTTAATTTTTTTGAATTCTATTTTTTTTAGGAAATATACTTTTGTCATAATGATATTTTAACAAAACTAATTTTTTTTTCAAATAAAAAAACAAACTCTATGACAGTTTGTTTTTTCGGGGTGCCGAGACTCGAACTCGGGATCTCCTGCTCCCAAAGCAGGCGCGATAGCCAACTTCGCTACACCCCGTTATGATACTGGTGCCCAGGGCGGGAATCGAACCCGCATGGCTTGAAGGCCACAAGATTTTAAGTCTTGCGTGTATACCAGTTCCACCACCTGGGCAAAATTAAATGTAAAATTCAAAAGTCAAAAATTAAAATTAATCTATTTAATATTTTAATTTTGGTATTCTGCATTTTTTAATTTTTAAATTTTGCATTATTTACATTCTATCTAACTTTCTTAATTAAATCAAATAAAACGATACCAGCAGCGACGGCGACGTTTAAAGATTCTTTGTGGCCATGCATAGGGATTTCAACTATTTCATCAGTCAAATTAAGAATTTTTTTAGGCAAACCTTTTACTTCATTGCCTAGAATTAAAGCCAGTGGCTTATTATTTTTAAATTGATAATAAGGACGGCTAGCTGGTGTCTGCTCTAAAGCAACAATTATTAAACCATCTTTTTTTAACTTTTTAATCAAAGGTACAGTTTGCTTAGAGTATTTCCAAGCCACGGTTTTTTCAGCACCCAAAGAAACTTTATTGATTTTGGGGTGTGGCGGGAAAGGAGTAATACCACAAAGATAGACTTTTTTTACTCCAGCTGCGTCAGCTGTCCTTAAAATCGCGCCGACATTAAAACGCGAACGGATATTGTATAAAACTAGGCTAATGTTGTTGGTTGTCATTTTTTTATCATAATAATTTTTTTGAGAATGTCAAATCAAAAAAGCCTCATTCTTTTAAATGGGACTTTTTTGACTGGAGCGGGTAACGGGAATCGCACCCGTTTCTCCACCTTGGCAAGGTGGCATAATAACTATTATACGATACCCGCCTTCGCTTAAGCTTCGGCGGGCAGGCCCGCCATATTTTTAGGCTTATATTTTATTTTAAAATAATTATACCCTTTATTATAAATCAGTCAAGGTTTATTAAGAATTTCTTTAATTTTTTTCCAAACCTCTTTTTTTTCATGCCACCAGATGGCAATCACCTGAAGATTTCTGATTATTAATATCAAAGAAATAATAATTATGGCTCCAAGGGTTAGGAATAAATAATTTCTGAAGTTATCATTTTTTTGTCGGTTAAAGACAGTTTCTTTTTTTTTAGTCGCGCCCAGCACTTGATTAACAAATTCTATATCTGCTTCTGATCTGGGCACGATAGTTAATTCATTACTGGAAGTAAAAACAATGCCAGTTGCCGCAATTTGGTCACCAGACACAAAGATTTCTTTTTTGATATTAGTATTTGGTTTTATTGTCAGAACAATTTCACCGTCATCATCGGCTAGGTATATTTTAGTACTTTTAACATCAAGGATCTGTCCGGTTAGCTTAACCAATTTACTAAGATCATCACGTGTTAAGCTTTCCGTGGTTTTAATTAGTGGGTTGACGGCATTATTTGAGGAGATGATGGTAATATCATCCTGATTCTTAATTTTAAAAACAGAGATATTATTCATTATATCCATTTCCCCAGTCATTTTAATTTTATCACCGACTTTAAGTTCAGGAAAATCTTTTTTAGCACAATATATTCTCAAACCATTAATGTAAAAGTAAGTGACACCAAATAAGCCCGGTTTAGCAATAACTATCCCCTCAATTGTTTGTTTATCAATTTGTATCTTGTCCTGCTTGTCATCAGTAGCGGTTTCCTCAACCTCTTTATCAGTTGGTAGCACAATAATATTAGGTCCTGCTGGTGTTGGTACAGTGGTCCAAAACCATAAATCATCTTCATCGCGGGCATAACTGACATTTTCTTTAATATGACCCGAATACTCAACTTCTTCAACAAGATTTTTATCAGGATGCAGTAATTGTATTTTTTCTGTGCCTGAATTATTAAGGGCGAGTTGAGAATTTTTTCTTGGTATCAAAAAATAGCCGTTAGCTTGGATCACTGAATTGTTAAAATCTTTTTTAGAGATTTGATATTGTCGCGAACTATCGGCCAAAAACCAGTCAATCAAATCAACAACCTCACTTGTAAGATTTTTTAATTCAATCCATTCATGTTCCTCATCATTACCTTGTGGGTTCGGCAAAACCTCATTAATTATTATTTGTCGCGAATAATCAGTTAATTTTTCTATATTAGCCTTTTCAGTAAAAGATGTTTTGTTGTCCGTGGTTTTTATTGCATCCCCGACCGGAGTGATTTCACCGTCATCTTCAGTTTTTTCTGAAGGAGAAGATATTATGTTACTAGCGGCTGGAGTAATAGTTGTTGTCCATGACCAGGTGTTATTTCTCTGATCTCTGGCATAAGCGATGTTTTCTCCAGCCTCATCTTTATAACTAACAGAATCAATTAATTCGCCATTTGGTTGATAGAGTTTTAAGAGATCGTTGTCATTATTAAGGCTGATATTAGAAACACCCCTCTTAACTAAAAAGTAACCATCGGGGGCGATAGTGGTACTGGCCAATTTTTCTTGGTTAATGATAAATTTTTTGCCGGAATTATCAATAATTATCCAACCGTTAAGATTGACTTCAAAATTTGAATGATTAAATAACTCAAACCACTCATTTTCTTCGTCGCTACCCGCGGGATTAGGCAAAAGTTCATTAAAAAAAATTTGCTTGGTATAGGTTTGGTATATTGGGATTTGGTTAGAAACGTCTGGATTGTTTGGTTGGGTATTTGTTTCTAAATTTTGTTGATTGTTAGTTGTTGGTTGGTTACTTGTGATTTGGTTTTCTTGTTTCGGCGATGGTGATGTTGAAACAACAAAATCAGTCGCATTGTCACCCGTGTCAAGGCCGTTAGTTCTACTGAGACTTTGTTTATTTTTAGGACTGGGCGCGGCTTTAACTTCAAAATCTATTGCTTCACCCCAACCAACTTTGTCGACCACTGTTTTGCCGGCATCACTGTAAATAATCAGTGTATTATTATCGGCGATTGATGATGAAGTTGAATAATAAACATCGGCATTAAAATCAGCTTGGAAATCTTTATGAGCAATTAATAAATAACTTTTTGGTTCGATACTAACGTCTATAAAAGAAGTTACCAGATTATAGAGATTACCGCTGGCAGTTTTTTTAGCTAGTCGCCAACCGGTAAGGCTAATTTTTTGATTTGTTAGATTATAAAGCTCTATAAATTCATCGGTTGCTGTTTGCCCGGCAATCTGAACTTCATTGATCAGCACTTGACTATCTTGGGCAAAAACAAAAAGTGGGCTAAAAAATAGCACCACTGGTACAATAATTATACGTGCTAGTTGGCCGAGCTTGGGAGCCATAGCTTTTAATTCATTTTTTACCTTTTTATTGTAAAATATATTTATTAATCTGACAATTATTTGTTTGACAAGAACGAGTTAAATAGCTTTAATTATATTAAGCCGAGGTGGTGTAATTGGTAGCCACGCGTGGTTTAGGACCACGTGCCTTAGGGCGTGGAGGTTCGAGTCCTCTCCTCGGCATTTTAATTTTTTATGGAACGAAAAATCCTTAATTTTTTTCAAGAAATTGAAAAGCTCAAATCAACCTTAAGGCATAATTGGACGCGAACTGGTCGGCAAGAGAGTTCCGCAGAACATACCTGGCGTGCGACTTTGTTACTTTTGGTTTTGCAAGACACATTTAAAATAAAAGTTGATATTTTAAAAGCAGTAAAAATGCTTTTAATTCATGATATTCCGGAATTAATCGATGGAGATATACCGGGGTTTATTAAAAAAGAAGCACATTATCAACAGGAACTCATGCACGCTAAAAAGGTTTTTTCTTTATTACCAAAACCCTTATATAAAGAATATTACCAGCTGTTTATTGAGTTTGAAAAAGCTAAGAGTCTTGAAGCACGTTTGGCCTATACTGTTGATAGAATTGAGTCACAACTGCAGCATTTAGATTCAGGTTCACGTTACTGGGGTGCGGAAGAGTTTAGTCAATTATTAAACTGGCCAAATAATATTATAAAAAAGCTTGGTAATAAAGATATCAAAGAATTTTGGCAGTTGATTAAAAAGGATTTACAAAAGGAAAAAAGAAAACACCGGAAAAAAAGATAGTTTGTGATTTAGGTTAAAGGTAAAAATTTTTATATCAAAAAACCTTTCCTTTTTGGAAGGTTTTTTAATTAAGCTCTTTGTAACAGAATCAAATTGTCGGATAACAGTTTTCTCTGTCTACCATCGCCTCAGGCCTGGGGGGGAATCGAACCCCCGCATAAGAGTTTTGCAGACTCACGCCTTACCACTTGGCTACCAGGCCTAGGGCCATGACACGCAGATAGACTATTTATTGAGTTACTTGGTTAATACACTTGTCGCCTCACCATGTAGATCCGATGGTCTACTTTAATTTATCAGAAATCTTTTTAAAATTCAAATTTATATAATACCAATTTTACAACCTGACTTTACTATAAGATAAGCATTGCATCGCCAAGCGAATAGAAACGATATTTTTTTCTGATCGCATCGCGGTAGGCATTTAAGATTTTAGTCCGCCCTGCAAAAGCGCTCACCAGCATTAATAAGGTTGACTGCGGCAAATGAAAATTGGTGATCATCGCGGAAGTTATTTTAAATTTATAGGGTGGATAAATAAAAATATTAGTCATTTTTTTATCTGGTTTTATGAAACCATTTTGATTCGCGAAAGATTCAAGGACTCTAGTGGTCGTTGTGCCAACAGCAATGATTCTCTTGCCTTGTTTTTTCAAATTGTTTATTTTTTTGGCCGTTTGTTGATCAACAACAGCGAGTTCAGCATGCATTTTATGGTAAGCAATATTTTTTTCTTTAACTGGCGCGAATGTCCCCAAACCGACATGCAGCGTTACAAATAGGCATTCAGTGCCTTGTTTTTTTATTTTTTTTAACAGCTCAGGTGTAAAGTGCAGACCAGCTGTTGGTGCTGCGACCGAACCGTTATTTTTTGCGTATATAGTTTGATAAGCATCTTTAATCTGTTTTTCAGAAAGAAATTTTTTTGTTTGCTTTATATAAGGAGGTAATGGCGTCTGACCAAATTTTTCTATTAAAGACCATAACTTTTTTTGATTGATATTGAATTTAATTAGCCAATAATCACCCGCGTTTTTTAAAAGTCGGCAATTTAAAGATGTTTTTTTTAGTGAGAGCATTAATCCTGGCTTTCTTTTCTTACCAGACACCAGTGCCTGCCAGTAATTGCCTTTATCTTTTTTTAGTAACAAAATTTCCACTCTTCCTCCAGTTGGCTTGTTCATAATTAGGCGAGCCGGATAAACTTTTGTATCATTAAAGACTAGAACGTCATCAGCAGTTAAATATTTTGGCAGGTTATAGAAAAAATCATGTTTAATTTTTTTTTCTTCTCTGTTTAAAATCAGCAACCTCGAGCGATCTCGAGGTGTGGCAGGTTTCTGGGCAATTAATTCCTTGGGTAATTGATAGAAAAATAGATTAGACTTCATTAGTTAATCGGTTAATTCCATATTTTTATTATAACGGCGTTGTTCCTTTTCATGTTCTTTTTTTTGCCAATCAACAAGTTGGGTTATTTCTCGAGCAATTTTATGAGGGTTTGAAACTTCTTCAAAAACAAAGCGCATCTGTTCAGCGGCTGTTTGTATATAGACATCACCATAGTTAATAAAAGTTGGTAACAGGCCTTTTTGTTGGGAAGTAACATCCTGAATTCTAAAAAGTTTTTGTTCAGCTACTGTCCGGTGGAATAAATCACTTTGTTCAATGCTTAAAATCCGGTAGTTGGTAACAATCCAGACGTCCAAGAAATAATCCAAAAAACCGCGGTAAAAGAAAAGCCAGGTAAATAAGAAATAAAGAAACATTAGCAAAGTTAATAAATCAGAGATAACATCTTTTTCAATTAATTGTGGGAGATATAAGTTTGCTAACAAATAAACAGCTAATGGAACAAGAAAAATTACCAGGTAAGTGAGTATATGTTTAATTAGAATAAAAATATTACGTCTCAAAAAAATGATAATTTCTTCATCAGGCTGTGGATTGGGAAGGTATTGTGCTGGGAGCATAAATTTAAAATAAAAAGAATTTTTCTATAAAATCAAAATTTTCAAAAACAATAATAGTGCGATTCCAGTCAGTCTTGACGATAAAGGCGAAGGACAAGAAAAGCAGCACTAAAGTCATACCCAAGAAAATAATTAGTGATAAAATATTGGTCCAGGAGGCATAACCAAAGCGAATAGCGTGATAAATATTAAAAAAAGCAAAAACAATAAAAACAGTGACCAAGATGAAATAGATTATTAAAAAGATTGTTAAAGATATTTCCATATTTTTTAAATTAGAACATCTTTTTTATTGTGCCACTAGGGAGTGCTAATTTTAAGTGTTGATAGGCTGATTCCGTGGCGATTCGGCCTCGGGGAGTTCTAGCCATAAAACCGAGTTGCATCAAAAAAGGTTCATAGATATCTTCTAGAGTTGATGTCTCTTCAGAAACCGCTGCCGCCAAGGTGTTTAAGCCTACTGGACCACCAGAAAATTTTTCAATAATAGCTGTTAATATACGGCGATCAATTTCATCAAGACCCAATTCATCAACTTCAAGCATTTCCAGAGCTTGCACACATGTTTTTTGATTAATATTACCATCAGCTTTAACCTGGGCATAATCACGCACTCTTTTTAAAAGTCGGTTGGCTACACGCGGTGTTTTTCTTGATCTTTTGGCAATTTCTAAAGCCGAATCATGGTCGAATTTTACTCCTAAAATTTTAGCTGAACGTAAAATAATATTTTTAATTTCTTCCTCAGTGTAATAATCAACTCGGTAAGTTGAACCAAAGCGATTACGTAGTGGAGAAGAGAGAAGACTTAAACGAGTTGTCGCACCAATCAAAGTGAAGTGAGGCAAATCAAGTCTTAGAGTTCTGGCTGATGGACCCTTACCAATAACTATATCTAGAGCATAATCTTCCATGGCTGGATAAAGTATTTCTTCAATAGTGCGGTTAAGGCGATGTAATTCATCAATAAATAAAACATCACCTTGTTCCATATTGGTTAAAATAGCCGCCAGGTCGCCAGCACGTTCAATGGCCGGGCCCGATGTAATCTTTATATTACTTCCGATTTCATGAGCAATAATATGAGCGAGACTTGTTTTTCCTAGACCCGGTGAGCCATAAATCAGAATATGATCTAAAGCCTCTCGGCGATTTTTAGCAGCTTGAATTAGAATCTCTAAATTTTGTTTAATTTTATTCTGTCCAATAAAGTCATCGAGCGAGTGCGGTCTTAAAGTTTGATCAAGTACTTTATCTTCCGGTTTTTCCCGGGAAGTAATTAGGCGGTTGTTAGTCATAAATTCAAATTTTATAAGTAAATTTTACCATTATTAAACAGTTTTTGGCAATTAAAAAACCGCTTTTCTTGTAAGTAGAAGCGGTTTTATAATTATTAATTTTCCATGAAAACCTTATAAGCTCTATATGCTGAGTAAATGTCTGCTTTTGATGACAATTCACAAGGTGAGTGTAGATTTAGAAGTGGTGGTCCCATGTCAACTATTTCCATATTACGTCTTGCTAAATAACCAGCGATAGAGCCACCGCCACCTTGGTCAACTTTCCCTAAATGGCCGGTTTGCCAAATGATATTATTTTTTTTGAAAATATTTAGAATTTTTCTGATAAATATTGGTTCTGCTTCAATGGTAAAATATTTACCGCCCCGACCAAGATATTTTTCAATCGCCACACCTTTACCTAAATGGATTGAATTGTGAGGATCATAGACACTTTTATAATCAGGATCAAAGGCTGCTGTTGTATCAGCGGAAACACCTTGTGAAAGTCGCAAAAAATCATTAACACTCAAGGAGCTATTTGTCAGGCTAATTAAATGTTCAATCGAATTTTCTAAAAAATTAGAATCTGCACTGGTTGTGCCAACACTGCCGATCTCTTCTTTATCAACAAGATAACATATTTTTGTTTGTTGTTCGTTTTTTGCGTCAAGAAAAGCTTGGAAACCAGTATAAACACATGCTCGGTCGTCTTGACCATAACTGGCTACTAAACTACGATCAAAACCAACATCTTTAGCTGACCAAGCTGGTACAAATCTTAAGTCAGCCGTAAATAGATCTTCCTCGTCCATCTGATAATTCTTGTTTAACCATTCCAGTACCGTTAGTTTTACACGAGTCTTTATTTTTTTATTTTTAACAGGTATCGAGCCGACAATGATATTTAGGTCTTCTGCCTCGACTGCTTTATTTAGAGGGCGATCAAGACGGTCACTATCCAAATGGGGAAGTAAATCGGATATAACAAATATTTGATCGTTATCTTTGTTACCGATATTAATTTCTATCTCTTGGCCATTTTTTAAAATAACAGTGCCATGAAGACTAAGAGGTATTGCTGGCCAATGATATTTTTTTATACCACCGTAATAATGAGGTTTAAAATAAGCAATACCGCTATCTTCATAAAGTGGTCTAACTTTTAGGTCGAGATGTGGCGCATCGACGTGAGCAATAATAAAATTAGCACCGCTGACGAGTTTTTTCTTGCCGAGAGAAACAAATATAGCACTTTTATTGCGATTAATAAAAATAAATTTTTTATTATCCCGAGCATTTGCTGATGGGATGTTTAGTTCAGATATTTTAAACCCCTTTTTTAAAGCACTTTTTATACATTCATTTATAACCTGTTTTTCTGTTTTGGCATTATTAAGAAAATTTTTGTAGTTTTCAGAAAAACTAAAGGCCTCTTTTATTGTCTTTGGATTAGCTTCTTCCCAAAAATTCGGTCTATTAAAGAGAAGTCTTGATTCTTTTGTTGCCATAATGTCAGATTTATTTTAATTATTTTTTATCTTTTTATTTTAATATTTTTATCTAATCTTGACAAGAATTAACCAGAGTGCTATAGTTATTTGTTAAACTTTGAAATTGAAATATTTTAGCTAATTAAAGCTATTTTTTTAATTTTTATGGATTTGTTCATTATCCTGGTTAGTCTGCAGGCACGACGAGCATGGGGACCTTTGTTAGGCTTATCTGGGTTTTACCTCGATTATGCCTGTATAAAGGTTTTCTTGCCTGCAGACTCACCGGGATAATTTTCGGTTCTAACCTTTAGGCGAGAAACTCGACCTTTTAAATTAAGTTAGCTTTTTAATTCTAAATTATTAGAAATAAAACTAACATCAATTCCCTAAAAGTTTCCCTATAAACTTAAAATATCGCCTAAAGGTTAGAGTAGAAAATTAAACCCCAGAGTAATCTGGGGTTATTTTTTTAGGGGATAGTTTCTGAAGTAGTGGTGGCAACTTTTTTTGTTGGGTCAATGCCGATTAGACAAACCTCTTGCCACGGTCGGTAGACGCTTTTAAAAATATTTTCTATCTTTCTTCCGTCTGGATAGTTAATGGTGTAGGTAAATTCAGCGGTGGCACCAGTAATCGCGTGTTCGGTGCATTTTTTTTCACCCGGTTTTAGATCTTCAGTTTCGATTGTTTTGCTCGGAGGCGGGGCAATGAAATTATATATTTTAGAAGGGGTCGTGGTTGCATGTCGTCCATCGTTTTGTCCCCAGAGCTCAAAAATAAGATCATCGCCCTCGATTTTTGTCTGTAGAAGTAAATAATTTTTTGTGTCATTCATAAAACGCAAATCGGGATGAGGTGAATAAATAGTAGCATCAGTGCCAGCCGGTTCGTAATATCTGACACGATAAGAATGATTTTTTCTTTCAGTTATTGGTAAGCCACTATCAAGAGCTGCTCGAAACATGGTGGTGCCGATTTGACACAAACCACCTCCGTACTCAGGTATAGTGCGATCTCCTTTTATAACTAATTCCGGCAGATAACCCGTTGAAGCGTCGATGTTCCCCAAAGCTTTATTTAGCGAGAATTCTTCTTCTGGTTTGATCAATAGCCCATTTATACTCTCTGCCCCTGTTTTTATATTGTGTCTCCTATTTTTTGGTGAACCGGCAAAATTTGATCTTCCGATACCAATAATTTCGCTAATCCCCAAATCATTAATATCACTAACTGTAGTAATTTTTGATTTTGTGCTTTTAATTACCAACTCAACTTCTTTTTTATTACTAATCAGATAATCATGGCGTAATTTTTCTAATGTTTTTTCCAGATCAAGTTCTCGTCCGTCACGCGAAGTCTGGAACTTTGTTACCCGGCCGTTATTAACTTCGAATTTTGCTTCTTGAACTGGTAGATTTACTTCTTGACTGATTGGTGTAAAAAAATCAATTGCCAATTCTGAATTAAAGTTTAAAATAACATCATTGCTATCTAATTTATCAAAAACCAGCCATTTTTTTATTTCAGCTAAAGATATTGCCCAAGTTAACTTTTTTTCTTTTTGACCGTCTGCAGCAGTATTAAAATAAAGTACTGGTGTTGAAGTGTTCATTATCTGTTTAATAGCCGGAATTAAGTTTTGAGCCTCTTGTTGTTTTACTTTAGGTAAATCGACCTGAGCCAATATATTTATTGGTTGATTAGTTAGGTTTTTTAGGCGTAGTTCAATTTCTTTTAATACTTGTTCGTAATCAAAAATTGTGCCTTGTTCCTCCGGCAAAATTACTATTTCATCGCCAATGAATTTGATAGTCGCATTTTGAGCTGGTTTTTTTTGGGATTCAAGACTGCTTCTAATTATAGTTAATAATTTTTGTCTATCTATTTGATAAATAAGTGTTATTGGTGTTGGTACAAAAAGTGATTTGATTTTGAAAAGATAATTAGTTATTAGATTATTGCTTCGGCCTTGATTGTAGGCATGATCAATGGTTTCTTTGTTTTGGAAACTAATTAATTCATAACTTAAGTCAGGGTCTGAGAGTGAAGAGACAATCGGTAAAATAGTGATTTTTTTTTCATTGTTAACTTGTAAACTAAAACCATTATTTTTTAGTGTGCCTGTTTTTTGTTCTAAAATATCGAGAGCGACCTGACTTGATTGACCACCCAAATCCCAATCGCCTATCATAATCTGTGAATAAACTTTGTTTTTAAAAATTAAATCATAGACCAGATTAAAACCGACCGTTGTGAGTAAAAAAAATATCAAAAAAACAGTTGCCACTAATGCAACATTGTTTTTTTTATTATGCTCGGTGACCGTTTTAATTTTTAAAGTTGGCATCTATTCATTTTTTAAAATTTCATTAAGGAGAGCCTTAGCTTTTTTTTCCTTTTCTTCTTTTTCTGATTCCGAGTTAGCCAGTATTAGATGGAATTGATCGCCTTCTTTGGCGTCATCTGGCAGATTTTTTAAAGGCCAATTAAATTGTTGCCCTGATTCAGAAATCAGAATAGCATCTTTACCCTCGAAACGGTCTAGGGTAACTTTAAGATAATTTATAACTTCATTCATAATTTTATTAATCTGTTTTTATCTTGATTGCAACTGACTGACTTTTTCTTGCCTTAGGTAAAGTTATAGTTAAAACACCATTTTTTAAGGAAGCATCAGCTTCATCTGCTACAACTTCCATTGGCAGAATAATCGATCTAGAAAAACTGCCCCAGTAGCATTCCTGATAGAAATAATCACTCTCTTTGATTTCCTTTTCGTGTTTGCGTTCGCCTTTTATGGTGACCATGTCATTATTGATGGCAATATCTAGATCTTCAGGCTTAACACCAGCAATTGTCGATTTGATAATCAAAGAATTTTCAGTTTGGTAAACATCAACTGATAATTGACCTTCTTCATCAGTAGCTGGCCAAGCCGAATTTTTAGGAGCCAGTGGCAAATCTTCATTTGCTGTCTTTTTTTCTTCCTGGCTTTTATCTATTATTTCGTCGTCATTATTATCTTGTAAGCCAATAAGTTTGTTGAAAAATTTTGTGGCCATATTTTTATATTATCGTCAAGCTCTCTTGGGAGCTGTGGGTTAGTTATAATTGGATAGATATATTATACAATAATAATATTTTATAGACAAAAAACCAATAGTTTAGCCAAGTTAAGTTATTGGTTTATTGGATAATTCTAAACAAGAAAAGCGCAAGGATGTATTTTTTTACCTAGTTTGGTTTCTTGAATAATATGTTCAGGGGTAATATCGGTTAAAAACGTTAAACGTTCTTGATCACTATAGACAATGCGGTAAAGCTCAGGCATTAAAGGGTCGAGAGCCTCTTCAAGTTTTATTTGTTTCATTAGTTGAGTAATTTTTTGCCAGGTGCTTCTGTCGCCATAGAGCAACAAATCTATAAAGGTAGCGGGATGAATAAATTGTCCTGGGCTTTGAATGAAGGCTAAAGTTACCTCTCCACATAATTCATTGGTAATTACTCCTTGGCTTATTTCCCGGCTTTCTATGTCGTTGATGTCAGTGATTAGTTTCAGGAAACTAGCTTTCATCTCACTTAGATAATTGACCTGACTAAAGCCACCTAAACATTTTAAACCGTAATAAAAAGCCAGTATGGTAAAGGTTAATGCCATGCCGGGCATAATTTCTTTATTGAGAATTGCCTGTCTGATTGTTTGTGGATTTAAATCCAGAGAATAACTACCATCACTTGTTTGCAGACGGCCGTCTTTATACCAGAGCTGTTGACGGTATTTTTCATTCGGTGGTATTGCCCAAAAGAAATGAGTGCCGATTTTATCAGCAGTATTGAACGAGCCGATGATACCGTCAAAATATAACAACCAGAGTTTTCTGACTTCATTATTGAATAGAATTTTATTGATCAGTGTATTTTTGTCTAGGTGGTAGTTAAGTAACAACTCATTTACTAAACCCTCTTGATCAATATAGATCAGATTCATAGCATTAAGATTATTACGGCGGAAGAAAATTTGCCAAAGTTGAAAATTAATTTTTGTAACTTGATCAGTAAAGTTTTTGGTTGTGAGTATTTTTTCTGTTCCCATAACACCAGTTAGTATTTCGCGGATATCGGCCGTGGTTTTATTTGAGAGTTTACCTTTTTTATTCAAGTTATTTATTTGTTTGACAAGTCGATCGATATCTTTGCTGGTATAAGGTCGCAAACCATAGACAGGGCACAGTCGGTCACTGGCCGGATAGAAAGACAGTCGTTCCATGTGTGCTTTATTTTTTTCTAGCCGGTGGAAAAGCAGGCCGCGCGGAAAAGATGAGTTATTTAAAGATACGTTAGCACAGGAAAAAACAATGACATTGTTTGGTCCTTGTGGATTTTGACTGAGATGTGAGGCGGCGCTGATTAGGTTACCATTAACAAAAAAAGGATGAATTAACGGTCCATGATGATCAGTAGTAGAAACAAAATAAGATTTTTTAAGCTGCTGCGTAGCCTGATCTGCCACCGACTGATCAAGGCGGTCTGCTACATATTTATTAAAGGTATTAAGTAGTTGTATTTGTCGTGAGGTTATTTTTTTACTAATTGATAGTTGATGATAACTTTCAGCATACTGGCTAATATATTTATCGCCGTGATCATTGATAATCTGACGTAGTACTGGTTTGTGAATCAAGATACTTTCTTTAAGTTTTTTTAATACTTCGTTTGTGCCTATTTTTTTGATTGCTAATTGACCGTTTGACCTAGTATCTGTTTCCATAAATTAATACTGATTTTAATAGGTAATTATTAGAATTGAAAAATTATTAATATTAATAGTAGAGTTAGTTGGCTACTTGTCAAGGGTTTGTTTTTTCAATTTAGTCAAAATCTTGAAAATACTAGCATTAAAACCAATAATTAGATCTTTTATTTAATTGTGTTTGGGGTCATGATAATCAAAGTTTAAATTGACAAGTTTTTGACCTTCAAGTAACATGTGACTGTTGAGATTATGGAAAATAAAATTGAAGGAGACTAAGATGGCTCTTTACAAATTACACGGTCAGGACGGCGGTCTCAAATTTCAAGATTTGTTAGACGCTGTTCAAGATGTATCTCAGGCTGGTTTACAGGCGATTATCGGTGAGATAGTAGGGGTTGAATATTTTTTATCTTTTTTGGCAACAAACGGTTTTGAGCAAAACACTGATCAAGATCAGGTTCTGAGTGGCAGAATTCCGCCAGATCTTCTGACAATTAATCAGGAATTAGTTTCAGGGTTCAAAACAGGTTATCCAGTAGCTGTCCGTTCCTCAGCCAGAGGTGAGCGGGGCGGTACTGGTATTTATAAAACAGTTTTCATTGTGCCCAAAGCAAACCAGGAATCAAATCTTGAACTCCTGTGGCAGGCTGAATGTACAGTTTTTGCCAGTGAGTTTAGCGCTGACGCCAGAGCTTATCGCCAAAAACACTATACACCTTTTGGTATTGCAGTCATGATTCAATCAGTGGTCGGTCGTCATTATGGTAAGTACTTTTGTCCGCTTCTGGCAGGCAGTGCTTACACGAGTTATGGAGGTCAGCGTTTAATCCGAGTTTGTCTGGGTTTAGGGACAAAAGCAGTTGATTCTGAAGCGGTGGTTATTAGCAAAGAGTTGCCAACCATGTTTGATATCAGTTACAACCTCAGTCATCTTTGTACTTTACAGGCAATAAATGTTGAATCTGGACAGTGTGAAGAAATTCCAGTGCCTGATGAATTACGGCGATGTTTTTCACCCGAGCCACTGATAAAATTCTGGGAGGCGTTGCGCTTACTTAAAATCCAGAAAAATTATTATCTCGAATGGGCTACACCGGATACTAATCCAGATGCGATCACCGTTGTGCAAGCAGCACCATTTGAGGATAAAATTCCTGACCCGATTTCACATGAAGCCACAGGTAAAGTAATTTTGTGCCAAGGGACCGACATCGTGAATCATGGCAAGAAGTTTTGTCAGGTTGTAGTTCGGGCTGGTTTACATGGTTGGACGCACGAAAATGTTTCTTGGCTAGAATATCTTAACGGTATCCTCAAAAATTATCTGCTGATAGTACCCCAGACAGGTTTTTCTGGCTTTGGTCCTTTAGTGGCCGGATTATCCTTTGAACGTGTTCCAACGTTAAGTTATACCCATTTCAATAACGCTGCTGCGTTAGTGGAACTTCAGTATAATACTGTGGGTCATATTTCCGCCGGTCTCCCTTCTCTTAACCACACTAGCGGTCGCGGTGGACAACATTTTCAGCAGATCTGCAGCCGAGAGGATATCTTATTTATTGGTACTGAGACTGACTTGGCGTTTTTACATCAGCTTGAGTGCTGTGCCAAATTTGATCGCTGTATCAAGGTTTGGCAGGTACCAATTGAAGTGGTCAACGATGCCACTACTGGTCAAGGTACAATCTATATTTGCGGCCCAACTGTGGTACCGGAGTATTCAGTCACTGAAATCCAAGACTTTGCTGACTCATTGTATGAAGCAGCTGGTGCGATCGGAGATGAAGAAGCTGGTTTAGCTGAATCTTTCTATTGTGCTTGCCACATTCTTCCCATAGCAGAGACAGTTGCAGATTTTGACCCTTTTGTGATCAATGAAGAGGTGAGCAGAGAAGTTGGTGGTTGGCAAGCGGTTGTTAATCATCTGGAAAAGGTGTTGGCAGGGGGCGATACGTGGATTGATAACCAGACTTGGAGTTATGGCAAATTACAAACATATCTTTGGCAGTTATTATTCAGACTCAAGTTGGAGGAGAAAAAATAACAAGACTCTTAAAGTCTGATCAGTATTGATCAGACTTTTTTTAATTTTTTAACAAAAGAAAAAACCTCTAAAACAAAAAACACTCATTATCACGAATGAGTATCTTTTGGTAGTCCCTAGGGGAATCGAACCCCTATTTTCAGGATGAAAACCTGATGTCCTAACCGTTAGACGAAGGGACCAGACGAAAATTTCTAATTTCTAAATTGAATAATTTCAATTACTTTGTTTCTTGTTTTTTCTCCTTTGACAATTCTAAGATTGCTTTTTCTTATTCTAAGGTTTTTAGCCAAAATGTCAAGCAGAGCTTCATTGGCTTTATTGTCGACCGGCGGGGCAGTTAGGTGAATTTTATAGTTGTTTTCATTGATTCTTTCGATTTTATTGTGTTTGGCGCGCGGTATGAGTTTAATGTTGAGAAACATAATTAAGAATATAGAATGTAGAATATCGAATGTAGGATATTTTTATTGGATTAATTTTAGTAATTTGTCGTGCACCAATCCATTACTGGCGTAAACATCGTTGGTTTTTAAATGCCACGTCTCGCCTTTTAAGTCTGTAACTTGGCCATTAGCTTCAAGCACTATAAGAACGCCAGCGGCAATGTCCCAAGGTCTGACACCTGGAATAATAATAGCATCAGTTCTGCCTCGTGCGACCCAGGTCATCTCAATGGCTGCTGAACCAATCTGTCTGATGTCTCGAGCTAGAAATTTTAAACGACTATGAATTTTGATGGCACGCTTGATACTTTGGTTATTGTTACCATGGCAGTATGTTAGAAGCGAATTTGTAATTTCTCTTTCTTGAGAAACACTAATTTTTTTTCCGTTTAAAAAAGCGCCATGATTTTTTGTTGCCAAATAAATTTCTTTTAAGTAAGGCGCTGTCACAAGTCCCATTACCACTTCGTTTTTATAAGCAAGAGCTATAGATATGGAAAAAAGAGGATTGCCCATAGCAAAATTTGTTGTGCCATCTAAAGGATCAATTACCCACAGATAATCAGAATGTTTTTTATTCTGTCCGGCTTCTTCTGAAAGAATAGCATGGCTAGGGAATTTTTTTTTGATTAAATTTAGGATGATTTTTTCCGAAGCCAAATCAGCCGGCGTAATAATTTCATGCTTGCTTTTAGTTTTGATAACTGCGCGGCTGATTTTAGTAAAATGTTTTAAAAGTTCTGCCCCGGCTTTTTTAGCTGCCAAAAGAGCAACTTGTTTTTCTCTATTTAAGTTCATATTTTTTTGCTAGTTTAATGGAATCAATAACCCAAATGTTTCTAAGTTTGTTTTTCATTTTCATTATTTCATTAAAAGTAAACCATTTTACATCAAGAATTTCATCCTTTGGAAAATTTATTTTTCCACTGACAATTTTCCCTTGATAAACATATTTAATATTTGATTCATTTCCATCATGATGAACTTTAATGCGCATTAAAATGTGCTTTAAAATTTTAACTTTGAAACCAGTTTCTTCCCTAGCTTCTCTCTTGGCAGCGGCTTCTAATGTTTCGCCGACATCAACATGACCGGCCGGTAAATTCCATAAACCATAAACTTCTTTTTTCTTTTCCTGGACCAGAAGATAGTGGTTGTTTTTTTTAATAACTACACCAACAACAACCCCCACCATAAGTCTTTTATTTTTGTTATCTTTCATAAATTTATATTTTAATTTTCATTAAATCTTTGGCCAATATAATTGGGCCGGAATAATATTTTTTGACTATTTTTTTTATATCAATTTTTTCCATTTCAGGATAAAAGTGAGTGAGTAGCAGTTTTTTTACCTGTGCGGCTTGTGCTATTTGACCAGCGAGAGTTGGTGTTAAGTGACCATTACCTGGTTTAATCTGTCCACAATCTAAAATTAACAGATCACAGTTTTTTGCTAAGCACATTATGTCTGGCAGACTTTCTTCAGTATTATCTCCACAAAAAACTACTGATTTGTTTTTTGAAGTGATGCTATAGCCGATTTCTTGTTCACAAAAAAGTGCTTCCCATTTTTTCAGTCATCAGTCTGGTTTCAATAGTTATGTCATCTAGCTTTATTTTATTATTTTTTAATTCTCTGATTTTAATTTTTAGTTTCTTTCTTTGATTTATATTCGGTATGAATGCCTTGAAAGCGGTTCCAAAAAATTTTTTAAACCGTGGTGGACCAAAAAAATTTAGAACACTTTTTACCCGTGTAAAATGAAAAGGCCATACTATTGCCGGAATTTCAGCCACATGATCAACATGGGTGTGAGTAATAAAGATATGTGTTAATGAAAATAAATCAAACCCTGCTTTAATAATTTGTCTTTTTGTTCCTTCTCCGGCGTCAAGTAATATTAATTTATTACCGACGTTTATAAGATAGCCGGGTGCGTTACGATTTTTTGTGGCAATACCCGTACCGGATCCTAAAATAGTGAGTTGCATAAGTTTATTTTTTATTCCTGAAATCTTTTAAGATTTTTATATTGAGTTGATCTTTGTCTTTGTCTGGCGTTTCCAGAATTAAATTAATGTTTTCTAAACGCGGTTCTTTAACCAAAGCTTCAAAACCCTGGTGGCCGATTTTACCCTCACCGATATTTTGATGGCGATCGCGGTGCGAGCCAAGCTCAACCATGGAGTCGTTGACGTGCATCAGTTTTAATCTTTTTAAGCCAATCAGCTTATCAAAATCATCAAAGGTTTTTTTAACTGCCTTTTGATCACGCAAATCATAGCCAGAAGCAAAACCATGAGCCGTATCGAAACAAACACCAACAGAATTTTTATTTTTTAATTTTAAATTTTTAATTATTAAAGATATCTCCTCAAAAGAGTCACCGATAATCATGCCAGCGCCGGCTGACATTTCAATTAAAAATTGTGTGGAGCCAGTATAATCTTCAAGAATTTTTTTAATACCAGCTACTACTTTTTTCAAAGCTTCTTTTTCACCCAATTCTTTGGCCGAACCAAGATGAGTCATAAGATATTTTACACCTAAGAGCGAACCACGTTCTAATTCTTCTCTTAATACAGAAATTGAACCATAATAAATACGGTTATTAGTTGAGGCAAGATTGATGTAATAAGGGGCGTGAATGTAACATTCTTGTTGTTGATATTTTTTCATTGCTGTTTTGAAGTCAGTGACAACCGCCTTGGTAATAACTGGCGCTTTGCCACCTCTTGGGGAGCGCGAAAAAAACTGAAAAATTTCACCACCGACCGCGTGAGAATTTTTTGGTGCGTTTACCAGCCCGCCAGCCGCTGAAATATGAGTGCCGATTAACATATGATTATATTGTAGCAATTTAGTGATGTAAGGTAAAACAAAAAAAGTGGTTTTTATTTAACCACTTTTTCTTTAAGCCAGCTCATAGCTTTTTGACTAAGCAAATTTTGTTTTAAGTAATCACGATAAGCCCGAGAATTAATTTTTTCTTTTACTTCATTGTTGTCTTGATAATGTTCCTGTAGATGTTCAATATAATGTTCCTGTAGATGTTCAATCTCAGCTTCAATTTCTTCAGCAGTTACTTGCAAATTATTCTGTTTTATAATTTCTCGCATGATTAGCGCCGCTTGAACACGCCTCAAAGCTTGGGGCTGAAAATCTGCAATTAAGTCGTCTTCTTTCTTATTAAGATTATTGAGCCAAGTTTGAAAATTAATTTGATAATTGGCTAGGTTATTTTTTAACTCTTCAATCATAATTTGCGTTTCGCGTTTAATTAAATTTTCTGGAATATCGCCAAACTTAGTTTTATCGATTAAATTGTCAATTAAAGTTGTTTCCACTTTTTTTTCTTCCTCACGATCTTTTTCTATCTTGATGTTATCGGACAACTGTTTTTTTAGTTCAGCTAAGTTTTTAAAGGTGCCAACCCGACCGGCGAAGTCATCGTTAATTTCCTCTTTATCGATTTGAAAGACACCATGAACTTTAATTTTGAATTCGCCAGTTTTGCCCGCCAGATTCTTATTAAAAAAGTTTTCAGGTAATTGCAGCGGGAATTCTTTTTCTTCACCAGTTTTCAGACCGTAAATTTGTTCATCAAGACCAGGAATCATTTTTTGTTCCCCTAAATAGATAGGAAATTTTTTCTGTTGCCCGCCTTCAATTGGTACGTTATTAAGACTGATGTTGTAGTCAATTTCCACCTTGTCACCTTTTTGAGCAGGCCGATTAATCAGAGATTCTTTAGACCGCATAGTTTGTAGTTCTGTCAACGCCTGATTGATGTCCTCTTCAGAAACAATTATTTCTTTTTTTTCTATTTTTATTTTTTCCAAATCAGGCAATGTCAGCTCCGGCAATAAGTCAACCACAGCCTGATAGACCAGCGGATTCTGCGGGGCCATTTTGATAATTTTAATTTCAGGAGCACCAATGACATTTAAATCATTATCTTTGACTATTTGAAAAAATGTGTGGCTGACGATATCTTCCAAAGCTACTTCTAATAATTTAGTTTCTCCCAATTTATTTTTAACTAACTCGTAAGGCGCTTGGCCGGGCCGGAAACCATCAATTTTAATATCTTTCAGATTACGGGCGGCTTTTTCCAAATTATTTTGGTATTCACTTGGTTCCACTGAGATTTCAATTTCTAGACGTCCTGAGGGAAGATTTTTTATTTTATGATTCATAAATAAATTTATTAATTTTTATAATGACGTTATTTTAGCATGCCTTCTATAATTGAGCAAAAAAATACCCCCCTATGTTTAGAGAGGCGCAAATTCAGAGATGTTATTGGGGGTTGGGGTTAATTTGAGATAGGATTCAACCATTATCTTTTGACATATTTGTCTTAAGCCTATTAGGACGCGTTCACTGCCTTGAGCAGTCATTAGTTTCTGCAAACCGAGCAGTAACTGCTTATAATTAATGCTAAGTAATTTTTCAATTTCTTGACTCTGCTCGCTTAGGCGGTATGGTTGGCCAATAGTCAGATAAATTTTGTTTCTGGTGGCCATTAATTGTCTGAGACCTTGAAAGACAAAATTTATCCAATTACCTTTAGGTCTTTCCAGTGATACTTGGTCGTACCAAATATTCACTGGTAATATTTGGCAGTCAGTGAGCAGTGCTAGGAGGCTAGCGCCATAGCGCGCTTTTTTAGGCCGGTCTTCCTTACCACGCGGATAAATCCAGACTGACCAATTGCGCGTTTTCATCTGGTCAATTAGGTAGGCGACATTTTTTAGCCGGCAGTCAACTTTGGTGTTGATAAAGATCATCTTAAGATGTTTAGAAAGTGGTCTTAAGATGGGGAAACAACGAACAGCTAAACCAACATGCCAGTCAACTAAAACCATGAATTCTTTTTTTAGAATAATCGCCAGGGCTGAAATCTGAAAAATATAGTCAAACCAAGTTGGGTGATTAGCAATCACTAAAAATGGTTTGTCTTTTTCTAAGAGCTGTAGGTTTTCAATGCCCCTGATACCTTTGATCCACTTGAGAAACCATAAATGAATCAGTGGGTAGACAGCTGGATAAGGAACCATGATGTGTTCCTCCTATATTAAAGGTTGAAATTTTTTATTCTGTAGTTTTTTGTTCTTCTTCAGTGTTATTTTCTGTCTGTTCTTCATTTATTTCAGTATCATTAGATTCTGTTATTGTGGTCTGATCACCAGTTTCACTGACAATATCAATCCGCCAACCGACTAACTTAGCAGCCAGTCTGACATTTTGACCTTCTTTACCAATTGCTAAAGAATATTGATCACCCTTGACATAGGCTTTAGCTTCTTTGTCCTTATCGTTTAAATCAACTCTAATTATTTTGGCTGGCGCCAAAGCATTCGTGATAAATTTTTCAACGTTTTCATGCCATTCGATAATATCAATTTTTTCTCCACCCAGTTCGTTGATAATAGTTTGGACACGTGTTCCGCGTTGGCCAACACAGGAACCAATTGGGTCGATATTTTCATCTTTGGCAAAGACAGCAATTTTTGTCCGTGAGCCAGCCTCACGGGCAACAGCTTTGATCTGAACGGCACCAGAATTTATTTCCGGGACTTCTAATCGGAAGATTTTTTTAACCATTTCGGCATGTGAACGGGACACCACAACCTCCGGTCCCTTTGAACCCTGTTCAACCGATTTGATATATAATTTGAGACGCATCCCGGGACGGTAAGCCTCGCCTCTTATTTGTTCAGTTGTAGGCATGACAGCAGTAATATTACCCATATCAATTAGAACCAACTTACCTTCTACTCTTTGGACAACTCCGGTAATAAGTTCACCCTGTTTATTTTTAAATTCATTGTAAACAGTTTCTCTTTCGGCTTCCCTAAGTTTTTGGATAATAACTTGCTTGGCTGTTTGTGCAGCCATGCGACCAAAATCAGCCGGCACTGTCAATTCTTGTTTTATAATATCTCCAACCGCCGCCGTTTTTTTAATTAAGCGCGCTTCAGAAAGAGCCAACATCGTTTTCGGATTAAAATGTTTTACTTCTTCTTGTCCGTCAGTTTTAATTTCTTCTGTTTCTCTGGTTGGTTCTTTGTCTTTTTGTTCCATCATCTCTGCTCTCATTTTTTCAGTCTCTTCCTTTAATTCATCAGTTGTTACTTCTTTAACATCAAAAACCTTAAAACCACCCTTTTCTAAATTAAATTCAACTTTAATATTTTGTTGTTTGGATCCGAAGTCTTTGCGGTAGGCAGCAGCGAGTGCTGCCTCAATTGTTTCTCTGATAGTATCGGCTGATAAGCCTTTTTCGTCGCAAATTTGTTGTATGGCGATATTAAGTTCGCTGGGCATATGATTAATTTAGCTATTAAAAAAAGCTAGTTTATTTAATTAAACTAGCGATTAATATAATTATACTTTAAAAATAACGTCTTGTCAATCATTTAAAATATTTGCCGTTTTATCTGAAATGATTTAAAATTGTAAAGCCTTAAACCTTAAAATTTTTTGATAGGATGATCCAAAATGAAACACAGGAGATGGTTTGTTGTTTTAATGTTAACAATTATATTTGGTTTTGTCTGCTAGCTGGTGATTCAGCAAGACAAATCTTTTATACGTCAGAATAACAATTCACAGGTCGCACCGCCGCCAATAAAAGAACTGCCCCCGAGTAAATAATTTTTATCTCTAGAATACAACAGATACACAAGTCAAAATTAATAAGGACCCAGAAAATTAGGTCCTTTTTTATTGTGCTTGGCAGCATTGATCGCATGGCACCCAACCAAGTTCCTCAAATAGCTTCTTGAATGGATCTATTTTTTTTAACTCCTTTGGCAAGGTCAGCCAGCCAGTCTTTAAACCAATTTTTAAGATGCCTTTATTATCACAGCGCGGGCAACGGTTGTATATTTGTTGACGGCAGTGATTACAGATAATTGGCGGCAATTCTTGAAAGAAAGGTTTTAGAACAGTGACTTTTAACCAATCCCGGCTTATTTCTAGATCAGTGCCATCAATTGTACGAACTTTCAATCTGTTTTGATATTGACAGATTAGACAGCGACCGATAATTAGGCTGGTAAACTCACCACAAGAATTTAACTGAGGAGTTGGGCACATGTTTTTTTTATGCAACAGACATGACTCGGTAAATGGGCAGTTTGGTTTTGCCTCTTGATTAATTTGCCTTTGCAAGAGATTGGTTAAATATGTGTCTTGAATTCTTTGGGTCATTTGAATTACCCTCCTAGTCTTGAGTTATAAAAAAACAGCTCCCTTATGATCCTTAAGGGAGCTGTCAGTAAGTGTTTAATTTTTTTTGTCTGATAGGCATTTTCATTATTAAGAATAAAGGATAATTACTAAAGCGTCAACTGTGGATAAAAAAATCAAAATATCTATATAGATTTTTGTCAAAAAGGCGTGTCAGGTGCTACAATCAACCTATGAGTTTAAAGCTTTCCATTGCTAAAAATACACTTATTCATACACTGGGAAAATTTTCCGGTTCGGCTTTAGGTTTGTTCATTATCGGGTTATTGACTCGCTATTTAGGTCCGGAAGGTTATGGCTATTATACCACCGTTTTTTCCTATCTTTTTTTCTTTTCAACCATTGGTGATCTAGGACTTTATCTAGTGTCAGTTAATGAATTAGGGCGTGATAATTTAGATCAGAAAAGATTTTATAGCAATATTTTTACCATGCGATTTTTTTCCAGTCTTTTTTTTATGTTTTTAGCCGGTGTACTTATTTTTCTTTTTCCTTATGATCAAGAAATAAAAAATGGTACGTTAATTATTGCCATTCCGGTATTTTTAATGATGCTTGATCAGATCCTGGTGGCACTTTTTCAACAACAGTTAAAAACAAAATATCCAGCTCTGGCAGAAATTTGTGGCAAGATTATTATTTTAGCACTGACTTTGATAGTGATTAGGAGTCAGGCTGGTTTTTTGACCGTACTTCTAACTGTTGTGGCTGGTACGGCTGTCCATTTTCTAATTAATTTTTATTTTGCCAGAAAAATTTTATCTTTTTCTTTTGCTTTTGATAAAAATATTTGGCGTGATACTTTTAAAAAAGTATGGCCAGTGGCGACTTATATGGTTTTTTCAATGATTTATTTTAAAGCTGATACTATTATTCTCTCACTTTATCGTCCACAGTCAGAAGTAGGAATTTATGGCGCGCCATACAAAATTTTAGAAGTTCTTATTGCATTTCCAGCGATTTTTATGGGTTTGGTTTCACCTTATCTTTCTCGCGCTTGGTCCTTGAAAAACCAAATAGAATTCCAGAATTTTTTTCAGAAAGCTTTTGATTTTTTGTCACTGATTGTTTGCCCTATGGTTTTAGGAACTATTATTTTAGCAAATCCTTTAATAATGTTAATTGCTGGCGACAAATTTATAGCCTCAGCTGGGATATTAAGAATATTAATTGTCGCGACTGGAATAATTTTTTGGGCACACCTTTCGACTTTTGCCGTTGTTGCCGTTAATCGTCAGAAGACAATGATGAAATATTATGTTGTAGCTGCTTTGAGTGCGCTTAGTTTATATTTTATTTTTATTCCTCGTTATTCATATTGGGCAGCAGCGCTGATAACTGTTTTTGTTGAAGCTTTCATTCTTGTGGCTTCTTGGGCGAATGTCCGACAGGAAACAAAAATAAAAATTAAATTTAAGAATAGTTTTTTAAGTTTTTTAGCCAGTTTAGTAATGGCGACGATCATATTTTTTAGTCAAAGAGGTCTGTTGCTGTCTATCGTTTTAGGTGGCGTTGTTTATTTTAGTAGTTTATATTTTTTTGGTGTTTTTAAAAAAGGAACTTTCAATCCAGTAGATTTCATTAAAGGTAAGAACGGCAATCATGCTTAAACTTTTTTTTATTACCATTTATTTGATAATTTTTTTAATTCTTTCTTTTAAAAATCTGAAGAATAGTGTTTATTTAGTTATTTTGACATTGCCTTTATATTTAGTGCGTTTTAAAGTTTTTGGTTTACCAACAACCATATTGGAGTTTGAAATTTTGATTTTATTTGTGGTTTTTTTCATTAGAGCATTAAAATACGGAGACGCTAAAGAAATAATTAGCAATTTTAAATCTAAAATTATAAATTTTAAGTTACTGTTAGTTGGCTGTTCATTGTTATTGATTGCATCAATTATTTCTATTTTTATGTCGCCTAACTTATATTCGGCCGTCGGTTTGTGGCGCGCGTATTTTTTAGAGCCATTTTTATTTTTTATTGTTTTTATTTCGATCATGAACAAAGAGGATTTTAGAAAAGTAATCGCAGTTTTAGGTTTAAATGTTTTAATCTTGTCATTGTTTGCTTTGTATCAAAAATTTACCGGTGAATTTATTACTAATCCTTTTTGGGCAGCTGAGGCAACCAGGCGAGTAACATCAATTTTTACGTATCCGAATGCCTTAGCGCTTTATCTGGCACCAGTAGTTATAATGTTGTTGGGTTTTTTTGTAGCTGGGATTGAGAAGCAAAAATTGAGAGTCAAGGAATTGAGTAAAAATTGGAAATTAAGAATTGAAAATTTATTGTTAATTTTATCTTGTATCTTGGGGTTTACCGTTATTTATTTTACTAAATCAAAAGGCGGATTATTGGCAGTTTTAGTGGGTATTATTTTCTATGCCTTTTTTTATAAGCCGTTTAGAAAATATTTTTTAGGATTCATAATTATTGTTTTTTTATTTTTATTTTTTTATATATTAATGAATGGCTTGCCGAATTTTAAAGGCGACACCACAGTTGTTGGAGGTGATTCAATTTCCACTCGTCTTGAAATGTGGAGTGAAACTGTTAAAATGCTAAAGACACGACCATTACTCGGTTCGGGTATTAATGGTTATCAAAGCGCGCTGGCGTCATTTCACCAGAAGCAGTATATTGAAATATTTTTATATCCTCATAACATTTTTTTGACTTTTTGGTCTGAAACTGGTTTGTTAGGATTAACTGCTTTTATAATAATAGTCGGGTGGTTTTATGTCGCTGGTTTTAGAAAGACAACAAACGACAGACAACAAACGACAGACAACAAACGACAGACAACAGTCATTGATTGTAAATTTTCAACCGTATTGATGGCATCTATGATAGCCTTGCTTGTTCACGGTTTAGTCGATGTGCCATATTTTAAAAATGACTTAGCGGTTTTGTTTTGGTTGCTGATTGGTATGATGATAGTTGTCAGCAAAACACAAAATAGTCATAATCTTAAACAATGTCTGGGCAACAGAAATTAATTTTTTGAGTTTTGTTTATGGAGAGGTGGCCGAGCGGTTTAAGGCGACGGTCTCGAACACCGTTTGGGCGCAAGCCCTCCAGGGTTCAAATCCCTGCCTCTCCGAATTTATTTTGATAAATAATAAACTTATTTTATATGGGTAGTTTCGTGGAATTAAATGATACTTTAAGAATTACAGCTGAACAGGGCTTTCCCGCCGATATTTTAGATGTTAATAAACACCAACTTAATCGAATTAAATTAGAAGTTGTTCAGGGTAAAGTCTTTGAATTTCATAATAAAAAAGGTGCCCGGCTTTACCATCCGGCACCTAACCGCTGTTTTTTAGTGCAGAACATTCAAGATAAGTGGCTTTATTGGGGTAAAATTATTATACTCGAGCAAACCATACAAGGTGATAGTCGAGAAAATCAAACAACTTCCGGCAAATATCAAATTACGGAAATTTATGAGCCAGAATATCAAAAGATAGTAACTAGTCATGAATCACCCCAAGGATTAAATTATTTTTAATATCTTAAGCCACCAAACAAGAATAAAAGTTGAAATTTAAAATATAACAATATTTTCTTTATTATTTAAATAGTATATTATTTATAGTATAGAAAGCATTAATCAGTCATTTATTTAACCATTTAGGTTAAATATTAATAAGGACATTAATATGAAACAAACACAAGCCAATTTATTAAAAGCTATTGCCGGAGAGTCAATGGCTCGCAACAAATATACTTATTTTGCTGAGATTGCTCAAAAAGAAGGGTTGATGTGGGTTGCTCAAGTTTTTTTGGAAACCGCTGATAATGAACGGGCGCATGCTCAAGAAGAGTTGGAAAAATTAACAGAGAAGACAGAGATGACCAATACCTATGATATTCATCCCTTAGGCACCACTTTGGAAAATTTAAGACATGCAGCTGAAGGTGAGGAATATGAATTTGGTACAATGTACCCCGATTTTAAAAAAGTTGCTGAGGATGAAGGAGAAACGGAAATTGCCCATTTGTTTCAGGAAATATCTGAAGTCGAAGAGAAACACGCCGAACGCTATACAATTTTGGCTGATCGTTTAGAGCAGGGCAAACTTTTTAAAAGCGAGACAGAAACCGAATGGAAGTGTTTGAATTGCGGTTATGTCCACAAAGGCACAAGTGCTCCAGGGAAATGTCCGTTGTGCCAAAAACCCCAAGGTTGGTATATGGAATTAAAAGCTGTACGTTAATTTTAAGAATTGATTATTAATAAGAGAAGTTATGAAAATTTTTGAAGAATTTAAACATTTTGCCATGCGCGGAAGTGTCATTGATTTAGCAGTCGGCGTGATTATTGGTGGGGCTTTTGGCAAGATCGTGTCTTCCTTTGTTGCCGACGTTTTAATGCCTCCTTTTGGGGTTCTTCTGGGCGGCATTAATTTTACTGAGCTTAAGATAATTTTAAAGAGTGCCACCAACAACCAGGCAGCAGTTACTTTAAATTATGGTTCGTTTATTCAAGCAGCCGTTGATTTTGTGATTATTGCGGCAGTTATTTTTTTAGCTATTAAAGTACTCAATTCTTTAAAGAAAAAAGAACAAACACAACCAGCGACACCTGAACCCTCACTTCAGGAAAAACTTTTAACCGAGATTAGAGATCTTCTCAAGAAATGATATTTTCTTCGAATTAGTAAAAATGATATACTGACTATAGTAAATTTTCCTCAGCTAGCATAACTTTTTTAAACCCTATGGTCCAAAAAATAAAAAAGGCCGTTATTCCTGTGGCTGGTTTTGGAACTAGATTTTTGCCAGCGACAAAGGCGATGCCTAAAGAAATGTTACCGGTCGTCGATAAACCAACCATTCAGTTTATTGTTGAGGAAGCAGTTGAAGCTGGTATCAAGGACATTGTTTTAGTAACTGGTTGGCATAAGCGTATTATTGAAGATCATTTTGATTATCCTTTTGAGCTTGAAAAAAGATTGGAAGAAGCTGGGAAAATTGAACAACTAAAAGAGATAAGGCGGATAGCTGAATTAGCTAATTTTATTTATATTCGTCAGAAGGGGTTATATGGCAACGGCACGCCGATTCTCAATACTCGACATATTATTGGCAATGAGCCGTTTTTTGTTGTCTGGGGAGATGAATTATTTGATGCCAAGCCGTCGAGAGCCGAACAACTTATGAAATGCTGGGAGAAATACCAGAGTCCAATTATTACTGGCATGGAGCCACGGGGCAAAGAAGATGCCAATCACTACGGCATAATTTATGGTAAAGAAGTGGAAAAAAATATTTGGCTTGTAAAAGAAATTGTGGAAAAACCCGGTGCTGATAAAGTAAAAATACCTTTTTTGACCGCACCATCAGGTTATGTTTTAACACCAGATATTTTTCCAATTTTGGAAAAATTAAAAGCTGGTAGAGGTGGTGAGGTTTGGTTGGTTGATGCTATCAAACAGTTAGCTAAAAAAAGGCCAGTTTACGCTTGTCGGTTGACTAACACCACTTGGTGCGATACCGGCAATAAATTGGAGTATATAAAAACAATTATTCGTTTTGCCTTAAAGAATAAGGAATTGAGTGAACCGCTCAAGGAGTATATGAAAGAGACAATAAAGACTCATAATTTTAAATAAATTTATGAAAAAAAGGGTTTATATTTTATTTTTAATACTAATCGTTTTTTCTACTACCGGGTTAAGCTGTACTAAAAGTGGTGACCTGGCTGCAGTTAAATCTTTAAAAACCCCAATTACTTTAAATTGGTGGCAGGTATATGAAGGTCAAGAAAATTTTCAGGCGATATTAGCTGATTTTAAAAAATCGCACCCCAACATAACCATTAATTATCGCTTGTTGCGTTATGAGGAATACGAGCAAGCTTTGCTTGAAGGCTGGGCAGCCGATGAGGGCCCTGATATCTTTACTATTCATAATAATTGGGTTAAAAAATATAACAATAAAATTTTACCATTACCAGCTAAGATTAAACTGCCTTATGCCGAAAGTTATTCTAGAACCGGTCAGGTAGAAAAAGCTTTTTTTCGGGAAACTCCGACTTATACTCCACAAACTATAAAACGTGATTTTGTTGATGTAGTGGCTGGCGATGTTATTAATGATAAAGGAGAAATTTTAGGTTTACCTTTATCAGTTGATACCCTGGCCCTTTTTTATAACCGCGACCTGCTTGATCAGGCAAAAGTTTTTAACCCACCACAGACTTGGGCTGAAGTTTTGGAAGCATCAAAAAAAATTACTCTTCAAGATAATGAAGGTAATATCATCCGGTCAGGCTTAGCTTTTGGGGGCATCGATAATGTTAATAATATTTTTGACATTATTTCATTATTGATGTTGCAAAACGGCACTCAAATGTTTGATGCTGCAAATGGATCAGTTACTTTTAATCAGCCGACTAGCTATGCGCAGAACAGTAGTTATTATCCCGGAGCTGAGGCTGTGCGTTTTTATTCAGATTTTGCTATGCCCTCACGGGAGGCCTATACCTGGAATGAAACAATGCCCGAAGCTCAAGAAGCTTTTGTCCGCGGCAATTTGGGTATGATGCTTGGTTATGCCTATCAAATTCCTTTTATTAAAGCCCAAGGTTCACGTTTAAACTGGGGAGTAGTGAAAGTGCCGCACATAAATTCAAACGGTATGGATACCTCTGGTTATGAAACCAATTATGCCAGCTACTGGTTGCAGACGGTTTCTAAAAAAACTAAATATCCAGACGAAGCATGGGGTTTTGTTTCCTATTTAACTTCAACCCAGAATGCCGAACGATACCTGAGTTTAGCTAAGAAACCGGCCGCTTTAAGAAGCGTTTTAGAAAAACAGTTTGCTGATCCAGAAATAACTGTTTTTGCTAACCAGGCATTGACTGCCAAGAGTTGGTATAAGGGCATGAATGTCGGTTATGCCAGAGATGCTTTTAAAAATATGATTAAGGATGTCGTTGTTAATCAAAAACCAGCTAATGAGGTTATTAATTTTACTGCTCAACAAGTTACTCAAACTTTAAGGTAGAGAATATTTATTATTTTTATGTTTAATTTTTTTACAAAAAAAATATTTTTTCTCGGGCTGGCCGGAATTTTAATCAGCAGCTTGTTAATGTTTGCTTTACCGGTTCGGGCGCAGCAAACCTGTGATCCTTCGCTAAATGATAATATTTGGAATTTAATGCACGAAGTCAGCGATGACTGTTATTGCAACGGCAATTGTAATGTCTGCGATTTTGTAGCGATTTTTTTTCAGGCAGCTCGTTTAATTTTAATGAGTGTCAGTGGTGTCGCCATGGTAATGTTGATTTGGGCTGGTGTAGGATTAGTAATGAATTGGGGGAATGCGGAAAGCATAAATAAGAATAAAAAATTAATTCTGCATACTTTTCTCGGAATAATTTTTGTTTTGGCCGCCTGGCAATTAATTGGCATGATTATTGGAATGTTTACCACTGACTGGAGTGCTGGTACCACTAAATTTAACGATCGATTAGCCAAAGCCGTTAAGTCCCCGTGGTCAAAAATCGAGTGTCAGAAGTAAGTTAATTCTTTTATTTTTTATTGCTGTTTCCTATAATTTTTCTATCTTTTTTGTTATAATAAAATTAATCCAGATAAAATTTGACATTTTTTAATAATTCTTATATAATAAAACAAAAGGTCGCACGTTAAACGTTTTATTTTAGTAATTATTTATCTAAGACACATAAATAATTTAATATTTCCTGATATCCTCATTTTCCCAGCCAGAATAATAAAATTTAAGTATAGATAAAATTTATGACTAAAAATATTAAGAAATACGCATTAAGTTTATTCTTAGTTTCTTTGCTTGTTTTGCCAGTGGTTGTTTCTGCTCAAACTGGTGTTGATTCAAAATGGGGCGTTGGCTACGGCCAAAATGCCGGTCTAGGTACTAAAGATGTTAGAGATACTGTGGCCGCAATTATTAACGTCGCTTTGGGTATTTTGGGTATAGTGGCATTGGTTATTATCTTAATTGGCGGTTTTCGCTGGATGACTGCTGCTGGTAACGAAGAAGCAATTGGTTCAGCCAAAAAAACAATTGGTGCTGGCGTTATTGGTTTGATTATTATCTTCGTCGCTTATGCAGTTACTGTCTTCATCTTCAGAGTTTTAACATCTGCGACCTAAAGATTAAATTGAAATTTGTTTGGGGCCGGTACCGGGAAACCTAAAGCCGGTATCGGCTCTTTTAAGTACAATTTTCAATTTTTAATTTCCAATTTACAATGACGAAGGTGTTTAAAAACTGACTCATTGAAAATTCAATGAAAATTGAAAATTAAGAATTGAAAATTATCAAAGTCCCTATGCCTTATTTTAAAAAATACTTTTTATCAGCTTTGGTCATTTCTGTTTGTTTTGTTTTTTTAGTCCAGCCATTATTCGTTTCCGCTCAGCAAGTTAACCCGATTAATACTTTAAAAAATACTGCAGAAAAAGGTGGTTTAATTGAAAAGGGTTCTGATCCAAGTTTAGCGATTTTTATTGGTAACATGATCCGCGTTGTTTTAGGTTTTCTGGGTGTAATTTTTTTTATTTTAATTATTTTTGGTGGGTTTACCTGGATGACGGCGGCGGGCAACGAGGAACAAGTTGGCAAAGGTAAAAAGATTGTAATTAATGCAACGATTGGTTTAGTGATCATAGTTTTAGCTTATGTGATTACCGCTTATGTTTTAGACCGAATAGTTAATCTTTCCAAGATTTCTACCCCCGCCACTTAAATTAAATGTTATAATATGAAAAATATAATTTCCTATTTAGTTCTAGCTTTGATTATAATTTTTACTTCAAGTATTTTTATACCCGAGCTCTTAGCACAAACAGCAGAGGAACCTGTGCCCAGTGTTGATCAGGCCGGTGATATGTTAAATCAAACTGCTGGTCAGGCTGGCTATTCCACCGCTTCCGGAGAGGATATTAGGCTGGCTGAAGTCATTGGCGATGTTATTTTTTATCTTTTAGGATTGCTCGGAGTAATATTTTTTGTTTTGATTATTTATGGTGGCGTCATTTGGATGACGGCTGGCGGTAATGAGCAACATATTGAAAAAGCTCATAAGATTATTGTAAATGCCGCTGGCGGTTTGGTAGTTATCTTCTTATCAGGGATCATTACCTGGTTTGTGATTGACATCCTTTTTAAAGCGACTACGCCAGTAACAACCCCAACTCCTTAAAATTTATGAATTATAACAACAAAGCCATTTTGAGTTTAAAAGTTTTTATTTTAATAATTTTTTGTTTCTGTTTGTTGCCTCAGATTTCATTGGCTCAGAGTACGCCGCCTCCCCCGCCTCCTGATACAAGTTTGAGAGGCGAGATAACTTCAAAGATTGGCGAAGTTATGGGACGTTTGGGTTTTCAGGTTTCCAATTTACCATTACCATTAGTGATCGCTCAGGGCGTGCGTTTTGTTTTATCTTTAGTGGGTATTATATTTTTAGTCTTGATTGTTATTGCTGGCGTTCGCTGGATGACTGCCGCGGGAAATGAAGAGCAAATTACTACCGCTTTAAAGACCATTAAGAATGCGGGCATCGGGTTGCTGTTAATTTTTGCCGCTTATTCAGTGACTTATACTATCTTTTTGATTCTAGAAAATGCCACTCGAACTAATCCTTAAAGTTCTTATAAAAAAATGAAGCGGATCTCACTCTTAAAGAGTTCGATCCGCTTTTTTTATGTTGCGAATGTGTTGCCTAGCGCAGGCGGCGTTTGGCAGCCGCTCTTGCCGCCGAAGCTTGATAAGCGGCGTCAAAGGTCTGCGCATCCAGGCCGCCGGTTGAATACCCGCCAGCGCCATAGTTGCCCTGGAAGTTGCCTTTGTAGACCGTTTCCGTACTGCCGGGCATGCCCCATGGCGAACGGGTATGTTCGAGAACTTGCAGGTTGGCGTCGTTTTTGTCGATGGCACGAGCAGCGGCGCCGGCCATGACATTGTTAGGGAGCAGAGCAAGAGTCTGATTCAAATTCACGATGTCCGGGTTTTTTTTGTAGAGGAGATCAAAGATCCCTCCGAATCCATTGGAGCCGCGAATCTCGAACTTGCCCGGGTTTTTTGCCACCTCAGTGTAGTAGGTGGTGATTAATTTCCCGAGCTGTGCCTTGCCGATCACATTTTCGAGTATGCGTGCCTTGGCCTGGCTGGCGCTATCGTCAGCGGCCAGGTAGGCAAGGTACTGGATGAACGCCGGCTGTGGAACCACCAACCCCTGCGGGTCGGTGACTTCGATTTTGGTCTGAGCAGAGACAATAGTGGCGATTACCAGAACCAAAATCGCGATGAAAAACAGATTGCGTTTCATGGCTTACTCCTTCTTTAAAGAAAAACAGTTATTTGAATTAATTACTTCATTGTAACTGGATTGAGGGCGCGGCCGTAGCGGCGCACCTCATAATGCAGGTGTGGGCTGGTAGAATTCCCAGTTTGACCAGTTAAACCAAGAACAGTAGACTGGTTTACAATTTGGCCATAGCGCACGTGAATGCGACTCAAGTGGGCATAACGGGTTTCATACCCGTTAAGATGGCGAACATAAACGACGTTGCCATATTTTCCACGATGGCCTGCCCACGCGACAATGCCAAGCGCACTTGACCGTACTGGGACATAGTCTGGTGTGCCAATATCTATCCCCTTATGCCTTCTTAATCCCCCACTACGCGAAGCACCAAACCTGCTGACAATCCGGTAGTAGCCCGGCGTCGGCCAGTTTTGGTACTGTGGAGGCATGTTAATCACCTCCATCTTAACTCTAACTAAACCCTGCCTTAGGTCAGCGATCTCAGACATAGCGGCTTTTGAAAGGTCAATGTCTCGACCTTTAACAAAAGGCCCTCTGTCATTAATTCTGACTAGGACACTCCGCCCGTTAAAAATATTGGTGACTCGCACCCAAGTGTTAAAAGGTAATGTGCGGTGAGCGGCCGTTAACTTTCGTTCGTTATATATCTCCCCATTTGATGTTGGATTACCATCTAAGGAGCTGTGATATCGAGAAGCCACCCCAAAGTAAACCGGGCCGAGAGTATATTGGTTAGAGTATGGATAAACCTGGTTTGAATATGTTTGAGTATAACCAGAATTATATTCCACCATCTGGTTTATTTTTTGACTCTCCAGTTCTGCCTGGCGCTGGCGTTCCTCAACCTCTTTTCTTTTGCGTTCAATTTCCGCTAAGCGCAAACGTTCAGCTTCTGCTTTGCGTTCCTGAACTGCAAAAAACGAATCAACGCCAGCCTTGATTAAGGCGGCTTTTTGTTCGCGGCTGAGGTAGCCGCTGTACCCGTTGTTACCCGAATAACCACGGTAGCCTTCATAGCTAAAAACATCTCCACACAAAATGAAGACTACCATTAAAATCAGTCCGATCCGTTTCACTTTATTCCTCCTCCATCGATTATCGATGTATTTTTTATGTTAAAATAGCAAAATTTATTTTCAAGTAATAGTAGCACATTTTTTTGATTTTGTCAATCATTTTTTGTTCTAAAAAACATTGTTTTGTTTAATTTAAAAAGATTCCTAACTGGATTAGGAATCTTATGATGACTTTTAGAGTTTAGTCTATTCTAGAAAGATCTCACGGTATTGATGTTGGTGCATGGTATTGATGATCAGGTTGTTGTCGAAAGGAGTTATAACGATCATCGACCGGAAACGGCTTGGATGTGGGAATTTTCTTAGGCGGCTGACGTCAAGATAAAACTGCTGTTGGTCCCCCATTTTCTGAAAAATGCTGTAAGGTGGTGCAGTTGACATCAAAACACCTTCTTTGGTCCACGGGCGATCAATAGCGATCTCATATATTTTTAGAGCTGGGTTACCGTGGCTGTTGCGGGCGAATTTAGCAAAAGCCAGCCAAGGTATCCACTCGCCGATTTTTTCACCATTGGCCAGAATAAAACCGATTGGTCCAAAGCCTTTTTGCAGCCGGGAAAGGTATAAAATTCTGGCTGGCCCGCCTGGTTCCCGATGATTTTCTGGGATGAAACGTTCCGGATGCTCTACAAAGATCATGCAGTCGTCAAGATTTTCCTGATAGCCGGTTTTGCCTAGAAAAGTTATGAAACGTTGCTGGTCGTCAGTGGAGGTACATGTTTCTTCGGTTGGCATAAAATCAAGCTTTTTCCCATGCGCGACCAAATAATCAACATCAATCTTTTTTAAGGCAGTGTGTGCCAGGTCTGTCAGTCTGAGATAATAAATTCCCGTGGGTGCAGTAATGAAGATATTACCAGTGATGTAGTTTAAAATAAGTGAGAAGATAATAGTGCCCTTGCGGATACAGGTGATTGAGCCGGTCGGTCCGGTGATTGTAGCCGGTTTCTCAAATAATTTTTCCCACTCAACAACGACATCATATTTTTTTATCAGTGAAGCAGTCTTTTCTGATTGTTGTTCTTTAGTGGGTGCGATCGAAGTGAGAAATTTTTCTAATTGTCTCGAACGGTCTGTCGGGTCTGAAAATAACATCAGCGGTTGTTTAATGGGGTCGACTTCAACAGGCCAGCGGTCACGGGAGAGTGTATCCAATTCTTCGGTAACCAGAATGGCATGTTGATCAAAACTGATGACTTGTTGATAGATGGCGATTTCCGTTGCCGCGTCTAGGCCGAGAGTGTCGCCTTTACCATATCTAACACGACGCAGGTTGTCTGCTACAGGTTTTTCCATCAGAACCTGCCAGGCATTTATCAAGGCCTGGATGCAAACATCGCAATAAGCTTTTTCAATGCCTTGCATAATGACCTCCTTGAGTAAAGGTGAATTTGTAAATAACCAATCATTATCTTACTCCTCAAATTTTAAAAAGACAATATTTATGATAAAATTATGACAAACCTGCCGTCGTTCAAGCTTTGGCAGGCAGGCGACTAACAACAGACGACTGACAACTAACGACTAACGACACAATAGTTAACAACTAATAGTTAATAACCAACAATTATTTCTTTATTCAATTTATGTCAAAAAAAATTAGTTTAATTCTCTGGGTTTCCATATTTTTTTATATTATTGCTGTATCTGCTCTGTGTTTATGGAAATATCATAATTTTTTTTATAACAGTCTTGATTTAAGTATTATTAATCAAGTTTTTTATAATACTTTGCACGGTGATTTTTTTGCTTCCACTATCCAAGGTCATTCTTATTTAGGTGATCATTTTACGCCAATTTTATTTTTGCTTTTACCTTTCTATGCCTTGTGGCCAGACCCGCGAATGCTGTTGATATTACAGACAGTTATTTTGGCTTTAACTGCGTTACCCATTTTTCTGATTGCCCAAGTAATTTTAAGTAAAAAAAATTCATTTTGGTCGTTGTTAGTTGTTGGCTGGTGGTTGTTATCACCATTTGTGCACAACATCAATTTTTTTGAGTTTCATTTATTACCGTTTTCGTTATTTTTTATTTTCTGGGCGCTGTATTTTTATCTAAAAACCAAAGAGAACAGATTGTTTATTACCAAAAAATCAGAGATGAATAATTTTTTGTTTTATCTGGTATTTATTTTTTTAGCGCTGCTTACTCGGGAAGACGTGGCATTATTTATGATCACTTTAGGCGTGACGATTTTGGTGGACTTATTGCTTAAAGCCAAAAAAACAAAACGTTTACAAGAGGTAAGGTTATTAAAAAATTCACGCTGGTTTTTAGCACCGCTGCTTGGCGGGATGGTCTGGTTTGTTGCCAGTCAGTTGGTAATTAGGTCTCAGCAACCCGGAGGTGTTTATGCCTTTTCCATCTTTTACCACTGGCTACTCTCTGCCTCACCGTGGCAAATTATAAAACACCTGGCAATTTTTAAACATTTAGAAATGGTATTGGGATTAGTTTTGCCTTTTTTCTTTTTGCCTTTCTTGAAAAGCCGTTGGTTGCTTTTAACACTGGTGCCGTTTGCGCAGTATACCCTGACTACAGTTGGCGGCGGGGCGACAATTTTATTTACCCATTATGTAACTTTATTTTTGCCCGGTCTCTTGGTGAGCGCAATTTTTGGTTTGAAAAAAATTATCACTTGGGGTGAACTTTATAGCAAAAAAAACTGGACGCATTTGAATTGGTATCAGTTAATTCTTAAAGATAAAAAGATGGTTAATCTGATTGCAATTGTCGTCATTGTATTGTCAGCCGGTAGTTTGGGGCCGGTGATTAAGACATTAAAGGCCCTGTGTCGTGTGGAGTCAGATTTAACTGCTCAGACATGGACTGTTCTTAATTCCATACCCCAAAAGGCAAGTATAGCGGCAAGTGATAATCATCTGGCTTATCTTTCCAGCCGTCAGGAACTTTATGCTTTGCGTTACGCAATTATTGGCAAGGAGCAATATGCTTTCCGTGATTACAGAATTAATAACTTACCAGACTATCTTGTTTTATCAGGACAAGATGTGGTTGAGTGGCAAATTCAGTATCCAAAACTTGATTGGACTAGCCAATACTATACTGAGATACCAAAAAATTTACAGAGTTTAGTGACCGCAGGTAATTATGGCATTATAAAAAGGTTTGATGATTTGGTTTTATTTAAGAAAAATTATCAGTCGGCAGAGTTTGTTTACCGCGATTTAGGCAGTGGTTGTCGCTGTGGCGCTGAAGACATGCCAATGAGTATTGTCAGGATTTATGATCAACAACAAGAAGGCGGTGAATTACTGGTGAGCTTACAATTTAGAGCCAATCAGGATTTAACCAGTGACTATACTTTGTTGTTTGAAGTGCAGAATGATCAGGGTAAAAAGGTCTGGCAGAAATTTTATCCACTGGGATACAGCTTCTTGCCGACACGCACCTGGACAAAAGGCCAGCAAGTTTCGAGTAAGTTTAGATTTTATCTACCCCAGGATTATCGCAATCCCGCTGACTATCTTTATTTAGTCAGTGTTGTTAAAATGAATGGTGGTTTTGAAATTGGTGATTTACGTGAGTCAAAATTAGTGGTTGATAAATTAGAAAAAGTAAGTTCGGATTATAATTTGAATGAATAGATTTTATGTACTACATATGTTTATAATTGGTAGCGTTAATAAATAGAATTTATTGAAGAAAAAATAAAAACTGATCTCTTTGTTAGAGATCAATTTTAAATGCAGGTGACTCAATCGTCGCCATCCCCCTTCGCTGTCCATTCGTGTCCTTTTTTGCATTGGTGTACCCAATGCATACCGGGAATTCGTTGACAGCCATTTTGACACTTAGGACAGGTTGACCAGCAACCAAAGCCAAAAAAGTGTTTGACTCTGTGTATGACCTTTTTCATACCTTGTTCCTCCCCATTAGATTTTTGAATTCGGCTATTTTTTTTAAGATAGTCTTAAAATAAAAAAATGTCAAGAATTACTGCTTATTTTAAAGTCCTAGTTTAGGATTTAAAAATTAAAACCCCACTTAATTAATGAGTGGGGTTTTAAAGAAGTTATTTAGATAAAGAGCGGCGCTAAAACCAGAGTAATTGTAGAAAGTAGTTTTATCAAGACGTGGAGTGATGGTCCAGCCGTATCTTTAAAAGGATCGCCTACAGTATCACCGACGACCGCAGCTTTATGGGTATCAGAGCCCTTGCCGCCCAAGTTGCCAGCTTCAATATATTTTTTAGCATTATCCCAGGCACCGCCGCCATTGTTTAAAAACAAAGCCATCAAAATGCCGACAATGGTACCGACCATTAAGAGCGCAGCGACTGTTTCTGCGCCGACACCCAAGAGTTTAAAGATCACACCGACCGCCACCGGCATTAAGGTTGCTAATAGACCAGGTAGAACCATTTCCTTTAAGGCGCCTTTGGTAACAATGTCAACCGTGCGGCCATAATCAGGTTTTTCTGTTCCTTGTAGAATGCCAGGTTTTTCTTTAAATTGATTACGCACGTCATTAATAACATAGTAAGCAGCTTTACCTACAGCCCGGATGGCAAAAGCTGAGAATAAGAAAACCAACATTGCCCCCAAAAGAGCGCCGACAAAAACAGCCGGTTTAGCTATATCAACACTTGTTAAATTTAAACCGTAATTACGTACTTCATCAAGGTAAGCTGAAAATAATAGGAAGGCAGCCAGTGCCGCTGAACCAACAGCATAGCCTTTAGTTAAGGCTTTGGTGGTATTTCCAACAGCATCTAATTTATCAGATTTTTCGCGAACCTCTTCAGGTTGCTGGCTCATCTCGATAATACCGCCGGCATTGTCAGCGATTGGTCCAAAAGTATCCATGGCTAAAAT